>NZ_CEEDDZ010000012.1:0-220754 GCF_979253585.1 Pseudomonas sp. AC463 | reverse complement strand
TGATAAATCTGCAGCTGACCCACTGCCATCGGGGGCAAGCCCCCTCCCACATTTGGATCTCCATACCTCAGATAGATATCAATCTGGCTTTGCTCTGTTTTTGATCTGGCCCTTACATCCGTTTCGCTGACGAAGTCAGCGGTCTTTTGATCTGCGCTTTTGATCTTGATCTCAGGCGCCCCGTTAAACACGCCTTCGTTCGGGCACACCGAGCCTAAGCGACGTGCCGAGTGTTGGGGCAAGAGCCCTTTGCTTACTTTGGGGCTTTTCCAAAGTGAGCCGCCGTAAGGGCGGAACCATAGGCAGCCGTTACCCAAACAACGGATATGTACTCAGCCCCAAACAGCACGTACATCCAATTTTCCCACCCCCATCCCCTGCAAACTGCCCTCATCGCTAAAACTCAAGGCAGAGGGGCACCCCATGGACCCAGCACCCAAGACAGGGCCCGACGAAGTCGTCACCCTGGTGGTCAAACACCTGATCAAACAAGGCCGCGAAGCCGACTACGAAGCCTGGCTGCGCCGCATCGTGCGGATCGCCGGCGAGCGCCCCGGCCACCTCGGGGTCGACGTGGTCCGCAGCAAACAGGCCGGCCTGGCGCTGTTCACCTGCATATTGCGCTACCGCTCCACCGATGATCTGGAAACCTGGCTCGACTCCCCCGAGCGTAAAACCCTGATCACCGAAGCCACCCCCATGCTGGCCGACGGCGACAACACCGAAGTCGGCGCGGTCAACGAGTTCTGGTTCAACCCCGACACCGAAAACGCCGCCAAGCCGCCGCGCTGGAAGCAGGCGGTGGTCACCCTGTTTGTGATCCTGCCGCTGACCCTGCTGGTGCCCATCGTGTGGGGCCCGATCCTGCGCCTGCACCCGTTCCTGTCCAATTACGTGGTCGCCACCTTCCTGGTCACCGTGACCATCGTGTTGCTGGTGGTCTACCTGCTGATGCCGGCGGCTACCCGCCTGTTCGCTCCCTGGCTTGAAGCCTCTGTAAAGGAAACCCTATGAACGCCGATCTGATTCTGTTCAATGGCCAATTCCACACTGTGGACCGTGAAAACCCGCGCGCAACCGCCGTCGCCATCAGCCAGGGGCGCTTCGTGGCCGTCGGCACCGACGGTGAAGCCATGGCCCTGCGCGGCAGCGGCACCCAGGTCATCGACCTCAAGGGCCGCACCGTAATCCCCGGCCTCAACGACTCGCACCTGCACCTGATCCGTGGCGGGCTGAACTACAACCTCGAACTGCGCTGGGAAGGCGTGCCGTCCCTGGCCGATGCACTGCGCATGCTCAAGGACCAGGCCGACCGCACCCCCACGCCGCAATGGGTACGCGTGGTCGGTGGCTGGAACGAATTCCAGTTCGCCGAAAAACGCATGCCGACCCTGGAAGAACTCAACCAGGCCGCGCCGGACACGCCGGTGTTCGTATTGCACCTGTACGACCGCGCCTTGCTCAACCGCGCCGCCCTGCGTGTGGCTGGCTACACCAAGGACACGCCGAACCCGCCGGGCGGCGAGATCGTGCGTGACAGCAACGGCAACCCCACCGGCATGCTGGTGGCACGCCCCAACGCGATGATCCTGTATTCGACCCTCGCCAAAGGCCCGAAACTGCCGCTGGAATACCAGGTCAACTCGACCCGCCAGTTCATGCGTGAACTCAATCGCCTCGGCCTCACCAGCGCCATCGACGCCGGTGGTGGTTTCCAGAATTACCCCGACGACTACGCGGTGATCGAGCAACTGGCCAAGGACGAACAGCTGACGGTGCGCATCGCCTACAACCTGTTCACCCAGAAGCCCAAGGAAGAGCTCAGCGACTTCAAGAACTGGACCGGCAGCGTCACCCTGCACCAGGGCGACGACTACCTGCGCCACAACGGCGCCGGCGAGATGCTGGTGTTCTCGGCCGCCGACTTCGAAGACTTCCTCGAGCCGCGCCCGGACCTGCCGCTGACCATGGAGCAGGAGCTGGAGCCGGTGGTGCGCCATCTGGTGGAGCAGCGCTGGCCGTTCCGCTTGCACGCCACCTATGACGAGTCCATCTCGCGCATGCTCGACGTGTTCGAGAAGGTCAACCGCGATATCCCGTTCAATGGCCTGCCGTGGTTCTTCGACCACGCCGAAACCATCACGCCGAAAAACATCGAACGTGTGCGCGCCCTCGGCGGCGGCATTGCGATCCAGGACCGCATGGCGTTCCAGGGCGAGTACTTCGTCGAGCGCTATGGCGCCAAGGCGGCCGAAGCCACGCCGCCGATCAAGCGCATGCTCGCCGAAGGCGTGCCGGTCGGCGCGGGCACCGATGCCACGCGGGTGTCGAGCTACAACCCGTGGACTTCGCTGTACTGGATGGTCAGCGGCCGCACCGTCGGTGGCCTGGAGCTGCACGCCGAAGGCCTGCCGCGCCTCACCGCGCTGGAGCTGTTCACCCATGGCAGCGCCTGGTTCTCGTCCGAGCAGGGCAAGAAGGGCCAGATCAAGGTCGGCCAATTGGCGGACGTTGCTGCGCTGTCGGCGGACTTTTTCAGCGTCGATGAAGAAGCCATCAAGTGGATCGAATCGGTACTCACCGTAGTCGGCGGCAAGGTGGTGTACGGCGCCGGCGACTTCGAAGACTTCGCCCCGCCACGCGTGCCGGTGCTGCCGGACTGGTCGCCGGTGGTCAAGGTGCCGGGTCACTGGCGTCCGACATCGCCGCTGCAAGCGCAGGTTCACCAGTGCAGCGGCCCGTGCGGCGTGCATTCCCACAGCCACGAAAAAGCACGGCTTTCCAGCGTGCCCGTCAGCGACTTCCAGGGTTTCTGGGGTGCGTTTGGCTGTTCGTGCTTTGCGTTCTGATTTCCCAAACCCCCACAGGAGTTAACCCATGACTACTTACTCGCGCTTGAACAAAGATGACGCCGTTGTGCTGCTGGTCGATCACCAGACCGGCTTGATCTCGCTGGTGCAGGATTTCTCCCCCAACGAGTTCAAGAACAACGTGCTGGCCCTGGCCGACGTGGCCAAGTTCTTCAACCTGCCGACCATCCTCACCACCAGCTTCGAAAGCGGCCCCAACGGCCCGCTGGTGCCAGAGCTGAAAGCCCTGTTCCCGGACGCGCCGTACATCGCCCGCCCTGGCCAGATCAACGCCTGGGACAACGAAGACTTCGTCAAGGCCGTCAAGGCCACCGGCCGCAAGCAGATCATCATTGCCGGCGTGGTGACGGATGTGTGCGTGGCGTTCCCAACCCTGTGCGCCCTGGCTGAAGGCTTCGAGGTGTTCGTGGTCACCGATGCTTCCGGCACCTTCAACGAAACCGTGCAACAGGCTGCCTGGGCACGCATGACCGCCGCCGGTGCACAACTGGTGAACTGGTTCTCCGTGGCCTGCGAGCTGCAAGTGGACTGGCGCAACGACATGGAAGGCCTGGCCAACCTGCTGTCGCCGCGCATCCCCAACTACCGCAACCTGATGAACAGCTACTCGGCATTCACCGCCAAATAAGCTGCCCCGCAGGCTGTAGGTAATCCATGTGGGAGGGGGCTTGCCCCCGATGACAGTGTGTCAGTCTCAGTATTGTTGACTGATGCACCGCTATCGGGAGCAAGCCCCCTCCCACATTTGATTTGTAGTGTTGCGACCATCCGGTTATAAACCCCCAAACTGTCCACCGAGACGCGACAATGAACCCCTTTGAAGACATGCGCCTGTTCTGCCAGGTCATGGAGTCCGGCAGCTTTACCGCCGCCGCCGAGCAGTTGGGCCTGTCCAAGCAGTTCGTCAGCCGCCGCCTGATCCAGCTGGAAGACCGCTTGGGCGTGCGCCTGCTCAACCGCTCCACGCGGCGCCTGGACGTCACGCCCCTGGGCCAGAGTTACTACGAATCGGCCTTGCGCCTGCTCAGTGAAGTCGAGCAAGTGGAGCAGGGCATCGCCGGCCAGAACAGCGAACCGCGCGGCACCATTCGCCTCAGCGCGCCGTTGTCGTTTGCCATGGCCCACTTGGGCTGCCTGCTGCCTTTGTTTCTACAGCGCCATCCGCAGGTCGCGGTGGAAGTCGACCTCAGCGACCGCCCCGTGGACTTGATCGGCGAAGGCTACGACCTGGTGCTGCGCATCGGCACCCTGGAAGACTCCACCCTGATTGCCCGCCGCATCGCCAGCATCCCGCGCGCGTACTGCGCCAGCCCCGACTACCTGGCCCGGCGCGGCACCCCGCAAAAACCCGATGACCTCGCCGAACACGACTGCCTGCCCTACGGCCATGGCCGCCAGGTGCAATGGCGTTTCAAGGGCAAGCTGCAGGCGCTGAACGTGTGCGGGCGCATGCGCGTCAACAACGGCGATTTGCTGCGCGATACTGCGATTGCCGGGTTGGGCGTCACTTATTTGCCGACCTTTATCGTCGGCGAGGCGTTGAAGGATGGGCGCCTGGTCAGCATCCTGGATGAATTCGCCCCCGAAGACCTGACGCTGTCGGCGGTGTATCCCCAGCACCGGCAAAGCTCACGGCCGGTGCAGGCGCTGGTGGAGTTCTTGCGCGAGCAACTGGCTAGCGGCTGTTGAACAGCTGACGGATCAGGTTCGGCGTGCTGCCGGTCCAGCGTTTGAACGAGCGCCGGAAGTTGGCCGCATCGTTGAAGTTCAGGTACGCCGCCACTTCTTCATTGCTGTAACCCTTGACCTGATACAGGTGCAGCGCCACTTGCTTGCGCACCCGGTCGACCTGTTGCTGAAAACCGGTGTCGTGCTTGTGCAGCTTGCGCTTGAGGGTCGCCGGGCTCATGGAAAAGGCCTGGGCCGCCTGCTCGAGGCTCGGCGGCTGGCGGACGTGGTCGCGTAGATAGTCGTGGAGGCAGTCAAGAAAGCTGCCGGTGAACCCCAGTTGGTCGATCTGCTCGCGAGCCTGGCGGCGTGCGACCTGGCCGGCCGTGGCCGAGGCGCCGGGCCAGGCGCGGGTCAGGTATTCGCGGGGAATACTCATCATGTCCAGGGGCCGTTCAAAGCGCGTGTCTTCGCCCAGGTGCACCCAATACTGCTCGACATAACGCGGCTCGGCATGGCTGAAACTGCACACCCATGGCAGGCGCTCACCGCTGAGCCATTGGCTCATGGCAATCAGCGAGGTCATGCTCGCTTCCAGCAAGAAGCGCCAGTGCTCGCCGGCGCCGCAGCTGTCCAGCCAGTAGAGGTAGGCGTGGTGCTCATCCAGCTCCAGTTGCAGGGTCACCAGCGGGCTGAGCAGCACCTGTTGCTCGATCAGGATGTCCAGCGCCTGATGCAAGTTTTGCGCATGGCCCAGGGCGTGGCTGGCCGCGCCGTAGTAGCCGGGCAGCAGGCGTTGGCCGAACAGAAAGCTACTGTCGTCGGCGTCGAGCAATTTGCGGCTGTTGCCGATCAAGCCCAGGAATTGCTGCGGGCTCAACCGCGCGTTGCCAGCCAGGATGTCTTCGTGGAACAGCCCGGTGCCGCGCAGCAGGCGATGGCTGTCGATGTCGCGAGACAAGGCCAGGTCGATCAACGTGGCGGGTTGGTAGTGCCCGGGGATGAAGCGTGTATCGGCCTCATACCAACTGGTTTTAAGCGCCATCTCAGGCGCTTTTCGCAAGCGGTTGCTTGGCCCTGGCCAGCGCCAGGTTGAGGCGCTTGAGCAAGTCGTGGGGCGGCTCGTCCAGGGCCATCACCACGGCGGTGGTGGCGGCCAGTTGCAGACGCTCGCCCTGTTGTCGGGTTTTATGGGCCAGGCCGCGTACGGCTTGCTGCAACTCCAGCGCAAGGACCTGGGCCTGGCGCTCGCCGGTGTTGGGCAGCAACACCACAAAGCGGTCGCCGGCCAGGCGGCACAGCAAATCCTGGCGGCGCAGGTTGAGCAGCAGCAAATGGCTGAGGGCCTGGAGCACCGCGTCGCCCTCGGCATGCCCGTAGGCCTGGTTGATGGCGGCGAAGTTGTCCAGATCCAGGGCCAGCAGCGACAGCGGCTGCTGTTGCTCGCGGCTGTCGTGCAGGCTGTCGGCCAACTGGCGCTTGAGGTAGTCGGCGCCGGCCAGCGGCGTGAGTTTGTCGAACAGCCGATGCTCGCGGAACAGCCGCTCGCGTTTTTCCATTTGCGCGCTGATCGCCAGCTGCTCGCGGTGCCAGTGGTAGATGCCGATGGTCAGCAGGACCATGCCCACCGGCATCGGCCCGGACTCCAGCCAGTGGTCCCAGGTGATGCTGTCGGGCAGGCGGATAAATTCGTCGAGACTGTCGATCCACCAGGAAAAAAAGATGCACGACAGGCCCAGCGCCAGGTAGTTGGTGACGCGCCCGGCGGGGCGGCTTTTCAGCACCAGGCCCAGCCACACCAGGGCGAGCAGGGCGGAGCCGCCTTCGCCGAAGATGTCCAGCCACACCCATTCGCTGAAGCTTTTGAGTTCGCCGCAGGCCAGGTGCAGGATCAGCCCGGCATTGGCGGCGATGAGTAACAGGGCGAGTTTCCAGCGGTGGGGTTTGAGCACGCAAAACATGGCCGCGAGTCCTTGGGCAAATAAGCGATGGGCGCCAGCACAGCAGATGGATGTGACGGTTGCGTGACGGTGGGGGAGGGTCGAATCAGCTCAGCTCACTGACAATAAACATCAAAAATGTGGGAGGGGGCTTGCCCCCGATAGCAGTGTGTCAGTCAACAGATTTACCCGCTGACCCACAGCCATCGGGGGCAAGCCCCCTCCCACAGTTGATCTCCACAGGTCATATCAGCTCATTTCAGCTCGAGAACGCGGTGAAAGTCCCGGTTTACGGGCCTTGCCGCCAACCCTTGTCACAGAACCGTCATCCCCCACCCCTAGCGTGCCCTCCCAGTTGCCGGGCCCCTTGCCTGGCGCCAACGGATTCTTTGGGGAGGATTGCATGTACAAGCGCACCGGGCTCGTCAGCTTTACGCTTACTGCCTTGGCCCTGGCGATGGCCAGCGAGCGACTCAATGCGGCCGAGGTGGCCAATACCGAGCATGTGGAAGTCGTGGGCCAGGCGGCTGCCATCGACCAGGCGCTCAAGGAGCAGCGCCGCTCCGACAGCATCAAGAGCGTGGTGCATGCCGACGGCGTGGCGCAGTTACCGGACGAAAACGTCGCCGAAGCGGTGCAACGTTTGCCCGGCATCAGCGTGGAGCGCGACCAGGGCGAAGGGCGCTTTGTCAGCGTGCGCGGCCTGGGCCCGGATCTGAACAGCGTGACCATCAACGGCACCCTGGTGCCCAGCCCGGAAAGCGAACGCCGCGCCGTGGCTCTCGACGTGCTGCCCTCGGAGCTGGTGCAGTCGCTGTCGGTGATCAAGACCCTCACCCCGGACATGGACGCCAACTCCCTCGGCGGCACCGTCGACGTGAAAAGCCTGTCGGCCTTCGACCACAAAGGCCTGTTCTACACCGGCAGCACCGAAGCCAGCTACGACAAAAATACCCGCCAGACCAGCCCCAAATTCTCCGGCGCCGCCAGCAACCGCTTCAGCCTCGGCGACGGCATCGACAACTTCGGCGTGGCTGCTGCCCTCAGTTGGCAGAAGCGCGACTTCGGCTCGGACAACGTCGAAACCGGTGGCGCCTGGGACTTCACCGACGGCGCCAAACTCAACGAATTCGAACAGCGCGACTACGACATCAGCCGCGAACGCGCCGGTGGCGGCCTGAACTTCGACTACAAGCCCGATGACCTCAGCAGCTACTACCTGCGCACCCTCTACAGCCGCTACACCGACACCGAAACCCGCAACTCCACCAGCCTCGAATTCGCCGACCCGCAAGCCGCCGGTGAACTGGGCGACGCCGAAGCCAAACGCAAGCTGAAGAACCGCGAGGAAACCCAGGAAATCCAGTCCTACGTGTTCGGCGGCGAACGCATGCTCGGTCTCTGGACCCTGAGCGGCCAGGCCGGCTACAGCCAGTCCAGCGAAGACAGCCCGGGGCATATCGCCGGGGCCACGTTCGACGGCGGCGACTTTGCCGACAGCGGTTTCTACGACAACGGCAAACCCCGCCCAATCGTCGGCCCAGGCTTCTACGACCCCAACAACTTCACCCTGGAAAAAGTCGACTGGGAAAAACAGAACACTAAAGACACCGAGAAAAACCTGCGCCTGGACCTGGCCCGTGATTACGACCTCAGCGGCTACGCCTCCCAGGTCAAATTCGGCGGCAAGGTCAGCCGCCGCAACAAGGACAACGACCTCGAAGTCTGGTCCTACGAGGACTTCGACACCCTCGGGTTCACTCCCGAGCAACTCAACCTCAGCCAGTTCCGCAAGGGCAGCGTCGACTATCGCCTGGGCAACTTCGGCCCCGGTATCAGCCCAGGCGCAATCAAGGATTTGATCGGCAACCTCAACCCGGCAGACTTCTATAACGAGGCCGAATCGCGGGTCAACGACTTCACCATCCGCGAAGACATCAACGCCGGCTACTTGATGAACACGATCGATATCGACGACTGGCGCTTCATTGCCGGCCTGCGCTACGAGGGCACCGAGTTCGAGGCCAAGGGCACCGGCGCCACCGACGGTGTGTTCAGTGCCACCGAGACCAAGCGCCAATATCATCACTGGCTGCCGGGCCTGCATGCGCGCTACACAATCGACAAGAACACCCAGTTGCGCGCAGCGTGGACCAAATCCGTAGTGCGCCCGACCTTCGGCCAACTGGCGCCGGGCTTTGTGATTGACGATGACGAAGCCACTTTCGGCAATCCGGATCTCAAGCCCCTGGAGTCGAGCAACCTGGACCTGGGCATCGAACACTTCATGGGCCACGCCGGTACGGTGTCGGCGTTCGTGTTCTACAAAGACATCAAGAACTTCGTCTACAACACTGACCTAGCCGGTACCGGCGCCTGGACCAATTTCGCCGAGGCGCACACCTTCGCCAATGGCGACAGCGCCAAGCTGTATGGCCTGGAACTGGCCTACTCGCAGAAATTCGACTGGCTGCCCGCGCCGTGGAACGGCCTGCTGATCGGCGCCAACAGCACCTTCAGCCGCTCCAGTGCGGACATCGAAGGCTTCGACGCGGCCAGTGGCACGAACCGCAAACGCAATATCAGCCTGCCCAACCAGTCGGACACCGTCGGCAACCTGATGCTCGGCTGGGAAGACGACAAGCTCAGCCTGCGCCTGTCGGCCAACTACAAGTCTGCCTACCTGTATGAGCTGGCCTCGATCAATGACAAGGCCCACGACCTGCACGTCGACGCGCAGACCTTCGTCGACTTCAGCGCGCGTTACTCGCTGACCAAGAACCTGCAAGTCAGCTTCGAGGCGCAGAACCTGACGGATGAGTCGTACTTCGTCTACACCGGCCACCGCAGCTACAACGGCCAATACGAAGAGTACGGCCCCACCTACAAGCTGGGCCTGACCTTCACCCATTTCTAACCCACACCCCGGTTCAAATGTGGGAGGGGGCTTGCCCCTCCCACATTTGGATCTTCAGCGTATTCGAAGGATTTGTGCGTACATGAGAATTTCCAAGCTGTATTTGCTGATCGCCCTGGCTACCGGCGGCAATGCCTTCGCCGCCGACCTGGCCTTGGCTCCCTGGGCGCCATCCTTGAACGCCGAGGCCGTGGCCTTCCTGCCCGTCGGCAACCAACGCCTGGCCGCGAGCACCCGCGACGGCCTGCAGTTGCTCGACAGCAAAGGCACCGAACTGGCGCGTTTCAACGGCAATTTCAGCAGCCTCGATACCCGCGCCGCCGGCTCCCAGGTGCTGGTCGCCAGCCTCGATAACGACCGCCAACAGGCCCTGCTGATCAGCCTGGATACCGGCAAAAAAACCTTCGGCAAACCCTTGTACCTGCCAACCCGCGACTACCCGGTGAACGGCCTGTGCCTGTACCGCGACGCGGCGGCCAACCTGTTTGTGTTCCTGGTGGGCGAAGAGGGCAAGGGCGAACAATGGCTGGTGGGCAATGGCGCCACGTTATTGAGTGAACCCCAGCGCGTACGCGGCATGCCATTGCCGCCGTCGGCGCAGTTCTGCCAGGTGGATGACACCACGCAGCAATTGGTGGTGAATGAAGAAAACGTCGGCTGGTGGGCCTACCCGGCGCACCCGGAAGCCGAGGTGAAACGCGCGCCGGTGGCGCTGTTCGACAACCCCAAGCGCGAAGCCGGGGCCATGGCGCTGGTACCGGGCGGCGTGGTTGCGCTGGATCCCAAGACCGCACAATTGCACCTGTTTCAGCAGACCGGCGAGCGCTGGGTCGAGCAATCGAGCCTGACGCTGCCCGGTTTGAAAGAGCCTGAGCAACTGACGATCCAGGGCCGGCAGGTGCTGGTCCGCGACGACGATACCGGCAAGCTCTACCAGGCCAAACTCGACTGGCAGGCCAAGCCGGTCGCCGTCGAACCGGTGCTGGCGCAAGTCGCCGCCGTGCGCCAAACCGAGCCAGTGGGCCGCCAGGGCGATGCGGCAGATGACCCGGCGATCTGGATTCACCCGCAAACCCCGGCCAACAGCCGCGTGCTCGGCACCAACAAAAAACAGGGCCTGCTGGCTTACGACCTCGACGGCAAGCTGTTGCAGGAGCTGGCGGTAGGGCGCCTCAACAATGTCGACGTGCGCCCCAACTTCAAGCTCGGCCAGCACACCGTCGACCTGGCGGTGGCGAGCAATCGCGACCACAACAGCCTCAGCCTGTTCAGCATCGACCGCCAGACCGGCGAGCTGCGTGAAGCCGGTGAAGTGCCCACGCCGCTCAAGGAAATCTACGGCATCTGTCTGTTCCAGCCGGCCAGCGGTGAGATCTACGCCATCGCCAACGGCAAGGACGGCACTTTCCTGCAATACCGCCTCAGCGCGCCGGACGGCCGTGTGCACGGCGAGTTGGTGCGCCAGTTCAAGGTCGACACCCAGCCCGAAGGCTGCGTGGCCGACGACCAGCGCCAGCGCCTGTTTCTCGGCGAGGAAGACGTGGGCGTGTGGGCGCTGGATGCCCGCGCCGACCAGCCGGCCACGCTCACCAGCGTGATCAAGGTCGGTCCGCAGTTGCATGCGGACGTCGAGGGCCTGGCGCTGTACCAGAGCGACAAACGCGACTACCTGGTGATCTCCAGCCAGGGCAACGACAGCTACCTGGTGGTGGATGCCGAGCCGCCGTTTGCCGTGCATGGCGCCTTCCGTGTTGGCTTGAACGCCGCCGCCGGCATCGATGGCGCCTCGGAAACCGATGGTCTCGAAGTCACCGCCATCAACCTCGGCGGGCCGTGGAGCCAGGGCATGCTGGTGGTACAGGACGGGCGCAAGCGCATGCCCGAGCAAACCCAGAACTTCAAGTTCGTGCCGTGGGCCGAGGTGACCCGCGCACTGAAATTGCCCTGAGCCGTCATCACCCGGTCATTACTTTTTAATCGAATAGGAGGTTCACCATGCACGCAACGATGGAACATATGACGATCTGGGGACTTATCAGCGACGCCAGCCTGTTGGTCAAGGCGGTGATGGTCACGTTGCTGCTGGCTTCATTGCTCAGTTGGTACCTGATTATCCAGCGCGGCAGCGTGTTGCGCCGCCTGGAGCGTCAGATGAACGCCTTTACCCAACGTTTTCGTGCCGCGCCGGATTTACCGGCGCTGTGCCGCGAAACCGTGCAGGCGGGCGAGGGCGGGATTGCCCCGGTGTTTGTCGCCGGGGTCCAGGAATACCAGCACTTGCACAGTCATGATCCGGCGGTGCTCGAAGGGGTTGAACGCGCATTGCAGGTGGCGATCACCGAGCAGGAACTGGAGCTGGAAAAGGGCCTGCAATTTCTCGCGACCGTGGGCTCGGTGAGCCCGTATATCGGCCTGTTCGGCACGGTGTGGGGCATCATGAACTCATTTTTGGGGTTGTCCCAGGTGCAACAGGCCACGCTGTCCACGGTGGCGCCGGGCATCGCCGAAGCGCTGATCGCCACGGCCATTGGTTTGTTTGCGGCCATTCCGGCAGTCATCGCCTACAACCGCTTCTCGGCGCGCAGCCAGACCTTGCTCACCCGCTATTACGCCTTCGGCAATGAGCTGCAAGTGCGCCTGCACCGCAGCCTGCGCGGTACGCCGATCAACTTGGCCGTGGCCGCCTGAACAGGAGTTCTCCCATGCTAGTCAGGCCGCAACGCAAGCACGGGCCCAAGGCCGAAATGAACGTGGTGCCGTACATCGACGTGATGCTGGTGCTGCTGGTGATCTTCATGGTCACCGCGCCCATGCTGACCCAGGGCGTGAAGATCGAGCTGCCCAAGGTCGCCGCCGAAGCGTTGGCCACCGACACCCGCCAGCAGATCCTCACCCTTTCGGTAAAGGCCGACGGCGGTTACTACTGGAACCTCGGCGGCGAGCTCGACACCCAACACCAGACCGACAGCGCCCTGAGCCTGGATGAAATGGGCGCCAAGGTCATGCAGGTGGTGGCAGCGCGCAGCGACACCCAGGTGTACATCCGCGCCGACGACAACGCCGGTTACGGCCGCGTGGTCGCCGCCATGGCGGTGCTGCAGAAGGGCGGTGTCAGCAACCTGGGGCTGGTGACCGAGGCCCCGCAATGACGGCGATGATCATGCACAGTCCAACCCTTGTGATGGCGCCCCGGGAGACCTCCGGGTTCTGGAGAAACAGCTTCGCCGCGAGCCTGGCGGTGGCCTTGCACGTGGCTGTGTTGGCGGCGTTGATGCTCGGCTGGACGGCGGAGAAACCCGTGGTGGACGCACCGCGGGTGATGCATACCCAACTGGTGATGCTGCCCCCGGCGCCAGCGCCGGTGCCTGAACCCGTTGCGGTGGCGCCGCCTGAACCGGTCGTGGTGCCTGTTCCGGTGCCGGTAAAACCCACCGTCGACCCGCAGATCCAGGCACAGAAACTCGAGAAGGCCGCCTTGGCGCGCAAACGCGTGGAAGAAAAGAAAATCGAGCAGCAACAAGAGCGCCTGGCCACCGAACAGCGCAACCGCGAGCTGGAGCAACAACGCCAGGACCAGGCGCGGCTGGCCGCCGAAAAAGCCCGCGTCGCCACGCCTGCACCGGCGCCGGCGCCAGCGTTCGACAGCCGCCAATACCAACCCTTGAGCAAGGAAGCGCCGGACTACCCCGAGCGCGCGCTGGACAAGAACCTCGAAGGCGATTGCACCTTGGAGTACAGCGTCAATACCCAGGGTAGGGTGGAAAACCCCAAGGTGCTGGACGGCTGCCACCCTTTGTTTATGCGGCCTTCATTGGCGGCGGCGAATACCTTCCGCTACCAGCCCCGTATCGTCGATGGCAAACCCGTTGCCGTGCCGTCGGTGCGCAACACCTTCCACTACCGCATCAAATAACGCTGGGTTCAAAGGTCGTAGCGCACCGACAGCAGCAGCGTGCGCGGGTCGTTGACCGAGTAATAGCGCGCGCCGCTGGACGGCACGTAGCCCACGGACTGTGGGTAGGCGCGATCCAGCAGGTTTTTCACCGCCAGGGTGGTGGTCCAGTGGCCGTCGCCGCTGATATAGCGGGTGTTGGCGTTCCAGAAGGTTTGCTGCGGCACTTCCTGGATATCGTCGTTGAGCGCGTTGGCATACGACTTGGTCTGGAACTGCGCATCGGTACCCGCCAGCCACGTGCCCGGCAACCCGGCGGGGATGGTGTAGTTGACGCCGACGCTGGCGTTCCAGCGTGGCGAGAACACCAGTTGCTTGCCATTGGCGTCCACCCCGGCGCCGCTGGCGTTCTGGAAGTCGTCGTACTTGCTCTGGAGGTAGCCGAGGTTGGCGGTCAGTTGCAGTGCCTGGGTCAGCGCGGTGATGGTTTCCAGTTCGACACCGTAAGTGTGAGCCTGGCCGACGTTGGTGCGCAGGCTCACCCCCAGCGCGGGGTCGTAGGCGTTGGTCTGCAGGTCTTTGTAGTCGTTGTAGAACAGCGCCACGTTGGCGCGCAGGCGCTGGTCGAAAAAGTCGCCCTTGAAACCGGTTTCCCAGGTGGTCACGTCTTCCGGCGAAAACGCCTGCTCGGCGGCCGCGGCTGTCGGCGCACGGTTGTCGTAGCCGCCGGCCTTGAAGCCCTTGGCGACGTAGGCGTACTGGTTGAGGTGCGGCGTCCAGGCATATTCGAAGCCGATTTTAGGGCTGGTGGACTGCCAGGATTTGCTCGACTCGGCGGTAAAGTTGGTGCCGGTGATCTGCCGGTCGGTATTGATCGCATAGTTGGTGAACTCGAAGTTCTTGTGCTCGCGAGTAAAACGCAACCCGGCGATCAACGACAGTTGCGGGGTGACTTTGTAAGTGCCCTGGCCATACAGCGCGTAGCTTTCGGTGTTGGTGGTGCTGTATTGGCCCTGGCCGATCACGCGGTTGCGCGCGATGGAGTAGGTGAGGTTGTCGCGGTCGGCGTCGAAGCGCTCGCGATACAGGTACAGGCCGGTGCTGAAGCTGAAGTCGTCGTAGTCGCCGTTGAGCTGGAATTCCTGGGTGGCGTAGTTTTGTTTGTAGAGGATCAGGTTGTTCTGGATCAGCGCGGCCTGGCCCGAGTTGTCATAGTCCACCGGCTGGTTGAAGGACGACCAGGCGGTGACCGACTTGAAGTTCAAATGATCGTCAATCGCGTAGATCGCGCGCAGCACCGAGCTGCCCTGGTCGAGGCGATTTTTCGGGTCGAGGCTGCTGTAGCTCTTGAATTTGTCGAAACGCCCGTTGGCATCAAACGGTGAGTAACTGGAGGTATCGCCGCGGTCAAAGGTGCCGGCCAGGGTCAGTTGCACATCCCACGGCGAGTCCTCCGGCTTGTAGCGCAGCTTGCCGCGATAGGACTGGATATCCACGTTGTTCACGTCCTTGTCCCGCGTGGGGTTGGACACGGTGCCGTCGCGGGTCAGGCGTATCGCCGAAAAACTGCCGAACAAGGCGTTGTCCACCAGCGGGCCGCTGATCAGGAAGCGGCCGTTCTGCGCGTTGTAGTTGCCTGCGCCGAGTTCGACGAAGCCGCGGGTTTCCTGGTTGGGGTCACGAGTGATCACGCGGATCGCGCCGGCGCTGCTGTTGCGTCCGTACAGCGTGCCTTGTGGGCCGCGCAGCACTTCGACGCGCTCCACGTCGTTGAAGTCGAGCATCGAGGAAATCGCCCGTGGGATGTACAAATCGTCGGCATAAACCGCCACGGCCGCTTCCTGGATCGGGTCGGTTTCGCCGATGCCGCGAATGCCGTAGGTCTGTGCGCTGTAGGAGATCGATTGGCGGCTGAGGGTCAGGTTTGGCACCTGGCCCGAAAGGTCGCGCACGCTGCGGATCTGCTTGTCGTCGAGGGTTTTTTCATCGAATGCGGAAATCGCCAGCGGGGTTTTCTGCAGGTCTTCGCTGCGGTGCTCGGCGGTGACGTTGACCACCGGCAGGGCGGCGTCGTCGGCCTGGGCATAAGCGCCAAACAGGGCGAGTGACACGGCAAGGGTGAGGCGGTTGGGCGCGAGGGTGTGGCTCATGGTGGATCCCTGAGTAAGTGGTGGAGTTAGGCAAGGCCTCCACCTGGTCAGGGGTCGGTGCTGGTGGTAACGATATGGATATGAAAGGCGTTCGTAAAAGTCCGTTTTGTTATATGTTAAGTATTAATAATATGCATCTTATTGGTGCTTAAAATGCACAAAAATAATTACACTCCGGGTTCACACATACCAAATGTGGGAGGGGGCTTGCCCCCGATAGCGGTTAGTCAGTGACCCATGCACTGGCTGACATACCTCTATCGGGGGGCAAGCCCCCTCCCACATTTTGAACTTTGTTCGACGTTATCTATTCGCCAGGTTCGTCAGCTCCTGACCGGCAACATGCCGCTCGAGGTTCGCCAGGAATGTATCGGCTATCTCCTGCTTGCTATTGGTCGAAATCGCCGACGTATGCGGCGACAACCTCACCCTTGGATGGCTATACAACGCATGCCCATCCGGCAACGGCTCCGGCTCGGTCACGTCCAGCGACGCCAGCCCGACCTGCCCGTTATCCAGCGCCTCCAGCAGCGCCTCCTGATCCAGCAAGCCACCGCGCGCGATATTGATCAAATGCAGCCCCGGCTTGGCGCTGCCGAGCACATCGCGGTTGATGATGTGCCGCGTGGCCTCGGTCAGCGGCGCGGCGACCACCAGGTGGTCGGCGCGGGTGAACAGGTCGTGGATATCCCTGGCTGCTTCCACGCCCTCGCCGAACGGCGCCTGGCTCTGGCGCAGCGCGACCACCTTGATGCCCAGTGCCAAGGCTTTTTGCGCCAGGCTTGCGCCAATCGCACCAAAACCGAGAATGCCCAACGTGGTGCCCTTTAGCGGACGCAACGGAGTGAAATTCCACTGCGCATCCTTCACCCAGATATCCGGCAAGTGCTTGGACGCGGCAAAGATTGCCGCCAGGGCGAACTCGGCCAGGTTGTCGGCGGCGCTGCCTCGCGAGGTGGTCACCGGCGGGCCGTTGAACAGCCAGTGCGGGTAGAAGTCGATGCCCGACGACACCAGGTGCACCCACTGCGCGCCGTACGGCCAGCCGGGCGGTGGGGTATCGGGGGCGGTGTAGCCGCGCACGTTGATCGGGCGCAGCAGCAGGATATTCGCCTGCGGCGGCAGGTCGCTCGGCACACCTGCGGGTACGCCGATCACCTGAGCCTCGGGGTGAGTGGCGGCCAGTTGCGCACGAATGACGTCGTTGTAGTCCTCGTCCAGCTGGCTGGCAATAATCACCTGGGTCATGTGCGTTCCTTCTGGCGTTGGGTGAAGACAGCTTTGCCGACGCCTTGCAGTACGGCGTCGTTCTGCGGCGTGTGCACGCGGCTGCACAGCACGTCGCGGTAATGCCGTTGCAGTGGGCCATGGCGCGACAGGCCGGGGTTGCCCGACGCTTCGATGGCCAGCTCCACGGCGCGGATGGCGTTGTTGGTCACCAGGTACTTCAACTGCGCGGCGTTGGCGGCCGGGGTGTGGCCCTCGGCGGCGGCGTCGAGCAGGCTGCGGTTGGCAAACAGCAGGGTGTCGATGTGGCCGACGGTTTCCTGGAAGCGCGGCAAGCTGGCCAGCGCGGCGCCGAGGTTGGACGGCTGGCGTTCTTCCAGCCAGTTCACCAGCCAGTCTCGCGCGGCCTGGGCCACGGCGTCATACACCGAAGACAACAACACCGACATCCACAGGAAACCTTCGCCATCCAGCTCCGGCGACGGCGCACTCCAGGGGCTGACGCTGACCGCGTGGTCCAGCGGTACCAGCACGTTGTCGAGCACCACTTCATGGCTGCAGGTGGCGCGCATGCCCAGGTGGTCCCAGGTGTCGATGATGCTCACGCCGGGGCTGTCCTTGGGCACCAGCCAGGCGCCGACCAAGGGGTCGGCGTCGTCGCTGCGTGCCCAAACGCTGAACCAGCTCAGGCCGTGGCTGCCGGTGGAGTAGATCTTGCGTCCGCTGATGCGCCAGCCTTCGGCAGTGCGCACGGCGGTGGTCGCCGGCAGGCCGCCACGGGCCGGGGTGCCGAGGTCGGGTTCGACGCGCAGCGCGTTGATCAACGCGCCGTTGCGCACCGCGTCTTCGGCCACTTGGGTGCGCAGGTGATGTGGCCAGGTCTTGCTGTCTTGCAGGCGCGTGTGTTGCAGGTATTGCATCACCAGGATCAGCGCGGTGGAGGGTTCACCCTTGGCAATCGCACTGATCGCCTTGCGCGCTTGAGGCAGGCTCGCGCCGCCACCGCCGAGGGCCTTGGGCACGGTGAGAGCGACCAGTCCGTGTTCGTGCAGCAGCTGGAAGTTGGCGTGGGGGAAGGCGCCGCTCTCGTCGTAGAGGGGCGCGGTGCTGGCCAGCTCGGTGGTGAGGCGTTCGAGCAGGGCTTCGAAGTTGGCGACTTCCACGGAGCGTAGAGACGGTTGGGTCATCAGAATGTACTCATTCAAAAATGTGGGAGGGGGCAAGCCCCCTCCCACAGGAGATTTGTGGGCTTAGATGGCCAGGCGGACGGGCTGCTCTTCCAGCAGCCGCTCCACAGCCTGCAACACCGGCTCCGCCTCGGTGCGCACCAACCAGTCCGGGCTGACCTCCACAAACGCCACGCTGCCATCCCTGGCGATCACCACCACCGTCGGCTGCGGCAACTCCCAGGTGCCGGTACCCGTGGTTTCGCCGATGTGATTGCCCTTGGCCAACGCGGCATTACGCGACGCTTCATCGAAGCTGTAGAGAATCCCCAGGCGCCGCCCGAGGTTGTTGTCCGGGTCGCTGGCGACCAGCAATTGCAGGGCGTGGCGGTTCTTGATCTCCACCAGGCGTTCGGGCACTTGCGGGCTCACTGCCACCAGCGGCACCCCCAGCTCACGCAGGCGCGGGTAGAGTTGGCGTTCGTAATAGGGCAGGGCGATATTGCACGCCGGGCAACCGGCGAAGCGGAAGAACACCAGCACCGCCGGGCCGTCGGCCAGCAGCAGGTCGCGGGTCAGTTCGCCGCCTTCCACGCTGAGCAGGGTAAAGGGGTCCAGCTCATCGCCGACTTGCACGTAGTCATCGGGGCGGGCTTCATCCACCAGGCGCTGGCGCTGGTCGATATTGATCTGCAGCGCCGCCGGCGCCCACGTGGCTACACGCTCGGCGTGCAAAGCAGCCAACTGACCGTTGAGGGATTCGCTCATGCCAGTGCCTCCTGGGGTTCTTCGACCTCGACGCTGTAACGGTTGGCCGGTGCTTCCAGGCCCAGGTTGTCGCGCAGGGTGTGGCCGGTGTATTCAGTGCGGAACAGGCCGCGCTGTTGCAGCACCGGCACCACCAGTTCGGTGAAGTACTGCAAGCCATCCGGTAGCACTGAATTGATGATGAAACCGTCACTGGCGCCGCTTTCGAACCAGGCCTGGATCGCATCGGCGACTTGCTCCGGGGTGCCGACAAAATCACGCTTGGGCCGCGAGAAGCGCAGGGCCACTTCGCGCAAGGTCAGGCCTTCGTCCCTGGCCAGTTGCTTGATGCGGTCGGAGCCGCCTTTCTGGCTGTTGGAGCCCAGGTCGCCGAGCTCCGGGAACGGGGCGTCCAACGGGTATTGGCTGAAATCATGGTCGTTGAACGGCCGGCCGAGGGCGACGATCGCGTCTTCCACGGTGACCAGGTCCACGGCCTGCTGGTAACGGTTTTCCACTTCAGCCTCGTCGCGCCCGACAATCGGGCGGATGCCCGGCAGGATCGACAGGCTGTCGACGTCACGGCCAAAGCCTTTGGCGCGGCGTTTCAGGTCCTGGGT
This sequence comes from Pseudomonas sp. AC463, assembly GCF_979253585.1. Lineage (NCBI taxonomy): Bacteria > Pseudomonadati > Pseudomonadota > Gammaproteobacteria > Pseudomonadales > Pseudomonadaceae > Pseudomonas > Pseudomonas sp. AC463. The sequence continues at coordinate 201,557 of NZ_CEEDDZ010000012.1, read as the reverse complement.
GTACGCCAGGCCTTCCTCGAAGCTTTCCACGTGCACAAAAATCGCATCGGAGTTCTCGGCGGCAAAATTACGCCCGGCCTCCGAGGTGCCCGCCTGGAAAATCACCGGCTGGCCCTGGCGTGAGCGTGCGATGTTCAGCGGGCCCTTGACCGAGAAAAATTCACCCTTGTGGTTCAACGCATGCAGCTTGCTCGGGGTAAAAAATTCGCCGCTCTGTTTGTTGTAGGCAAAGGCGTCGTCTTCCCAGGAATCCCACAGGCCCTTGACCACATTCAGGTGTTCCTTGGCGATGCGATAACGCACGGCGTGGGGCGGGTGTTCGGCCTTGCCGAAGTTGTCGGCGGTGCCGCTGAGCCACGAGGTGACCACGTTCCAGCCGGCGCGGCCGCCGCTGATATGGTCCAGGGACGAGAACTGGCGCGCCACCTGGTAGGGCTCGGTGTAGCTGACGGTCACGGTGGCGACCAGGCCGATATGGGTAGTGAGCGCCGCGAGGGCGGACAGGATGGTCAACGGCTCGAAGCGGTTGAGGTAATGCGGGCTGGACTTGGCGTGGATATGCAGGCTGTCGGCGATAAACACGAAATCGAACTTGGCCGCTTCGGCCAGCTCAGTCTGCTGCTTATAAAACGCGAAGTTGGTGCTGGCGTTCGGTTGGGCGTGCGGGTGGCGCCATTCGCCCCAGCCGTGGCCCACACCGTGGACCATGGCGCCCAGTTTTAAACTACGTTGCTTGCTCATGTTCTGCTCCTTTAGCGAGACGCTTGGGAAAGTGGGACACGCTTGGCGTTGAAGCTCTTGTCGAAACCTTGCGACACGTCGATGTGTTTGGTCAGCAGGCCTTCTTGTTGATAGGTGTCGGCCGTGGCTTGCAGGCCGCGGATTACCGCGTCGTCAATCGCCACGGGGGTCAGGTGGGTGTCCTTGGCCACTTCCACGTGCACGGCCAAGGGCAGGCCGGTGATCTTGGCCTGGGCGGCGGCGTATTCGTTGGGGTGGGCGTTGGCCCAGGCGTAGGCGCGGTCCAGGCGTGCGACAAAATCGTCCAGTTGCGGGCGTTTGTCGGCGATGGCCTGGCTGGTGGCGGCCAGGTACAGGTGGTTGCTGAGCAGTTTGTTGCCACTTATCAGCACACGGGCCTGGCTTTGCGAGGTGACCACGGTGGTATACGGGTCCCACGTGGCCCAGGCGTCGGCGGTGCCGTTATCCAGCACCAGGCGCGATTCGCTGGGCAGCAGGAAAATGAACTGCACATCCTTGGTGGTGAGCCCGGCGCTGGCCAGGGCCTTGATCGCCAGGTAATGCCCGATAGAGCCGCGCCCGGTGACGATTTTCTTGCCCTTGAGGTCGGCCACGGTCTTGATCGGCGAATCCTTGGGCACCAGCACGGCGGTGGTGTTGCGGCCTTCGGCGTGGATGATGCTGACCACCTTGAGCGACGCGCCGGCGCCCAGGGCGAACACGTACGGCGCATCGCCCAACGCGCCGATATCCACGGCCCCGGCATTCAGGGCTTCGCCCAGGGGCGAGGCGGAGGGGAATTCCGACCATTGGATTTCATACGGCACATTCTTGGTTTCGCCGGAGACTTCCAGCAGCGCCTTGATGGTGGATTTCTGGTTGGCCACCCGCAGCGGTTGCAGGTCGGCGGCGTGGGCGGTAGTCGCCAGGCCAAGGGCCAGGGCGGTGCCCAGGAGCAGGCGTTTGAACGGAGTGCTAAAAACCATGGGGGGCAGGCTCCAGGCAGATCGAAAAAGGGTTCGGCTACCTCCGCCTGGAGAAGGGGTCGGTGAGGAGTTCACGTTATTCCCATAAAAACCTGCTGTGAAGTTCTTTTTGGTTATAAGGTAATTATTAAAATAATTGATTATGTGCTGATTGATTATTCTCTTATTGCATTTGAGTCGGTGAGGCTATCTGGATATCGCCGCGAGCTTTTTCTCGCAACTGTGGCGCCCAACGGTGGCGGCTCCGGTTGCGGGCGCAATGCCTTGCCCTGCTGACACGATTGAGTGCAATAAACATCCGGCAATGCCCGCGCAATACCTCGCCGAGGGCTCAAGTTCTGTATTCATCAATGGCCAGCCGGCCGTGCGCAGCGGCGATAGAAGTACCTGCGAGGCGAAGGTCGGCAACGTACAGATCTCCTCGAATGTAAGCATCGGCGGCGCGCCGGTGGTGGTGCGTGAAATTCGCAGCGGCAAGACGCCCGGAGTCGGTTTGGCGGTCTCGGCACTGTTGATGCTGCGCGGTGGTGGCACACGATTTTTCAGCCAGTTGCCGTGCATGGCGGTGGGCGGGCTGGTGTCGTGGGGCAGCAGCCAGGTGACCGGCGCTTTAACGTCGGCGGCGGTGGGCTCACCCAACCCGGTACACAGCGCCACCGGCGCGAAGATCCTCGACGGTGCAGAAGACCTGGACTTTGCTTTACCCGGTCTGCTGGCGATTGAGTGGCAGCGCTACTACAGCAGCCGCGATGAGCGTCGCGAGGGGCTGTTCGGTACCGGTTGGAGTGTGATCTACGAGGTCTGTGTCGAGATTGGCATTCACCCCGAGGGGGGCGAGCGACTGCTCTACACCGATGAACAGGCGCGGCAAATTGACATGGGCGTGATTCCTTTGGGGTGCGCGGTGTTCAGTGCCGGTGAAGGGTTGAGCGTGCGGCGCCATGCCAACGGCCCACTGCTGATTGAAAGTGTAGACGGCATCTACCGGCTATTCGAGCCAACACCCGGCAACCCCTCGCACCTGCGCTTGAGCCAGCTGGGTGACCGCAATGACAACCGGCTCCTTTTCGACTATGACGTCCAGGGCCGCCTGAGCCAGTTGCGCGACACCTTCAACGATGTGGGAATCGAACTGGCTTACAGCCAGCAATGGTCCGCACGGGTTGAGCAGATTGAGCGCCTCTATCCCGATCACAGCCGAGAAACCCTCGCCAGCTATGCCTATGACGCGCGCGGTGATCTGGCCGAAGTTCGCGACGCCGCAGGGCTCACGCAGCGCCGCTTCGCCTATGACAGCGGCCAGCGCCTGGTCGAACACCAGCTGCCCACCGGGCTGCGCTGCTTTTACCAGTGGGCCTGCGTAGATGGCCGCGAATGGCGTGTGACGCGGCACTGGACCGACGACGGTGACGAGTACAGGTTCGACTACGACATGTCGGGCGGGGTTACGCGCATTACCGACGGTTTACAACGCGTCAGCACGCGCCGCTGGAACCCGCAGTACCAGATCACCGAGTACACCGACACCCTGGGGCAGACCTGGCGATTCGACTGGAATGCTCAGCGCCAGTTACTCGGTGCTACTGACCCCCAAGGCGGCCGCTGGCAGTTCAGCTACGACGAGTCCGGCAACCTGTGCAGCACCCAGGATCCTCTGGGCCGTATCGAGTCAATCGCCTGGCTGGAGCATTGGTCACTGCCGCTGATCGAGACCGACGCCGCCGGCCACACCACTCGCTATCAATACGACCGCCGCGGCCAGCTGCGCCAACGGGTCGATGCCCACGGCCGGCAGGTTGGGTTTCGCTACGACGCCTATGGCCGCCTGCAAACCCTGACCAACGAAAACGGCGAGCACTACGGTTTTACCTGGGATCGCGGCGATCGCCTCACCGAGCAACAAGACCTCGACGGCAGCGCCCGGCGTTATACCTATGACGCGCTGAACAACCTGGCGGCTGTCGACTACGTGCCGTTGAACGACGCGGCGTCTATCGTGCATCGCCTGGAGCGCGACGCGGTTGGCCGCCTGTTGGTGAAAGTGACCGACGATGGTCGTACCGAATACACCTACGATGCCGTCGACCAACTCATCGCCGTCCGCTTCAGCGCTGCTGATGAGGCCACTCAGGCCCTGGCTTTCAGCTACGACCCGCTTGGCCAACTGCTTAGCGAGCACAGCGCTGGCGGCCGCCTCAACCACTACTACGACGAGCTCGGCAACCGGCTCCAGACCCAATTGCCCGACGGCCGCTGGCTCAATCGCCTGTACTACGGCAGCGGCCACCTGCACCAGATCAACCTCGACGGCCAGGTCATCAGCGACTTCGAGCGCGACCGCCTGCACCGCGAAGTGCTGCGCACCCAGGGCCAGCTCACCACCCGCAGCGAATACGACCGCTGCGGCCGCCTGCGCCTGCGCAAACGCAGCCCCACAGGCCAGCCCAGACAACTGCCGGCAGCGCACCAGAAAATCTTCGAATACGACCCGGCCGACCACCTGATCGCCCGCCAGCAAGGCAGCCAGCGCCAACTGCTGCACTACGACGCCACCAGCCGAATCCTGGCCACCCAGGACAACACCCAAGGCCAACAGGAAACGTTTGCCTACGATGCCGCCGCCAATTTGCTCGACGGCCCACAGCCCGGGGCGGGCTGGGTGCGGCATAACAAACTGCTGGCGTATCAGGACAAACGCTATCGCTACGATGGCTTCGGTCGAATGATCGAAATCGGGAGACGGGGCTGCACTACAACACTTTCCGGTTTTATGACCCGGAAGTGGGGCGGTTTACGACGCCGGATCCGATTGGGTTGATGGGGGGAGTAAATACTTACGCCTACTCGCCTAATCCATTTATGTGGTTAGATCCATTGGGGCTGACAGCCTGTCCAAAGAAAGTGGAGGCCTTGCGTAATGGCCCTCAAAAAACAGTCGTAAGGGTTAAGGATAAAAGAGAGGCAAGCGAGTTATTGGTCGCAGCATTTCCTGATATACAAAAAGTCCGGGGTGTTGGGTCGCAAGATGCTGACGGTATAAGGAAGAAGCATAAGATGGATCAATTTAAAAAGAGAGATGGAAGAGCCCGTTATAGAAAAGATTATCCAATCAACAAGGAAACAGGGCGTGTTTACGGTCATGACGACCCGAAAGGCACTGGCCATGGTGAACTACCACACGTCAATATCAAGCGTGCTGACGGAACAATGGTTCGTATTGATATCGAGGGTTAGAAAATGAACGAACTCATAAGGGCGATTAATGCCGGGAAGATTAGAGGCTACGAAGAGCGACGCAACATTAGTGGTGAGGAGGTTTTTTTTCAATGCGCTATAAAAAAACAAAATGATGTTTACTGCACATATTTTTTTGTGGTGGAGGTGTCGCGAATGGACATGATTGAGGATGACGAAAATGAAGAGGTGAAAACGCATTTTAGTTTGGATGCTGCATTGGAGTATTTGGTTGGTAAAGGTGCTGTGATAGAAAAATTCACAGTAATAAGAAAAACATTGCCTTTCTAGGGGCGCATTTGGGCAGCTGCCTGGAACAGGCGTGGACGAATATTAAATTTGCCCACGTTCTGTTCATTGAGCTGAAGTCGCCCGCGCCAACGCAAAAATCCCATCCATGCGCCAATGCTCATTCCGATGGCGCGGATCATCCGCCCATTCATCCCAGCCGGAATCCCTTCGATACTGCCCGAGCAAGCCTGACTCGCGCACGGCCACGGGGTCGGGGTGGTGCAGGTGTTCGACGTCCGGGTCGACGTACAGCGCGTCGCTGCTGCAATACAGTTCGCACATGAAGCAGGTCTGGCAGGCTTGCTGGTTGGCGATTTGCAGCGTGCCAATCGCGTCCAGGGCCAGCACATTGGTGGGGCACACGGCGACGCACTGGCCGCAGCCGTTGCACAGGTCGGAGTAGATCAGTTCGAGCATGGTTGGGGACCTCTAGTGAGTGATCTGCAGGGAATTCATTCACTGGATAAAAGTGGATCGAAGCGCGCTTGAACCTGCGCCACGCCGGACAGCCGCAAATGCGCGTCATACCCTTCGCTCTGCGCCGGCGCATCGCTGCGTTGGTGCATGCCGCGACTCTCCTTGCGCAGGGCCGCGGCGGTGTAGCACCAGCGGGCCGTGGCAGCCATGGCGGCGGTTTCGCGGGCGCGCAGGGGGTTGTCGTGGGTGGAGGTGCTTGCGCTGATCTGATCCCAGACATTGTCCAGCTCACGCAGCGAGCGTTCCAGCTGGGCACCCGAGCGAAACAGGTTTTTGTCCAGTGGATGAACCTCGGCCTGGATGCGCTGAATCAGCCCGGCGCCACCGCCCGCCGCGCCGTCAAAGCCGTGCACGGCGCCGTGATAGGCCGCCTTCTGACGTGCCAGCCGCGCCGCACCGCGCCCGGCCCATTGCCCGGTAGACAAGGCCCACGCCGAGTTCTGCGCGCCGCCGCCGGAGGTGGCGCCGGCGATCGGTTCGCGGCTGGCGGCATCACCGGCCGCGAACACGCCGGGCACGCTGGTCTGGCAATCGTCGTCGATCAACCGTAAACCGCCGACACCGCGGATGGTGCCTTCGGGGTGCAGGGTCACCGCAAACCGTTCCCGGTACGGGTCGACCCCGCGCCGGTCAAACGGCAGCATCAGGTTGGGCTGGATGCTCGGCAGTTGCGCGCGGATGTCCGCCGGCACGCGGTTGAGGCGGCAATACACTGGGCCATTGAGCAGCGCGCGGGCCAGGTCTTCGGTAAACGCGGGGCCGGTGGCGATCCCCAGCGGGCGGTCGGCTGCGTCGAAGTACTCGCCGAAGCTGTACACCATCGAGCGGGTCATGCTGCTGCCGGCGGCGGCGATGCAGTAGTAGTTGGAGAACTCCATGCCCGACAGCTCGGCGCCGGCCTCGGCGGCCATCAGGTAGCCGTCGCCGGTGTTGGTGTGGCTGCCCAGCAGGCGCGACAGGAACGCACAGCCGCCGGTGGCGAGCACCACCGCGCCGGCGCGGATCAACCAGTTGCCGCCGGCCTGGCGTCGCCAGCCGCGCGCACCGACGACGGCGCCGTGGTCGTCGCGCAGCAGTTCCAGGGCGGGGTGGTGGTCGAGAATGGTCACGCCGCTGTCGAGTACAAGGCGGCGCAGGCCGCGCAGGTATTCCGGGCCGCGCAGGCCGCGAAACTGGGTCACGCCCTGTTCGTTCTGGGGGAATGCGTAGTAGTCGCGCAGGCCTGGCAGGCTGGTCCAGGTGGTGTCGATGGCGCGTGCCATCCAGCGTGCATCGGCCAGGCCGTGGGCGCTGCCCAGGCGTTTGTCGATGGCGGCTGCGCGGCCCTCGGGCGCCACCCACCAATGGCCGGGGCCGGCGGTGGCGGTCACACCGCTGGTGCCGCAGTAGCCTTTGTCGACCAGGATCACTTTGACGCCTTCACGGGCTGCGCCGATGGCGGCCCAGGTGCCAGCCAGGCCGCCGCCGACGATCAACACATCGCAACTCAATTCAGTCATCACCCAGGCCTCAGAAGTTGTACGCCAGGCGCGTGTAGTAATACGCACCGCCAAAGCCGAACGGCGAAAACTGCCCGTACTCATAGGCGCCGGCCCAGTCCTTGATGCCTTTTTTATCCGGGTACACGTTGAACAGGTTGTTGGCGCCCAGGGCCACGGTGAAGTGTTTGTTGATGTCGTAGGCGGCGTCGAGGTCGCTGATCCATTTGGCGCTGAACTTGCGGTCGTTGATCGGGTTGTTGTCGCCTTCGATGTAGCTGCCGAAACGGGTCAGGGCCAGGTTGAGGGTGTAGGCGCTGACCTTCCAGTTGGCTGCCAGGATCAGCTTGGATTGGGGGGTGGCGACGGTCAGGTCCTTTTGCAGGCGGCGATCGAAGATCTGGTAGTTGGAACCCAGGCCGGCGAGCGCGGGTGGGGTGTCCTGGAGTTTTTCGATCTTGGTCTGGTTCCAGTTGTAGGCCAGGCTCCAGCGCACTTGGCCGTATTGGTCGAGCTGCTGGCGGTACTCGTTGATGATGTCGATGCCACGGGTGCGGGTGTCGACGGCGTTGGTGTAGTACTGCGCGTAGAGCCCCGGCGACAGGCCGTTGGCGGCCAGAATCTGCGACACCGCCGGCCCGCCGAGCAGGCTGGTGGACACGATGCGGTCACGGATGCCGATCTGGTACAGGTCGGTGGTCAGCCGGTAGTTCTGCGTGGGTTCGTAGGTGAAGCCGAAGCTGTAGTTCAGCGACTTCTCGGGCTTGAGTTTTTCCGCGCCCAGGGCCTGGGCTTCGGCGGTGTCCACCGGCAACACCTTGACCGGCACCGACACCTGCTGGCCGTTGACCACACCGCCGGAGGTGAAGGTGGACGAGGCGTAAATGGTCTGCGCCAGCGACGGCGCGCGAAAGCCGTTATTGATGGTGCCGCGCAGGGCGAATTCCGGGGTGAGCTTGAAGCGCGTCGACAGCTTGCCGCTCCAGGTGCTGCCGATGTCCTGGGTGTAGCGCTCGTAGCGCGCGGCGGCGCCGACGTACCAGCGGTCGGTCACGTCCAGGCCGAGGTCGAGGTAGCTGGCGACGTTGCTGCGGCTGATCTCGCCGGCATCCGCGGTGCTGGTGCCGTTGTAGGAGGCCAGGCCGGGCAGCGGTGTTTGCCCGGCGAACGGGCCGCTGGGCAGCACGTAATTACCGGGGGTGTAGGAGGCATAGTCACCGGCCTCGATCTGGTATTTCTCCCAGCGGTATTCAAAGCCGAACGCGGTTTGCAGTGGGTGGCTGAGGCCGATGTCGAAGCTGCGGCTGAGGTCGAGGTTGTTGGTCCACTGGTCGAAGATCTGCGAGGCCAGGTTGAATGAGGTCGGGCTGGTAGGGCCGAGCGACGGGTTCAACGTGTTGTTGGCGTTGAGGGTGGAGTCGTCCTCGCCCCAGGTGGAACTGATGTCGTAGTCCCAACCGCCGACCAGGCCCTTGAAGCCGCCCGCCACCTGGAAATCCTTGGTGCGGTTGCGGCGCTGGGCGTGGATGCCGTCGGGGTAGGGCGTGTTCGGGTCGCCAGCCAGCGAGGTGATTTCGTTGGGGCGATAGTTGCCGGTGACCTTGGTGGTTTCCATGTAGCTGGCGGTGGAGAACGAGTAGAACTTGAGGTCGTCCTGCAGCGGCAGTTCGAGGTTGTAGCTGGCGTTGGTGACCTTCTCGCGGCCCAGGCCGTAGCTGGGGTTCCAACCGTGGCGGTTGACGCTCTGGTCACGGCTGTCGGGGGCGGCGGCCGTGCCATACAACCGGCCGGTGGCGCTGCCGGTGCGGTTGAAGGGTTCTTGCTCCTTGCTGTCCAGCGCCAGGTTGGCAAAGCCGTCGTTGGGCAGGGCCAGGCCGTAGTTGACGGTCTGGTGCACGGTGTCGCCGTCACCGGCGCCGTAGCGGCCGAAGGAGGTTTCGGCGCTGCCGCCGCTGTCGTTTTCCTTGAGGATGATGTTGATCACTCCGGCAATCGCATCCGAGCCATATTGCGCGGAGGCGCCGTCGCGCAGCACTTCGATATGGTCGATGGCCGACACCGGGATCAGGTCCAGGTTGACCGGCACCGCCGCCGTGCCGATGCGCGCCAGGTTGTTGATCAGTGCGGTGTTGTGGCGTCGTTTGCCATTGACCAGCACCAGCACCTGGTCCCCCGACAGCCCGCGCATCGTCACCCCGCGCACCGACCACGAGGTGCCGCCGCCGTTGATGGCCGGCAGGTTGAACGACGGCAGCAGGCGCGCCAGCAGCTCCTTGAGGCCGACCTTGCCGCTGGCCTGCAGTTGTTCGGCGCTGATCACGTCGATGGGCGAGGGGCTGTCGGCGATGGTGCGCGCCTGGTTGCCACGGTTGCCGGTGACCACCACGGTGCCGAGGGTTTTGTCGGGGTCTTCGGCCTGGGCCGGGACGGTGACGGCGAGCAGGCTCAGCGCTGCTGCGCAATACTGGAAGCGCGATGGAGGCATGGAGCAGATTCCTGAAGACGATAGAGCGCCGCTACCCCGTCTGTGGTTGCGACCCCTTGTGGGAGGGGGCTTGCCCCCGATGGCGGTGCATCCGTCACAACACCTGTGGCTGACACTCTGCTATCGGGGGCAAGCCCCCTCCCACAAGGGACCACAATCCACAGTGGGATCTGTGTGGAGTTGGAATAAGTGATCAGGCCGCGTTGGCAGCTCTTACCCGATGCGGAATATCGTCATAGGCGATCAGCACCCGTTCCATGCGGCGCGGGTAGTCGCCGTAGTTGTAGACGGGGTAGTGCAGGGTCGAGCGGTTGTCCCAGAACGCCACGGAACCGGGGCGCCATTTGAAGCGCACCTGGTGTTCCGGCTTGTTGAATTCCAGCAGCAGGCGGTCGATCAACTGCTTGCTTTGCTGGGGTGTCCAGCCGATCACCGAGGGGTTCTGCGAGAAGTTGATGAACAGGCCGTCTTCGCCGGTTTCCGGGTGGGTGCGCACCAGCGGGTGGGCGAGGATCGGGTAGTCATAGCCGACCTTGTCCAGGGACTTCTTGAAGTCGTGGACCACATGCAGGTCGTCGATCTCGGCGCGCAGCTCATCCGGCAGCGCGCGGTACACCGCGCCGGTGTCGGCCCATAGCGTGTCGCCGCCGACTTCCGGCAAGTCCACCGCACGCAGCACCGCGCCGAGGGTGGGTTGCAGCAGCCAGCTGGTGTCGGTGTGCCAACGCCCGCTGATGCGCGGGCCGTAGAGCTTGCGCTCGTCCTGGGCTTCGATCAGGTGGGCGTGGGGGCGGGTGGGGTCGTTCTGCTGGGTGGTGGGGTGCACGTACAGCTCGCCGAATTCCTTGGCGAAGGCGATCTGCTGTTCGGTGTTAATAGCCTGGTCGCGAAAGAACAGCACCTTGTGGGTCAGCAGCAGGTTGCGCAGTTCGTCGCGCAAGGCCGGGGTCAGTGGCTGGCGCAGGTCGATGCCGGCGATTTCGGCGCCGAGGGTCGGTTCCAGGCGGGTGATATGCAGGGTCATGCGGGTGTCCTCTCGTGTGTGGGTTCAGCCTCCGCCTGGAGAGGGGTCGGATGTGGTGGCCTGCACCCGGGGTGGGTGCAGGTGGGGCATGGATCAGATCACATAGAAACCGTGGGTGGCGTCGCGGGCCAGTTGTTCGACCAGGCCGAACTCCCAATCCAGGTAGGCCTGCATGGCTTCCTTGGGGCTGTCGGTGCCCTCGTAGGGCCGGCGGTAGCGATCGATGCGCGGCGAGGCCAGGTGGGTTTCACCTTCTTCCAGCGGCAATTGCGCGTTGATCCAGCCGGCCGTGCCGTCTTGCAGCAGGAACACTTGCTTGCCGGTGATGGCTTCGACTTCCGCCACCGCCAGGCGCGCCAATTGGCTGCTGCCGCAGGTCAGCACATAGCGTTGGGCGGCCGGCACCTTGGCCAGGGCCTCGGGCAGTTGCGCACGCAGGGCCCACCAGGCGCCGGGGATATGGCGCTTGACGTAGTTGGCGCTGGCGGTGAAGTCCAGTACCACGGTGTCGCCGTGGGCCTGCCACTCGGCGAGGGTGTGCGGGCTGATCAGTTCGGCCTGGGGCGGGGCGGGCACCGGGGCGACCCAAGCGCCTTTTTCGCTGAAGTGCGCGGCGTGCAGGTCATCCAATACATGCACTTCCCAACCCAGCTGGGCCAGCCAGGAGGCCGACATATTCGCGCGTACGCCGTCGTCATCCGCCAGCACCAGGCGCGCTCCGCGCACGCTGGCGACATGGTCGGTTTCCTGCACCAACTGGCCGCCCGGGGTGGAGCGCGCGCCGGGCAGGTGGCCGATTTCGAATTCTTCCGGGGTGCGCACATCGAACAGGTAGGTGGTGCGAGTCGTTTCCTGCTGCCAGCGCTGGAGGTCCGTGAGGGTTGCGCGGCCGACGCGGGCCTTGTCGGCGACGCGGCGTGCATCTTCGGCGGCGACCTGGCGGTGTTCTTCCGAGGTCGGGGCAAATCGGCGCGACTGGCCGTGGGCGAGTTTTTGCCCGGCCAGGGTCCAGCCGATAGTGCCGTTACGCAGGGCCGATACCGGGTTGGCCACGCCGGCGTTGATCAGCGACTGGGTGCCGATAATGCTGCGGGTGCGCCCGGCGCAGTTGACGATGATGCGCGTGGCCGGGTCGGGCGCCAGCTCGCGGGCACGCAACACCAACTCGGCACCGGGCACGCTGATGCCGGTGGGGATGCTCATGGTCTGGTATTCGTCGAAACGGCGGGCGTCGAGCACCACCACGTCGGCCTGGCTGTCGAGCAGCGCCTGCACTTCTTCGGCGGCCAGGGACGGCGTGTGACGTTCGCTCTCGACCAGTTCGCCAAAGGCCTTGCTTGGCACGTTCACATCGATAAACAGCTCGCCACCGGCGTTGCGCCAGCCGGCCAGGCCGCCTTCCAGCAGGGCGACGTCGGTGTAGCCTAAGGTTTGCAAGCGTGCGGCAGCCCGTTGAGCAAGCCCCTCGCCGTTGTCGTAGACGGTGACCTGGGTATCCCGCCGTGGAATGCGCGAATACACCTCCAGTTCCAGCTTGGACAGCGGGATATTCGCGGCAAACAACGGGTGCGATTCGGCAAACGGCGCTTCTTCGCGCACGTCCACCAGGGCGACTTCGGTACGGTCCAACAGGGCCTGGCGAATCTGGGCGAAGCTTCGGGTCGATACGGTGCTCATAGGGCAGGGCTCTTTTCTTTGGACAAATCCCAGATGTTCGGGAGGAAGGCGTTGGAATAACCGGAGATAAACAGTTTCTCGCTGCCGTCGGGTTGGTACACCGCGCGGCGCACGGCACCGATATTGGCGCCGTATACATGGATGCTGATCGACACCTGGTCGCTGTGGGCATTGCTCACTTGGTGGATATCGCCGACCTTGGGCGACACCGCCTCGACCTGCCCGGGCACCAATTGAATCGGCTTGCCTTCGGCGACCAGGCTGCCGTCGGGGGCGCGTTCGAAGCCTTGGGAAAATTCGGCGCCCCGCAACATGCCGATCAGGCCCCACACGCGGTGGTCGTGAATCGGCGTGCTTTGCCCCGGCCCCCACACAAAGCTGACGATGCTGAAGCGCTGGCGCGAATCGGCATGCAGCAAAAATTGCTGGTAACGCTCGGGGTTGGGCTGGGCGAATTCGTCGGGGAGCCAGTCATCATGGCTGACCAGTTGCGCCAGCAGCTTGCCGCCACGGTGCAACAGGTCGCCTTCACGCGGGTTGCCGTCAATCAATTCCGCCAGGGCGCCTATAAAGGCTCTGAGTCTCTCGGGGTGTCGGGCCTGGGTCATGGCACTTCCATCGCGTGGTCACGGGTGATGGGTTTATCTAAGCATAATGTTTATAGTTAATATGCTATTTTTTAATGATTAGCTTATAGCTGAAGGTAATTTAGAACCGGTCTGAATAGCGTTAGACGTTATCGATCACAGTGCGGACTATCCAGACAGCGTTCCTGCAACTATGCTTCGCACACATCTTAATGACTGTTCTCTATGTGCGGCCCAAATGAAAATTGACGATATCGATGCCTTTGTCGAAGTGATTCGTTGCCAGTCCATCAGCCATGCCGCCGAGTCGTTGCAACTGACCCAGCCGGCCATTACCCGCCGCGTGCAGAACTTCGAGCAGGCGCTGGGGGTGGAGTTGTTCGACCGCAACACCAAACCCCTCAAGCCGACGCTGATCGGCACCCGCGTGTATGAGCAATGCCGGCTGATCCTGCGCGAGATGGATGCCCTGCGCGAGCTGGTGGCCACCGACGCACCGCCCACCGGTCTGTTGCGCCTGGGCGTGCCGCAAACCATCGGCGATGTGGTGTTGCTGGATGCGCTCAAGCACCTGCGCACCGAGTACGCCGACTTGCGCGCCCAGGTCGCCACCGGCTGGGGCAGCCAGTTGGTGGGCAAGATCGAACGCGGCGAGCTGGATGCGGCGGTGGCGTTGTTCCCGGCGGGCAAGATCTTCCCGGATAACGTGGTGGGCGAGTCCATCGGCAAGATGGAACTGGTGGTGGTCTGCGCCAAGGCGCAGTTGCCGAAAAAGCCCTGCAAGCTGGCCGACGTGTACCAGAGCGGCTGGATCCTCAACCCGGATGGCTGCGGCTTCCGCGCCGGCCTGCAGCGCACGCTGTCGGACCAGGGCCTGGCCTTGCGGGTCAACCTGGAAACCTTCGGCACCGAGCTGCAATTGGGTTTGGTGGCGGACGGGCTGGGCCTGGGCCTGGTGCCGCGCCCTTTACTGGAGCGCAGCGCTCACCGCGAGCAACTGGCGGTGATGCCGCTCAAGGACTTCAAGCCGGTGATGGACCTGTGGCTGATCTACCCGCACTTCCTCGGCAATCTGCAGGGGCCGGTGGACGCCTTTGGCAAGCTGGTGGCGGATTCACTGCACAAGATCCGCAACGCGGCATGAGGGTGAAAGGGGATATAAAAAATTATGATAATTAGCTTAGATTAAAATGTGCTTTTTATTATTTTTTTGCATCCCCTAGGCTTGCCTGGAAGTCCTTAAGGCCATCCAGGAAGTTTTGCCATGAGCAGCGTCACCTCGATCTCCAGCGTTTCCAACAATGTTCGCCAGCGCGTCACTCCGCAAGAATGGGACGTGCGCGTCAAACTGGCCGCCGCTTACCGCCTGGCGGCCTTGTACAAGTGGACCGACCATATCTACACACACTTCTCCGCCCGCGTGCCGGGTCCGGAGGAGCATTTCCTGATCAACGCCTTCGGCTTGTTGTTCGATGAAATCAACGCCTCCAACCTGGTCAAGGTCGATCTCGACGGTACCATCGTCGACGACCCGACCGGCCTCGGTATCAACTACGCCGGCTACGTGATTCACAGCGCCATCCACGGCGCACGCCATGACCTGCAGGCGGTGTTGCACACCCACACGCGTGACGGCATTGCGGTGTCGGCGCAAAAAGACGGCCTGCTGCCGATCTCCCAGCATTCCATCGCCTTTTCCGGACGCGTGGCCTACCACGGTTATGAAGGCATTGCGCTTGACCTGGATGAGCGTGAGCGGCTGGTGGCGGACCTGGGCGACAAGAGCGTGATGATCCTGCGTAACCACGGCTTGCTGACGGCCGGGATCAGCGTCGAGCATGCCTTCCAGCAACTGCAAGGCCTGGAGCGCGCATGCAATATCCAGATTGCGGCGCAGGCGGCGGGGAATGCGGAGTTGGTATTTCCGCCACAAGAGGTGGTGGATAAAGTGGAAGAACAGGCCAAGGCCCACAGCAGCGGCGAAGGCCCGGGTGTGGCGCGGCATTGGAATGCGTTGATTCGGCAGTTGGAGCGTAGTGATACCGACTACAAAAACTGATCTTGAACCCAATGAAAATCAAAATGTGGGAGGGGGCTTGCCCCCTCCCACATTTGTTTTGTGGTGTTTTTAAGCGACTTGTTTGGCCTGTTCGCGCTCTGCGATCAGTTGGCGGGTGAGCGGAATCAGCTTCTTACCGTAATCAATCGCATCATTGAGCGGATCAAAGCCACGAATCAGGAAGGTGGTAATCCCCAGGTCGTAGTAGTCCACCAGCGCCTCCGCCACTTGCTCAGCCGTACCTACCAGTGAAGTGGAGTTGCCCTGCGCCCCCAGCAACCCGGCAATCCCGGTCCACAAACGCTTGTCCAACCGCGACCCTTGCGCCGCCGCCGCCAACAACCGGCGCGAGCCTTCATTCGGCGGTTCACGCCGTACAAAACCATTCTTTTCGGCCAGCGCGGTGGCTTGCTGCAGGATGCTGTCGGCACGTGCCCATGCCAGCTCTTCGGTCTCGGCGAGGATCGGCCGCAGCGACAAGCTGAAACGAATCGTGCGCCCATGCTTGGCCGCTTCGGCGCGCACCTGGGTCACGATTTCGCGCACTTGCTCATAGGTTTCACCCCACAGCGCGTACACGTCGGCGTGCTTGCCCGCCACTTCAATCGCAGCCTTGGACGAGCCGCCGAAATACAACGGAATATGCGGCAACTGCGGCGACTTCACCGTGGAGTGCGCGCCTTCGACCTGGTAGTAGGTGCCGGCAAAATCGAACGGCTGTTCGCTGGTCCATTCCTGGCGCACCACGCTCAGGTATTCGTCGGTGCGCGCGTAGCGTTCGTCTTTGCCGATGTGGCTGCCATCGGCACGCAGCTCGCGGTCATCGCCGCCGGTGATGATATGCACGGCAGTGCGGCCGCCGTTGAACACGTCCAGGGTGGTGAACTGGCGCGCGGCCAGGGTCGGTTGGGCAAAGCCCGGGCGGTGGGCGATCAGAAACTGCAGCTTTTTAGTCACGCTGGCGGCATGGGAGGCGATCAGCGTGCTGTCCGGGCTGTTGGAGTGGAAGGCCACCAGGGCGCGGTCGAAGCCGGCTTCTTCGTGAGCGCGGGCCACGGTTTCCACGTAGTCCGGTTGCAGGGTAGGGCCGCTGCGCGGGTGGATCTCGGAAGCGTGGTGGCCGCCGATGTAGCCGATGAATTCAATGCTCATGGTCTGTCCTTGTCGTGTTCGCGGTTAGCACCTGCGCCGGGCAGGGGGTCGGTTATTCGCGTCCAAAGTAGGGGCAGGGGCAGGGCCTGTAAAATGCCGTTTGGTTCTAACCTAATTATTAAAAAGTAGAATCATGTATTCGAGCGTGTATCAGTAATTTGCATGTTGATTGCATTAGGTTATTCCTACAAAGACTTTCACGACGGTTTTTTATGCGCTTAGCATCAGTCCGTCACGGCGCTTGCGGCCGTGTCTTTTGAGTAAGGAAGCCTGATGACCGAGACGTTCTCCATCAATAAAGCCGAGCGCCGGCCGAACCAGGTGCGCAGCTGGCGCACCCCGGATGTGTTGCTGCGGCTGGTCAGCCCCATCGTGCTGTTGCTGCTGTGGGAACTGGCCTCGCAGTTGGGCTGGATTCCCTCGCGCGTGATCGCCGCGCCCTCGCAGATCGGCGGCACCTTGTGGGCGATGATCGTGTCCGGCGAGCTGGGCAAGCACCTGCTGGTGTCCCTGCAGCGCGCGTTGTTCGGCTTGAGTATCGGCGTCAGCATCGGCGTGGTGGCGGCGTTGATCAGCGGCCTGTCGCGGCGCGGCGAGGTGATCCTCGATTCGCCGATGCAGATGCTGCGCACCATCCCGTCTTTGGCGCTTGTGCCGCTGTTTATCCTGTGGTTCGGCATTGGCGAGTTCACCAAGATCGCGTTGATCGTCACCGGCACCACCTTTCCGGTGTACCTCAACCTGTTTGCCGGTATCCGCAATATCGACCCCAAACTGATCGAGGCGGCCAACACCCTGGGGCTCAACCGGCGCGAGCTGATCTGGCATGTGATCCTGCCGGGGTCGCTGCCTTCGTTTTTCGTCGGCCTGCGTTATGCCCTCGGCATTTCGTGGCTGGCGCTGGTGTTTGTCGAGCAGATCAACACCACCGCCGGCATCGGCTTCCTGGCCAGTGATGCACGCGACTTCATGCGCACCGACGTGATCGTGATCTGCCTGCTGATCTACAGCGTGCTCGGCCTGTTGATCGACGGCCTGATCCGCACCCTCGAACGCTTTGCCCTGGCCTGGCGTCCATCCTTTGTTAGGAACTGATATGTCGACAAGTGAAGCGCCGGTGCAGCTGCGTAATGTGGTGCGCCAGTTCGGCCAGCAACGGGTCATCGACGGCCTCGACCTGGACATCGCCCCGGGCGAATTCGTGGCGTTGCTCGGTGCCAGCGGGTCGGGCAAGACCACCTTGCTGCGCAGCCTGGCCGGGCTGGACAGTATCGACAGCGGCCAGCTGCGCGTGCCCAGGGCGCGGGCTGCGGTGTTCCAGGAGCCGCGCCTGATGCCGTGGAAGCGCGCCTGGAAAAACGTGATCCTCGGCCTGCGGGTGCCCGACGCCAAAGCGCGTGCGGTGCAAGCCTTGACCGAAGTCGGCCTGGCCCACCGCCTGGAGGCTTACCCGGCGACCCTTTCCGGCGGCGAAGCGCAGCGCGTGGCCCTGGCGCGCGGCCTGGTGCGCGAGCCCAAGCTGCTGCTGTTGGACGAACCGTTCGCCGCCCTCGACGCCCTGACCCGCATCAAGATGCATCGCCTGATCATCGAGCTGTGGCGCAAGCACACCCCGGCGGTGTTGCTGGTGACCCACGATGTGGATGAAGCGATCCTGCTGGCCGACCGCGTGATTGTGTTGGCCGATGGCAAGATCGCCGAGCAACTGCACATCGACCTGCCCCGCGCGCGGGACACCGGCCAGGACGGGTTCCAGGCCATCCGCGCACGCCTGCTGAACCTGCTCGGCGTAGCAGTGGACACCCCCGCCGCGCGGCCTGCGGCGATCAATCTGCGCCGCGTGGCCCAGGGCTGAACCCTGACCATCGATAACGTTGTAATTTGCCCTGGCCTGAGGTCTGATGGGCGCCGAAACGGGCGCGTCAGGGTGGGGCACTATGCGGGCAGAACTTGCACACTATGGCGGTATTACCGTCATGATTCCGGCCGCGATTATTATTGCCGTGTGGTTGAGGTATTCCAACCCCTGGGCCTTGCGGGCCTGGGTAGTAACCGTCGGCGTGACGTACTCGATTGTTGCGTTCAGCAAGTTGCTGTTCAAGGGCTGGGGTTTATCCATTCAATCCCTGGACATTGCGGTGCTCAGTGGGCATGCGATGAACACGTGCCTGATGCTGACCGTAGGCTTGAGCCTGGTGGCGCGCCAGTTCAACCCGGTGTTGCGCTGGCCGGCGGCGCTCGGGGGTTTACTGATCGGTGCCGGGTTCAGCGCCTATTGCGTGGCGCCCTATATCCATCCCCTCAATGAAGCATTGGCCGGCGCATTCTTGGGTGCGGTCGCAGCCATCGCCTTTCTTTGGCGGATCGAGGCCAGCGACATCAAGGTGTCCCGCCGGTTTATCGGCTTTGGCCTGGTGGTGGTGCTCGCCTGCGCAATGTTGCCCAAGTACAACGCCGAATTACTGCTCAACCGCGTCGCGGTGAGCTTGTCCGGTGCTGAACGGGCCCATCAGGAACCCGCCTGGCGGCTGGAGACGGCACACAGCAAGGCTGAATAAGCCTGCGCCGTTAAAGTGCAGACGAAAAAAAACCGGCTGATCAGGCCGGTTTGGGGTGCCCCGCGAACAGCACGGGGTCAAGCGTTGTTGCTGTGCAGACGATCCGAACCACCTTCAGCCAGGCCACGTTCCTGCAGACGATCAGCACCGCCTTCAGCCAGGCCACGTTCCTGCAGACGATCAGCACCGCCTTCAGCCAGACCACGTTCCTGCAGGCGATCAGCACCGCCTTCAGCCAGGCCACGTTCCTGCAGACGATCAGCACCGCCTTCAGCCAGGCCACGTTCCTGCAGACGATCTGCACCACCTTCAGCGACACGGCGGTCCAGCAGGCGATCCGAACCACCTTCGGCAACACGGCTTTCCATCAGGCGATCCGCGCCGCCTTCAGCGACAACAGGGTGAGCAAATGCGTTTGCAGCGAGTACCGAGAAAGCGAGGCTAAGCAAGATTTGGCGTTTCATGATTGTGTGCTCCGAGTGTTTTAGTTGGGTTGTTGCTGGTATGGGTTGGATGTTACGCGTTGCATTTTTTAAGAGAACTTCATTGCGCTGATGGTGACTATCGACGCCAGCGATGGCCCGTGTGGGCGGGCCATCGCAAGGCCAGTCATGGCATCTGCGGCCGTTCCTGAGGGCGCAGGTCGAACACCAGTACTTCGGCATCCTCACCCTGGCTCAGACGAATCTGGCGTTCATCACGCACCCGGGCGCCGTCGCCTTCCTGCAGGCGCTGGCCGTTGACTTCAACGCTGCCCCGGGCCACATGGATGTACACGTGGCGATCCGGCGGCAGGTCCAGGCTCGCGCTTTCGCCAGCGTTGAACAGCCCGGCATATACCCGTGCATCCTGGCGCACGCTCAGGGAGCCGTCGGCACCTTCCGGCGAAATGATCAGCTGCAAGCGCCCGCGTTTTTGCGCCTCAGTGAAGTGCTCTTGTTGATAGCGCGGTTCGGCACCGGCCACGGCGGGCACGATCCAGATTTGCAGGAAGTGCACGCCACGGGTCTGGCTGTGGTTGAACTCGCTGTGGGCCACGCCGCTGCCGGCGCTCATCAATTGCACGTCGCCGGGGCGGATCACCGAGCCGGTGCCCAGGGTGTCCTTGTGTTCCAGCGCGCCTTCGAGCACATAGGAGAAAATCTCCATGTCGCGGTGCGGGTGCTGGCCAAAGCCTTTGCCGGCCGCCACTCGGTCATCATTGATCACTAGCAGGTCGGAAAAACCCTGCTCCTCGGGGTTCCAGTAGTTGGCGAAAGAGAAGGTGTGGAACGACTTCAACCAACCGTGATTGGCGGCGCCGCGTTCGGAAGCTTTGCGAAGGGTCAGCATGGTGGTGTCCTCAAGTGCAAGCGGGCTGCGAAGTGCAGGGCTTGTGCGTTGAGAAGAAGGTTAATGGTTATCGAAATATTCATTAAGAAGCTGAAATCTGAATAACTGTCTCTTTTAAGTTGACAGTTTTGAACGTGCCATAATGCACGCCGCATCCCTTTTCGATGGACTTCCCGCTTTATGAAAACCGTGGCCATGGCGCTGTTCCCGGACTTCCTGCTGCTCGACATGGCCGGGCCGCTCGAAGTGTTTTCGATTGCCAACCGTTACCTGCCGGCGGCGGCGCACTACCAGATCCTCACCATTGGCACCGAGCCCGGCCCGTTGCGCGCGTCCAATGGGGTGGTGGTGCAGACTGACCTGCTGCTGGAGCAGGCCGACGGCGCCTATGACCTGCTGCTGGTGCCCGGTGGCCCGGGTGCCTATAACGAATGCCACCCTGCGCTGCTGCCCTGGCTCAAGGCGGCGGCGCCACGCGCGCGGCGCTTTGGTTCGATCTGCACCGGCGCGTTTGTGCTGGGCCACGCCGGGTTGCTGGACGAGCAGCGCGTGACCACGCACTGGCACTACACCGAACGGCTGATCAAGGCCTTCCCCAAGGCCATCGTCGAAACCGACCGCATCTACCTGCAGGACGGGCGCTTGATCACCTCCGGCGGGGTGACTGCGGGTATCGACCTGGCGCTGTCGATCGTGGCCCAGGACCATGGCAAGCAAGTCGCGGTAGACGTGGCCAAGGTGCTGCTGGTGGTGATGAAGCGCCAGGGCGGTCAGGCCCAGTTCAGCCCTATGACGGCTGCCGTGGCGCCGCAGGAAACCGCGATCACCCGCGTGCAGACCCATGTGCTGGCGCATCTGGAGCAGGCGTTTACCATCGAGTCGATGGCTGAGCTGGCCGGCATGAGTGCGCGCCACTTTGCGCGGCTATTCGCCAAGGACGTGCAGATGACGCCCATGGCCTTCCTGCAAGGCGCACGCATCGACCGCGCCCGGCAGTTGCTGGAAACCACCGACCTGCCGCTCAAGACCGTGGCTTTCCACGCAGGCTTTGGCAGCGTGCGGCATATGCGCTTTCTGTTCAGCGAAAAACTCGGCCTTAACCCTACCCAATACCGACAACAGTTCAGTTAACGACAGAATGTCCGTCTGGCGCACCCGATTGTCCGTATCGCTCCCTGTGCCAGCATTGTCCTGTCATCGGTAGCTGGCAAGATAACGTCAAGCCCATGGAAAAGGATGCGCGAACGCCCAAGGTCGGGGGTTCCAGCGCGATGACCGTCATGAATAACCCTCAGGCGATTGACGCTGATGGCACGGTGCGCTTCGGCGCCTATGTCTTCCACCGGCAACAGCGACTGGTCAGCAAGGCGGGCTGGCCGGTGCCTCTGGGCGGGCGTGCGCTGGATATCCTTGCGGTGTTGCTGGAGGCGCCTGGGCAGTTTTTCAGCAAGGTCGAGCTGATCGAGCGGGTCTGGCCCCATAGCGTGGTCGAAGAGAACAACCTGCGGGTGCACATCGCCGCACTGCGCCGTGCCCTCGACGGGCAACGCTTGATCCTCAATGATCCCCTGCGCGGCTATTGCTTCGCGGCGCCCGTGCAGGGTGTGATCCAGACATTCACCCCTCAGCACAACCTGGTTGCACGGCTCAGCCCGGTGATCGGTCGCGATGAACTGCTGGGCGTGTTGGTACGGCGTTTGTCCGGCCAGCACCTGATGACCCTCACCGGTTGCGCCGGCGTGGGCAAGAGCACCCTGGCCCTGGCGCTCGCCGAGCGGGTGTTGCCGCGCTACCGCGATGGCGTGTGGTGGGTCGACCTGGCCACCGTCGAGGCGCCCATCGCGATGTTGCGCCACCTGGCCACGGCGCTGCACCTGCAGCCCGCCGGCAGCGCCACTGAACTGTGCCGCCAATTGGCCGGCAAGCAGCTATTGCTGGTACTCGACGGCGCCGACCTGCTGCTTGGCTCCTGTCGCCATCTGCTGCGGGCGTTGCGTGAACAGGCGCCCCAGGTCAGCGTGCTGGTCAGCAGCCGCGAAGCCTTGCAGGCCCCAGGCGAATGGCTGATGCGTGTGCCGGCGTTTGCGCTGCCGGCACCGGCGGCATTGGCCAGTGTTGAACAGGCGCTGGCGTACCCCGCCGTGCAATTGTTTGTCGCACGGGTTTGCGCCAGCCAACAGGGATTTGCATTGCGCCGCCAGGATCTGGCGCCGCTGCGGGATATCTGCCGGCGCCTCGACGGTATCCCGTTGGCCCTCGAGCTGGCCGCCGCACAAGTCGACGCCCTTGGCGTGCGCGGGGTGCAGGCGCAGTTGTGCAGGGGTTTGCAGGTGCTGACCCGCGGCCGCCGCACGGCGGTGGAGCGCCACCAATCACTGACCGCCGCCCTGGACTGGACCTACCAGCGCCTGAGCCTGCCAGAGCGCTGGCTGTTCCTGCAATTGGGCTTGTTCAAGATGGCGATGAGCTTGCCGACTTTGAGCGAACTGGTCGCTGGCACCGAGCTGGAACACGCCGACCTGGCCTATCTGCTCGAACGCCTGGTCGGTACGTCGCTGCTGACCCTCGAACCCGGCCCGGGCTACCCGCGCTACCGCCTGCTCAATTGCCTGCGCAGCTATGCCCTGGCGCAACTGCGCGACCCCGTGCAGGTGGCGCGTTTGCAGCAAGGGTATGGGCATTACCTGGGGCCGTTTTCAGGCCGGCCGTTTGTTCTGCAACTCGTCGAGCAGGCTGCGTACGCGGACTAGGTCCTGGGTAGCAAAGCCTTCGGTAAACCTTGCATAGACTGAAGCCAGCAGGTCGCGGGCGGCCTGTATACGGCCTTGGGTCTGCCACAGTCGCGCCAACGACATCGCGCAGCGCAGTTCCCAGGCCAGCGCGCCTTGCTGGTGCGCCAGGCCGAGGGCTTCGAGCAGCAGCGCCTCGGCGGCGTGCGTATCGGCCAGGCTGTTGGCGCGCACCCGCAGAATCTCCGGGGTGCACCAGCCGGCTGCGCCGCTCCTTGCGCGTTCGAACAGGGCGTCATCCACGCCGTGCGCGTTGAAGGTCACTAGGATGTCTTCCACCAGGCCCAGCCCTTGCACTTCGGCGATGGGCAGGGTGCCCTCGTAGCAGCGCGCCCAGGTATGGAACAACTGCACCGAATGCTTTTGCGCCTGCTGCAACAGCAGGTCCAACTGATCACGCGCCGCGACGTCATCGCCGTTGTACTGGGCGATCACCACCCCGGCCAGGGCCAGTGTGTAGCAGATCGACGTACCGTGGTTGATCTGCAATGCCAGCGCCAACGCCTGGCCCGCCGTGCGCGCGGCGCGCTCGGGGAAACCGCGCAGCCAGAGGATGCGCGCAAGGATCGTCAACGAAGCCACGCTCTGGTCGTACTGCACGCCGAAACCATGGGTAAACCGGTTGAGATGGCCGCTCTGGGCCATACGCTGGATCACCTGCTCGGCATTGTGCTGCGCCAGCGCCTGGTTGCCCGCGAAGTGCTGCGCGAGCACCCGCAGGCGTTGGGCACTCAGGGCCAGCAAGGGCTCGGCATGAGGGGCTGATGGGTCAAAATGCAGTTGATCGAAATGCAGGCTTTGCACCAGGGCCTCGCGGTAGTTGCCGTCGCACAGGCTGACCGCCATCTGCCCGGACACCGCGCGCAACTGCCCGGCGAGGTCCTTGCCGGCCTCCGCCAGGCGTCGTGCGCAGGCGAAGGCGTCGACGGTCTGCGGCGTACCGCCCTGGGTGTGATAGCAGAAGCTGCCATGGGCCAGTTGCAAGGCCATGTGCAAGCGTTGGCTCGGTGTACTCGATTGCCCCAGCCGCTCCAGCGCCTTGCCTACGTACAAGCCGTGTTCGCGCAGCAACGACAGCTCCTGCCACAGCGGCATGGCGCTGACGGTGAGACGAATACCCAGCAGGTGCACACCCTGATCGCCCAGGCCCCAGTCGAGGGCGGCGCGCACGTCTTCACGCAGTGGCTCATAGCGGTCGATCCACAGTTGGGTGGCGGTCTGTTCCCAATCGTCCTGCGCCTGGTTCATCAGGGCCAGGCAGCGATTGGCGTGGCGCTCACGGGTGGCGTCGAGTTCATCGGCCACGCTGAGTTTTTCCAGGGCGTAGGTGCGGGTGATGTCCAGCAGCCGGTAGACCATCTCGTCATCCCCCGGCTCCACATTGAGCAAGGACTTGGCCACCAATTGGGTGATCGACCCCAACACCTCGACCGGTGCCATCTGTTCACCGGCAATCACCGCCGCCGCGCTGGCCAGGCTGAAGCCGCCACGGAACACCGCCAGGCGGCGCAGGCAAATCTGTTCGCAACCGGTGAGCAGGTCGAAGCTCCAGTCCAGCGTGGCACGCAAGGTTTGGTGACGGGGCAGGGCGCTGCGCCGGCCACGGGTGAGCAGGCGGAAGTTGTCTTCCATCTGCACCAGCAGGCCGGGCAGGCCGAAGCGTTCGATCTGCGCCGCCACCAACTCGATGGCCAGGGGAATGCCGTCGAGGCGCTGGCAGATATCAATTGCCAGGGGCAGTTCGGCTTCGCTGAGTTCAAAGCTGTCCTGATGGGACATGGCCCGTTCGATCAGCAATTGCAGGGCCGGGTAGCCCAGGGCCTGGGCGCGGTTGCCGGTGGCGGGCGGGCAGGCCAGGGGCTCCAGGCGTTGCACATATTCGCCCTCGGCGCGCAGGGCCTCGCGGCTGGTGGTCAAAATGTGCAGCTTGGGCGCGTGGCGCAGCAGGGTTTCGCTGATCAGCGCGATGTCGTCCAGCAGGTGTTCGCAGTTGTCGATCACCAGCAGCACCTGGTGCTCCTGCAAGCGCCGCGCAAACTCGGCCAGCGGCTCATGCTCGGCGTGGGTCAGGTCGAGCAGGGCGGCGAGGTTGGGCAGGATCATCGACGGCGTGATCAGCGGCGCGAGGTCGAGCAGGCGAATGCCGTCGCGGTAATGGCCGATCAGCAATTCCGCCACGCGCAGCGCGACGGTGGTCTTGCCGATACCGCCGGCGCCGGTCAAGGTGATAAAGCGCTGCTCGGGCAACTGCTGCACCAGGCTGTCGATCAGAGCCTGGCGGCCGATCATGCGGGTTCGTCGCAACGGCAGGTTGTGGCACGGGCGTTGCGGTTCACCTTCGGTGGGCAGGCTCATCGGTTCGATGCTCAGGGGTGCCACAAAACTGTAGCCGCGCTGGGCCACCGTCACGATATAGCGCTGCCCGGCCTGGCCATCGCCGAGTGCCTTGCGCAACGCCGCCATGTGCACCCGCAGGTTGCCGTCTTCGACCACGCTTTTGGGCCAGACCCGGGCGATCAGTTCCTGTTTGCTCACCACATTGCCGGCCTGCTCCAGCAGGATCAGCAGGATATCCACCGCGCGCCGCCCCAGGCGCAACGGGCGACCCGCCTCCAGCACCAGGCGCTGGTGCGGGTGGATGCGGTAGGGGCCAAAATGCACGGCCTGGTCGCGTGGGTCACTCATGGGTGGCCGTGCTCTGGGGAAAGTAAGCGGCCAGCATATTCCAGGTGCGTGCAGACCACTAGGCAGCGATCTCTTGAGGCTTGTGATGCAGCTTGTGACGCAATTGGTGATTTCGCCAGGTCATCGGGTTTACACCCTCGCTGCGCGTGAACATATGGCAGAAGTGCGCCTGGTCGCAGAAGCCGCACTCCAGGCTGATTTGCGTCAGGCTCAAGGAGGACTGAGTGATCAGCTCCTTGGCGCGCTGGATGCGCTGCTGGCGAATCCATTCCTGGGGCGACAGCCCGGTGGTGCACTTGAACGCGCGGGAAAAGTGGCTGCGCGACAACGCGCAGGCCTGGGCCAGGTCGGCAATGGCCAGGCTTTCGCCGAGGTTGGCGAGGATCAATTGTTTGGCGATACGCTCGCGCCGGGGGCATAGGCCACCGGTGGCGGATAAACGGGGCGTACAGTACTCGAGTCGGGCCATGACGGATATCCGCAGTCGATGGGAGCGTTCCCGGTGATTGGATGCAGTGTAGACGCCTGCATTCTTGTCGCCGGACCGCTTGGCTGACGAGTTAATCGTTGTTAATTTCGCCAGGTGCAGCGGCAAAAATCGTCGAAAAAGACAGCACAGGCATGCAATCGAAATGGCGTTTTGCATGCTTATCCTATGAACTGCTAACCGTTTGGATATCCCCATGAATCGCAACGACCTGCGCCGCGTCGACATGAACCTGCTGGTGATTTTCGAAGCGCTGATGTTCGAGAAGAACCTGACCCGGGTGGCCGAGAAACTCTTTATGGGCCAACCGGCGGTGAGTGCGGCCTTGGGGCGCTTGCGAGACTTGTTCGACGACCCGTTGCTGCTGCGCAACGGGCGGGGCATGGAGCCCACGCCACGCGCACTGGCGATTCTCAAGGAGCTGCAACCGGCCATGGACACCATTTCAGGCGCGGTCAGCCGCGCCAAGGATTTCGATCCTTCCACCAGTTGTGCGGTGTTTCGTATCGGCTTGTCGGATGACGCCGAGTTCGGCTTGTTTCCGCCGTTGCTCAGCCAGTTGCGTGAAGAGGCGCCGGGGATTGTCGTGGTGGTGCGGCGGGCCAATTACCTGTTGATGTCATCGTTGCTGGCCAGCGGGGAGATTACGGTGGGGGTGAGTTACACCACGGAGTTGCCGGCGAATGCCAAGCGCAAGAAGCTGCGGGATATTCCGTGCAAGGTGTTACGTGGGGATGACGGGGTTGAGCCGCTGACGCTGGATGATTATTGCGAGCGGCCGCATGCGATGGTGTCGTTTTCGGGGGACCTGAGCGGCAATATTGATCTGGACCTGGCGCGGATCGGCCGGGCGCGGCGGGTGGTGTTGGCGGTGCCGCAATTCAGTGGGTTGCGGGCGCTGTTGGCGGGGACGCAGATTATTGCGACGGTGCCGGATTATGCGGCGTGTGCGTTGACCGAGGGTACGGCCTTACGCGCGGAGGACCCGCCGTTTGCGATTGATGCGGCGGAGTTGTCGATGGTGTGGAGTGGGGTGCATGACAATGACCCGGCTGAACGGTGGTTGCGGGCCAGGATTTCGGAGCATATGGCGGGGGGATGATTGTGTGCATATCCGTTATTTGGGTAACGGCCGCGTATGGTTCCGCTCTTACAGCGGGTACAGAAGAACCCAAAAGTAACCAAAAGGTCCACGCCCCACCACTCGGTGCCTCGCCTAGGCTCGGCATGCCCAAATCACTGTCGGATTGCGGGCATCGTGGTTGACGGGGCGATCGCAGATCAAAATCAAAAGCGCGGCGGCCTTAGAGCCGACTGGTATTTCAGGTTTGAAATCGGTCAGAAATGTGGGAGGGGGCTTGCCCCCGATGAGGGTGTGTCAGCTGATAAATCTATAGCTGACCCACTGCCATAGGGGGCAAGCCGAATCTTCGCACCGCCCCTTCCACATTTGGATCTGAGGTCACCCTCAAAGACAGAGCAACAGCAAAACACTCAAGGCAGCACGATATAGTCGTTCTGCTGAATGATCGGCCGATGCACGCCTTGCACCAGGTGCAGGTAGCGACCCTCCACCAGGTCGATAGGCAGGCAATCGTCGATATCCAATACCCCGTCGGTGTGGGCCTGGGCCCAATGCCGCAGCATCTGTTGCTTGCCCTTGCTGGTTGCTTCCTGTTTATTGCGGGCGACCACCAATAAGTAATGGTGCGCTTCACCAAAGCTGCTGGCTTCATAACCACCCAGGTTGATGAAGTACAGGTGCTGCGCCCCCGCCTGCGGCGCCAAATGGCTGAGTTCGACTTTCCAGCCGTCGACTCCGTCCACCGCCATCCACGCATCGATATGCAAGCCCTTGGGGCTGCCGAACCATCCTTCGCGCAATTGCGGGTAAGTGTCTTGCAACGTATCCGCCGCAGCGAACACCACATCGTGAACTTCAATTTTGGCCCTGGGGTGCTTGCCCCCGAGCATCACCACAAACAGCATGGCAGGTCCTTCCTGGCGACTTGGCAGAGGGCAACCATACTTCGATTGAACCCTTTTGTCCGGTCAATGCCACACTGTTAATCCGCGAATTCACCAGGAGGTTGTCATGCGAACTATCGATCTGGCCGGCGTGCCCGTCCCTGTCATCGGCCAGGGCACCTGGCGCATGGGCGAAAACCCGGACCGCCATCGCGCCGAAGTCGCGGCCTTGCAACTGGGAATCGACGAGGGCATGACCCTTATCGATACCGCTGAAATGTACGGCGAGGGCGGCGCCGAAAGTGTGGTCGGCGAAGCCATTCGCGGCAGGCGTGACCAGGTCTTCCTGGTGAGCAAGGTCTACCCGCACAACGCCAGCCAAAAAGGCGTACCGCGTGCGTGTGAGGCCAGCCTGCAACGCCTGGGCACGGATTATATCGATCTGTATCTGTTGCACTGGCGCGGCCAGTATCCCCTCGAAGAAACCGTCGAAGCCTTTGAACGCCTGCGCGAGGCCGGCAAGATCGGCCGCTGGGGTGTTTCCAACTTTGACGTGGCCGACCTGCAGGAACTCGCATCCCCCGCCTGTGCGACCAACCAAGTGCTCTACAACATCGAAGAGCGCGGTATCGAATTCGACCTGCTGCCCTGGTGGCAACAGCACCATTTACCGTTGATGGCTTACTGCCCGATTGCCCAAGGTGGCGAGTTACTGTCCAGCACCACCCTCAAGCAGATCGCCCGCCGCCACGACGTTACGCCCGCTCAGGTTGCCCTGGCCTGGGTATTGCGCCAAGACGGAGTGATCGCCATCCCCAAGGCGGTCAGCCCCGAGCACGTGCGGCTCAACGCCGCCGCTGCCAAGCTGGTGCTGGATGAGCACGACCTGGACGCCATCGACCGTGTGTTCGGTGCGCCCAAGCGCAAGCATCCACTGGCGATGGTGTAGCCAGCAGGCAGGAGTGGCGGCCATCCATGGCCGCCGTTCCCGCCAGCGCTCCGGTTTAGCCTGCTACCGGGCTGCGCCAGTCATCCGACCCGGAAGTGCCGGACACTTCGTGGGTCCACACGATCTTGCGATAGGTGAAGTGCACGTCCTCCAAGTGGGTGAAGTGGGCATTGTCCGGGTCCTGGCAATTGGGCATGCGTGATTGGATATCCACGATGGTTGCGCCTTCCAGCTCGATAGTGAAGTAGTGCTCCTGGGTCCCGGCCGAGGAGGTCCGCAGCCATTCAAGGCGGCACTTGACCTCCTCGCCGCTGGTCAGTGCGCTGAACAGCAAGGGCGATGACTTATCGAAGACCTTGGTGATCATTAAGGGTTTGTGGACCCTTTGCCCGGTTGGCTGGCCGGACTGCGGGTCGCGGGGGATGATCACCTGGTGCGCGAAGGCCTGCACCAGAATCTGGTCCTCGTGCCCTTCCTGGTAAATATTACCTACCGAGTCCTGGGTAAAAGTGCCTGCCGTAATCAAACCTTGTTTGACACCGGTGATGGAAAGATAGGCGGGTGTTGGCATGACGGGTTTCCTTGCCTGAATGATGAGGTAGTTCCAACCGATAAATGTGCCGGCTGGGCAAATGCCTATAACAAGAAGTGTGCCTGAAACTATGAAAGTCAATAAAAACAAGAGTCGGAGTGCGCGCGGGGAAACATTTTAAACTCAGAGAGCAGGATTTAATTGAATAAAAGGGGAACTGGTTGCGCATCTGTGCGCACTTAGTTGCTCATAGGGCGCACCCTGATGGCATAGGGGTTTGCCAGCTAATTCAGTTCGTTTTGGGCGTTTGGCTGCGCAAAATACTGCGCAGCGCGTATTTTTTGGAGGTTGTAGGATATTTCTTAAGTATTGGTTTGTGGCTTGCTGAATGTTTTAGACGTGGCTAAGGTTTGCGAACTTCGTGGGAGGTCGAACGAAGTTTAGATGGCAATCTGATGCGCAATTTAAATGTGCTTAGTTGGCCCTTATTTGCTTTTGGTAGTTGCCCGCGGTGCCGAATGGCTTATTCAGACAAGCTCTATGATTACTATCTTGAACTTGCACAGTTACCGTGCTCGCAGACCCGTTTTGCCGGCAGCGATATGCGCTTTTCGAGCGAGTATGAATTTCTTGAAAGCGAGTTGGGCAAGGCGCAATCGATGCACGGCTCCAGCCAGCCCGACTGGCATAAGGTTCTGGAAACCAGTGAGCAGGTGTTGCGTCAGCAATCCAAGGATCTGCGGGTGGCTGTCTGGTTGACCTGGGCTCTGCACCAGCGCGAGTCTTTCGCTGGGCTGCTGGCCGGCCTCGGTTTGCTGCGCTATCTCTGCGAGCAGCATTGGCCTGCGCTCTATCCCGAAAAACCGCGCACCCGTGGCGCGGCATTCAGTTGGCTGGTATTGCGCCTGGAGCCGTTGTTTACAGAGAGCCTGTCGCTGCAGAGTCAGCAGCCTTTGTTCCAGTCCGTACTTGAACACCTGGCACGCCTCGATGAGCTGTGGACGGAGCACTTGCTGGACGACGCTCCGCTGTTATTGCCGATTCGCAGGCAACTGGCTCAACGCCTGGAGCGGGCTGCGCAAGGTGATCTTCCCGCCTCGGGCATGAGCGGCGTGATTGCGCAGGTCAAGCAGGTCACCACTCAGTTGCTCAAGCCCGAGGCGGTGGTGGCTAACGAAAAAGACGCCCACAAAGTGTTGCGCACTTTGCAGGATCAGGCCCGTCCGTTATGCGCCTGGTGGCTGCGCCAGAACGCTGCCGACCTGCGCGCATTGCGCTTGAACCGAACGCTGGCATGGCTGGCGCTGGTCAGCTATCCGGATGCCGACAACGAGCGTGTCACCACCTTGCGCGGGCCCGCAGCCGACAAACTCAAGCGCTACCAGGAGCGTTTTGCCCAAGGCCATTACGCCGACTTGTTGTTGGAGCTGGAGGCCAGCCTTGCCGGAGCGTTGTTCTGGTTCGACGGGCTGTACAGGGTCTGGCAATGCCTTGAGGCCCTGCAGGCCGACCTGGCAATGACTGAGCTGGAAGTGAGCTTTGCCCTGTTGCTGCAACGCTTGCCAAACCTGCCGGAGTTTTGCTTTCACGACGGCACGCCGTTCGCCGACGCCGATACCCGTAATTGGATCGCGCTGCAGGTTACCCGTCACCTGCAGCGGCCCGAGTCACCGGCAATGGTGGCCGACGCCGACCCCGAACCTTGGGAGATGGCCTTGCAGGATGCCGCTGCCCGGTTACGAAAGGACGGACTCAAGTCGGTTATGCATGCACTCACGCAGGGCATGCACGCCGCGCGCGGCGACCGTGTGCGTTTTCATTGGCGCCTCGCACAGGCGCGTCTGTGTGTACAGGCCGGCAAGCATGAGGTGGCGAAGATCCAGCTCGAGCACTTGGACCATGAGCTGCAACGCCTGGGGTTGGAGCGCTGGGAGCCGGAGCTGGCCCTTCAAGTGACCCAGCTTCTGCACCGCTGCTGCGACTTGTTGCCACAAAACCATGCCGTGCGCGAGCGTAAGGAAGAAACCCATCGCAGGCTGTGCCTCTTCGATCTTGAAGCGGTACTTGAATAGGCTTTTGAGCCACTTTGAAAAGGAAAAAACCATGGCCAAAGATGGCTCGGTAGCACCCAAGGAACGCATCAATATCACCTTCAAGCCCGCTATCGGCGGGGTGCAGGAAGAAGTCGAACTGCCGTTGAAGCTATTGGTGTTGGGCGACT
This sequence comes from Pseudomonas sp. AC463, assembly GCF_979253585.1. NCBI lineage: Bacteria > Pseudomonadati > Pseudomonadota > Gammaproteobacteria > Pseudomonadales > Pseudomonadaceae > Pseudomonas > Pseudomonas sp. AC463. The sequence continues at coordinate 169,845 of NZ_CEEDDZ010000012.1, read as the reverse complement.
TCACCCAGCGCGAGGATGTGCGCAAGCTCGAGGATCGCAAGCCGATCGCGATCGACAAGAACACCCTTGATGATGTTTTGGCCAAGCAGGCACTGAGCCTGACGCTAAGCGTACCCAACCGCCTGCAGGAGGATGCTGACGTTGAGGAATTGGCCATTCAGGTGCGCATCAATTCCATGAAGGATTTCAACCCAGCGAACCTCGTGGAGCAGATCCCCGAACTGCACAAGCTGATGGCGTTGCGCGAGGCGCTCATGGCGCTCAAGGGCCCGCTGGGCAATACGCCAAGCTTTCGCAAAGCCATCGAACAGGCTCTGGCCGATGACGAATCCCGCGCCCGGGTATTGGCCGAGCTGGGGCTGAACAGCCCCACCGCCTGACATTTTCAGTAGAAGGACACTGACACCATGAGCACCCAACAGAAGCCGATGCCGGCTCACGCGGCTGACGAATCCAGCATTCTCGACACTATCATTGCCCAAACGTTACTGAGTACGGATGACGAGGCTTACGGCATTGCCAAGCGTGGCGTCTCGGCGTTTATCGAAGAACTGATCAAGCCACACAACAGCGGGGAGCCGGTCAAGAAGCGCCTGGTCGACCGGATGATCGCCGAGATCGACACCAAGCTCAGCCGGCAAATGGATGAGATTCTGCACCACCCGGAGTTTCAGGCGCTGGAAGCGTCCTGGAAGGGCTTGCAACTGCTGGTCGATCGCACCAATTTTCGCGAAAACATCAAGATCGAGCTGCTGAATGTCTCGCGGCAAGACCTGCTGGATGATTTCGAGGACTCACCGGAAGTGACCCAGTCCGGGTTGTACAAACATATCTACAGCGCTGAATACGGCCAGTTTGGTGGCCAGCCTGTGGGTGCGATCATCGCGAACTATTTTCTTTCCCCGAGCGCGCCCGATGTGAAGCTGATGCAATATGCTTCCAGCGTGGCCTGCATGGCCCATGCGCCTTTTATTGCGGCAGCCGGGCCGGGCTTCTTCGGGTTGGAGAGTTTCACCGGCTTGCCGGACCTCAAGGATCTCAAAGACCATTTCGAAGGCCCGCAATTTGCCAAATGGCAGAGCTTTCGCCAGAGCGAGGACGCACGTTATATCGCCTTGACCGTACCTCGTTTTCTGTTGCGCACGCCCTACGATCCTCTTGAATGCCCGGTCAAGACCTTTGCCTACCAGGAAACCGTGGTCAACAGCCACGAACACTACCTGTGGGGGAATACGGCCTACGCCTTTGCCACCCGCCTGACCGACAGCTTCGCGAAGTTCCGCTGGTGCCCTAACATCATCGGCCCTCAAAGCGGTGGGGCAGTGGAAGATCTGCCGCTGCACCACTTCCACAGCATGGGCGAAATCGAAACCAAGATTCCAACCGAAGTTCTGGTTTCCGACCGCCGTGAATATGAGCTGGCACAAGAGGGTTTCATTGCCTTGACGATGCGCAAGGGCAGTGACAATGCCGCGTTCTTTTCCGCCAGTTCGGTGCAAAAGCCCAAACAGTTCGGTATCAGCGCCGAGGGCAAGGAAGCCGAACTGAATTACCGCCTGGGTACCCAGTTGCCCTACATGATGGTGGTCAACCGGTTGGCCCATTACCTTAAGGTCCTGCAGCGCGAGCAACTGGGGTCGTGGAAGGAGCGTACCGACCTGGAACTGGAACTCAATAAATGGATTCGCCAGTACGTCGCTGATCAGGAAAACCCCAGCGCCGAAGTACGTGGGCGGCGCCCGTTGCGGGCGGCACGCATTGTCGTCAGTGATGTCGAGGGCGAGCCAGGCTGGTACCGCGTCAACCTAAGTGTGCGTCCGCACTTCAAGTACATGGGTGCCGATTTCACTCTGTCCCTTGTTGGCAAGCTCGATAAAGAATGAGCAGAGGCCAGGGGATGCCCCACAAACAAAGCCTTTTCGAGCGCCTCGAACGCCCGGCAACGCCTGCTGCGTGTGGTGTGACATCGGTCGCCACGCACCTGGGCAAGATGCTGAGCATTCGTGCGGGCAGCGTTCAGACGTTGCCGGATTATGGCTTGCCCGACCTCAATGACATGAGCCTGAGCCTGCATGAATCACAGAGCCAGTCGAGGTTGCTGATCGAGCGATTTATCCGCGCCTATGAGCCTCGCTTGAAGGGAGTGCGGGTTACGGCTCTGCCCAGGGATCACGACCCATTGGCCCAGGCGTTCGTTATCGAGGCCACGCTGATGGTCGTGGGTGTCAGGCAGTCGGTGGTTTTCACCGCGCGTTTGTGCGGCGCTGGGCAGGTAGAGGTTTTGCCGGATGTCCTTTAACCGTTATTACCAGAGCGAGTTGGGTGCGTTGCGCCTGCTTGGGCGTCGGTTTTCCGAGCGCAATCCGGCACTCGCCCCCTTTCTTGCCGAGCCCGGCCAGGACCCGGACGTGGAACGGTTGCTGGAGGGCTTTGCGTTTCTTACCGGCCGCTTGCGCCAGAAACTGGATGACGAACTGCCGGAACTGACCCACTCGTTGATGCATTTGCTATGGCCCCACTACATGCGGCCGGTGCCCGCGTTCAGCATCCTGCAGTTTGATCCGTTGAAGCATGCCGGCCCTGGTGTGCAGGTCGCGCGGGATACGCAGGTCGAAAGTGCTGCGGTTAATAGTGAACGCTGCCGCTTTCGCACCTGCTACGCCACACAGGTCCTTCCACTGCAACTGAGTGCCGTGGAATACAGCGTGCATGGCGAGCGGGGCATATTGAACCTGCGCCTGGAAATGAGTGCAGAAGGTGACTTCAGCCAGTGCGTTTTCGATCAGTTACGCCTGCATCTGACAGGCGATCAGCCTGTCGGCGAAGGTTTGTACCTGAGCCTGTTGCGTCATCTTGAAGGGATCGAGTTGCTGCCGTTCGGCCACGATGGCCTGCCGATCGACGGCGCAGATGGGCAGCCCCTCTCGCTGCGGATTGGCGCTGAACAGGTGCGGCCGGTGGGGTTTGGCGAGGAACATGCGTTGATTCCTTATCCGGCCAATGCTTTCGACGGCTATCGCCATCTGCAGGAGTACTTTGCCTTTCCTGAGAAGTACCTGTTTGTCGATGTCGGGGGGCTGGATGTGCTGCACAGCCTGCGCCCTGAACAGCTCAAGCAGGTATGCGGGACCGTAATGCGGTTCGAACTGCGCAACCCATGGCGTGAAGCTCAACTTCCGACCCTGGACAACGTGAAACTCTACTGCACGCCGATCGTCAACCTGTTCACGCACGACGCGGTGCCGATTCGCCTGGATGGCAAGCAGGATGAATACCTGCTGATACCCGGCGAGTACTCGCGGGAAAACGCCTGTGTGTTTTCCGTGGATAGCGTCACCGGCTGGCACCCTGGCGGGTTGGGTTACCAGGCGTACGTAGCGTTCGAGTCGTTCGAACATGACGGCGATACCGACGTAGCGGCAGGCCCGCCCAGCTACAGCATTCGCCAACGGTCGTCGGCGCAGCACGCCGGGCTCGATACCTGGCTTGGGTTCAACAACGGTCTGGAGGCAGGCCAGCAAACAGTCTCGGTCGAGCTGACCTGCACCAACCACAACCTGCCACGGCAGCTTGCGATAGGCGCGATAAACCAGCCTTGCGAGCAGACACCGGAAGGTTTGTCGTTTCGCAATATCTGCGCGCCGACCGCGAGTTATTCACCGCCGCTGGATCACGACTTTCTCTGGCGGCTGATCAGCAACATGTCGCTCAACTACCTGTCACTGAGCGATATCAAAGCGTTGAAGTTGATCCTGGAAACCTACGACCTGCCGCGTTACCACGACCGCCAAGCGCAAAAAGTCAGCGAGCGGCGGCTGGGTGCGTTGCGGTCCGTCAAGCATACGGCCATCGACCGATTGCAGCGTGGCCTGCCGATTCGGGGACTACGGATAGACCTCACGATTGATCCCCAGGGGTTCCTGGGCCAGGGCGAAGTGTTCGTGTTCGCGTCGGTGCTCAACGAGTTTTTTGCGCTCTACGCCAGCCTCAATGCCTATCACGAATTACGTGTCACCAGCACACAAGGAGATGTGTACCTATGGCCACCTCGGATAGGCCAGCAGCCCCTGCTCTGACGCAGTTGGCCTGCGTCATCCGCGAATACTCGCTGTTCCAGGCGGTTTTGCAGGTGATCAAGCGCTTGCGCGACGCCCATCCGCTGCTGGATGCCGACGCGCTTTACGACCGGTTGGAGTTTCAGGCCAATCCGGGTCTTGGTTTCCCGGGTCACGATATCGACCGGGTGGAGTTTTTTGTTGAACACGATCAATTGCGCGCGCGTCTTCGCCTCAACGTGCTGGGCCTATGTGGTGCCGGATCTCCATTGCCGGCGTTTTATGGCGAGCAGGCGTTTGCCGAAGGTATAGGCGGCAATACCACCCGGGACTTCCTGGACCTGTTTCACCATCGACTGCAGCGGCTGATGCTGCCGATATGGCGCAAATACCGCTACCGGGTGTGTTTCCAGGCCGGGGCCCGGGATGTGTTTTCCGATCAGATGTTCGCGTTGATCGGGTTGCGGGGGCGGCCAATCCGCACTGCTGCGCAATTGGACTGCAAGCGGCTGTTGCCCTATCTGGGGTTGCTGGGCCTTCGGGCGCATTCGGCAGCCTTGATCGAAAAGGTGTTGCGTTACTACTTCACGTACAACCGCCTGTTTGTCGAGCAATGCGTGGAGCGCAGGGTCGTCATTGCCGAACCGCAGCGAAATCGCCTGGGCGTTGCCAACAGTGTGCTTGGCCAGGACCAGGTCCTCGGTCGCCAGGTCGGCGACCGCAGCGGCAAGTTCAGGGTGCATGTGCAGGGCCTGAGCTGGCAACGGTTTCACCGGTTTCTGCCCACCGGCACGGACTACCCGCCGCTGTGTTCATTGGTGCGGCTGACGGTGCGTGACCCTTTGGAATTTGATCTGCGCCTGGTGCTGGACCCGGCGCAGATCAAGCCCTTGCATATCGGCGCCGGCAACGTCTGCCGCCTCGGCTGGACCAGTTGGCTGGCGCATGAGTGCGCTGACGGCGTGGTCATTGTGGCCAGCAACGCTCATGAGAGATGAATCGTTATGATGAATGTGGATCTGCAACAACTGATCCAGACGTTGACCGTCCAGGCGCGTCGAGATCTTGAACGCTCTGCCGAGCGCTGTGTGACCCGGGGCGGTAGGGAAGTCCTGGTCGAAGACCTGGTGCTGGCCTTGCTCGAACACCACGACGGCCTGCTGGTGCGGGCACTGGCAGACGCGGGCGTCGAGGCGGGTGAGCTGCAAGCTGTATTGCAGCCCAAGGGCGAGGCGAGCGAGTCGCGCAATCCGGTGTTTTCCCAGGCGCTTGTGCAATGGCTGCAACAAGCGTTGATGGTTGCCCATCTTGAGCTGAAGCAAACCGAGGTTGATCACGGCGCACTTTTGCTGGCGCTGTTGCGTCATCCGTTGCACCACGCAGGCAGTGGTTATCAGGGGGTGTTGAGCCGCTTGAACGTGGAGCGCGTGCACGAGTTTTTGTTGAGTCAGGTGCCCCGGAGTACCCCAGTGGCGAGTGGCGAATCGTTGCTGGAGCGCTTTACTCATGACCTGACCCGCCAGGCCCATGAAGGGCGTATCGACCCGGTGTTGTGCCGCGATGGGGAGATCCGCCAACTGATCGACATACTCGTACGCCGTCGCAAGAATAATCCGATTCTGGTCGGCGAAGCCGGCGTGGGTAAAACCGCGGTAGTGGAAGGGCTTGCCCTGCTTATTGCTGGTGCACAGGTACCCGAACCGCTCAAGGACGTCCGCCTCCTGACCCTGGATATGGGCCTGCTGCAGGCCGGAGCGAGCATCAAGGGCGAATTCGAACGGCGCCTCAAAGGCGTGATCGATGAGGTCAAGCTATCTGCAAAACCGGTGATCCTGTTTATCGACGAGGCACATACGTTGGTGGGGGCGGGTGCCCAGGCGGGCGCGTCCGATGCTGCCAACCTGCTCAAGCCCGCCCTGGCTCGCGGCGAGTTGCGCACCATCGCCGCCACCACGTGGTCCGAATACAAGAAATACTTCGAAAAAGACCCCGCATTGGCGCGGCGTTTCCAGCCGGTGAAGGTGCCCGAGCCCAGCGTTGAACAGGCGGTATCGATCCTGCGCGGGCTGGTGGCGGTGTATGAGCGCAGCCATGGCGTGTATGTGCGTGACGATGCGGTCGTTGCCGCGGCGCAGATGAGCGCCCGTTACCTCGCCGGGCGGCAGTTGCCCGACAAGGCAGTGGACGTGCTGGATACCGCCTGCGCCCGTGTGCGAACTAACCGAGATACACCGCCCGAGGCGTTGCAACGGCTGCATGCCGAACAGGCGGAGGGCGCGCGTCAGTGCCGGGCCTTGACTCGTGATCGGGACGCCGGGCTACCGGCGGATGCGCCCGCCTTGCACGCGTTGAGCCTGCGCATGGCTGCGGTTGAGGGCGAGCGTCAGGTCCTGGAGCAACGCTGGCTTGAACAGCGCGCGGTGGAACAGCCTGTGTGCCCGCGCCTGGTGGCGGAGGTCATCAGCGGCTGGACCGGTATCCCGGTTGAACAGCTGGCCCTTGAGCGCAGTGAACGGGTGCTGGGTTTTGCCGATGCGCTGCGCTTGCGCATCCTTGGGCAGGAGCAGGCGGTGCAAGCTCTTGATCGCAACCTGCGCGCGGTCGCCAGTGGGCTCAACAAGGCCGATGCCCCAGTCGGCGTATTTCTGCTGGTGGGCCCAAGTGGCGTGGGCAAGACCGAGACAGCCCTTGCCCTCGGTGACCTGCTGTACGGCGGCGAGCGGTTTGTCACCACCCTCAACATGTCGGAGTTCCAGGAAAAACACGCGCTGTCCCGGTTGATTGGCGCCCCACCCGGTTATATCGGCTATGGCGAGGGCGGGGTGCTGACAGAGGCCGTACGCCAACGTCCGTATTCGGTGGTACTGCTCGACGAGGTCGAGAAGGCCGATCCGGAAGTGTTGAACCTGTTCTATCAGATTTTCGACAAGGGCCTGGCCAACGATGGGGAAGGGCGGGAAATCGACTTTCGCAACACGCTGATCCTGATGACCTCCAACCTCGGCAGCGAGCGCATCGGCGAACTCTGCGCAGGCGCGAGGCGACCGGCTGTGCAGCTGCTGCAGGAGGCAATCCACCCACTGCTGCGCGACCATTTCAAGCCGGCACTGCTGGCGCGGATGCGAGTGGTACCGTATTACCCGATCACCGGTGAAATCCTGCATGGGATGGCCAGGCTCAAGCTGGAACGCCTCGGGCAACGGTTGCTGTTACGCAAGCTTGCGTTCAGCTACAGCCCCGAGCTGGTTGTGCACATGGCCGAGCGCTGTGCGCACAGTGACAGCGGCGCCCGCTACATCGATCAGTGGATCGAGACCCACTTGCTGGCGCAGTTGGCGGACTGGCTGCTGGATGCCATGGCCAGCGGCGAGTCGCTGTCGCAGGTACATGCCGGCCTCGATGGCAACGGCGATCCCACCTGTGAGTTCAGCCAATGACGGATAACCTGTTTACCCCGTTGCCCCATCCGCTGGCTTACGCGGATGCGTTGCTGGGCTGGTTCACCCGCCTGGGCGCCGAGGACGAGGCAGGTGCTGTGCCGCCGCTGTGTGTGGCAGCGGTGGCGCAATTGAGCCAGTGCGAACTCAGCCAGTTGTATCGGTGCGATGCGGCCACAGGCCGACTCGACCTTATTGCCCAGTTCCTGCCCGGGGCGCTGCCGGTCGGCGAGCCGGTGGCAGGCGCGGACTTCCAGCATGAGCAGATGTTGCACTATGTCCTCGCCCATCGCAGCCCCCTCAGCCTGGATGACCTGGAGAACAGCCCTTATGAATGCGGTTTTCTGCCAGCAATGGCCAAGCCTTGGCGCTCGTTGTCGTGCGTGCCGTTGTTCAACCGGCAAAAGACCCTCGCGGGGGTTTTGCTGCTTGCCAGCCAGCGCCCCAAACCCTTGCAGGACTACGCCGCTTCCCTGGCCCGGTTGGGCAGCTTTGCCTTGACTCAACTGGCGTTGTTGGGAGGTATGCGCCCCGCTCTCAGCAGCGTCGAGCCTTTGTGCGGCGCGCCGGTCAGCCGTGCGGCATTTGGGTTGATCGGCAGCAGCACGGCCATGGACGAAACCTACCGCCTGATCAGCAAGATCCTCAATACCCCTTACACCGTGCTGCTGCGCGGCGAGACGGGTACCGGCAAGGAAGTGGTGGCGCGGGCGATCCATACCGCAGGGCCGCGCAGCGCCAAGGCCTTCGTGGTGCAAAACTGTGCAGCCTTCCCCGAAGGGTTGCTGGAAAGCGAATTGTTCGGCTATCGCAAAGGTGCATTCACCGGTGCCGAACGCAACCATGCCGGGCTGTTCGATGCTGCTCACGGCGGTACGTTGCTGCTGGACGAAATTGGCGATATGCCGCTGTCGCTGCAGGCCAAGTTGCTACGGGTTTTGCAGGAAGGTGAAATTCGTCCGTTGGGCGCCAGTACGGCGCACAAGGTCGACGTACGCATTATCGCTGCGACCCACCGCGACCTGGCCGCAATGGTGGCCCAGGGCAGTTTCCGCGAAGACCTTTATTACCGCCTGGCGCAATTCCCCATTGAGCTTCCGGCCTTGCGCGAGCGCGACGGCGATGTGTTGTTGCTGGCGCGGCATTTTGCTCAGGAGGCTTGTGTGGCCCTGGGCCGCGTACCGGTGGGCTGGTCCAGTGCGGCGTTGGATCAACTCTCGAGCCATGGTTTCCCCGGCAATGTGCGCGAACTCAAGTGCCTGGTGGAGCGGGCTGTCCTGCTCTGCGATGACGCGCTGATCCTGCCGGTGCACCTCTCGTTGGCGCCGGCGCCCGCCACTGAAGCGGTCGATGCCACCTTGCGGCAACGCCTGGAGCGGGTGGAGCGGGTGTTCCTGATCGACTGCCTGCACAAGAACCGTGGCAATCGAACCCGCACCGCGCGTGAGTTGGGCGTTGCGCGCCGCACGCTGCTCTACCGCCTGTCGCACTTAAAGATCCCCCTTGGCGATGTTCGCGAGGGGGGCTGAATGACGCGCGCGTGGACACCTTATTTTCCTGGGAGATACCTGATGTTTTTTCGTCCGTGGCACGCCGTGCTGCTTGTGCTGTGTTTGCTGGGTGGCTGTAACGCCAATTACGTGTTTGATGATGCTGACTACCGACCCTTGGGTGACCCCCAGGCGCCCCGTCGCGGCCAGTGAACAGGGGAGCCCTGCGATGCAATTAATCTTTGAAGTGTGTGACTGCGCGCCTGGTGAGCCATCGGCGCGCAAGGTCTTTGATGGCGTCGGCGGCGTCATCGGCCGTGGGATGGGGTGTGACTGGATCATCCCCGATCCCCGGCGCCTGGTTTCCAGCCACCATGGCCTGGTCAGCTACCGGGACGGCCGCTACTTTCTGACCGATATCAGCAGCAATGGCATTGGTGTCTCAGGCAGTGCGGAACGCCTGCGTAAAGGCCAGGCCCGCTTGATCAGTGACGGTGAGGTGTACCAACTCGGTTCGATGGATATCCGTGCCCGAGTGTTGACGCATGAGCGGCATCGATTCGCCCCCGGTGACACGATTCCCGATGATGCATTTCTGGGGCTTGACCCCCTTGAGGCACTGGATCACGAACAACGACGCGGCGAATCATCGCCAGCACTGGACGCGTTGAACACGTCGGCGCATGCGAGCGACCAGTCCCTGTATCACGCGACGGTGGACCGCGACCATGTGGTCGTCCCGGAGTGGGCCGAGCCGGTCCGCGAGGGGGCGCCTGCTGCTCCCGTCGCGGCTGCGCCGTCAGCCCCCGAAACCTTCTGGTCACAGTTCGGCGAAGCGCTGGGCATGGGCCTGGACACGTTTGATATGTCGGCTCGCGAAGCCCTGGCGATCAAGGTGGCGGGCCTGTTCAGGCAAACCGTCGAAGGTTTGCAGCAAAGCCTTAGAACCCGCGACGAACTGAACAGCGAGGTGGGCCTGGGTTGGAGTACCTCGGCACTCAGCAGCCCGAACCCATTGAAGGATTGCGTCGATACCCAAGTGGCCTTGACGTCACTGCTGGCGGCCGACGCGTCGGGCCCGCTTTGCGCCGAACGGGCGGTCGCCCAGGCGTGTCGGGACTTGCAGGTCCATCAACTGGCCCTGGTGGTGGCCTGCCGTGCTGCTGTGCGCAGCGCGCTGGCGGCCTTTGCCCCAGGCCATCTGTTGCTCTGCTTCGAGCGCGAGGGCAAGCCGCGCCGGTTCGCTGGCGACGGTGCCCATTGGCGTGCGTACCAGCGTCACTACCGCCGGTTGAATGACGACGCGTCCCTGAGCGAGCAGCTGTTGCGCGACGATTTTGCCAGAGCCTACGAGGAGCAGGTGCGCCTGGTCTCCACCCTGCACGCCGCCTACCCGGGATGATGTTCATGTATCGAATCACCGTTGCATCAATGCTGGTAGCGCTGGGCCTGTTGGTCGGTTGCAGCAGCCTTTCACCGTTTTCGTCCCTGACCAAGCTGGACCTGACATTGACGGCCAGTGACGAGGTCAACCCGGACCTGCATGGCCGCCCCTCGCCCGTGGTAGTGCGCCTGCTTGAGCTGCGCCACCCCGTGGCCTTCGAGAACGCCGACTTTTTCAGCCTCTATGCACGGGCCGAGCAAACGCTGCCCAAGGATTGGGTCAGCAGCGAAGAACTGGAGATGCGCCCCGGCGACCGGCTGGCGTTCAAGCTCAGTGTCGAACCGCAAAGCCGTTATGTCGGTGTGCTGGCGGCTTACCGCGATCTGCCCCAGGTTCAATGGCGGCTGGTGCTGCCGGTCACCGCCGGGCAGCGCACACAAGCCAACCTGGTACTGGACCAGACCGGTATTCGCATTGCCGACCCGGACACCCGCAAGGCGGAGGATTGAAATGCAAGCCCATAACGTCATCTGGCAGGAAGGCATGCTGTTGCGCCCCCAGCACTTGCAGCACAACGACCGCTACTACCATCAGCAACTCAACCGCAGTCGCCTTCTGGGCAGCGACGCCTGGGGGTTTCTGACCCTTGAAGTCGACGTGCAGTACCTCAACCTGGGTAAGGTGGTGGTCACCCAGGCCAGCGGCGTGTTACCGGACGGCAGCCTGTTCGAGCTGAGCGGCGCGATGGAGCCGCTGGTGCTGCAGGTACCCGTTAACGCCGGGGGGCAGGCCGTCTACCTGGCATTGCCGTTGGCCACCGAGCATCAGGTTGAAGCGCGCCGGCCGGAACAGAGCGACGTGCTCGCGCGCTATGTGGCGTATGAAACCGAAATTGGCGATTCCAACGCTGGTGCCGACTCCCGTTGCCAGGTCAACTGCGCGCGCCCGGATCTACGCTTGGTAGTGGGCGAGCATCCCAATGACCCCTACTACGTGAAACTGCAGCTTGCCCAGGTGCTGGAGTCGACCCGTGAAGGCGGGGTGAAGCTGGATTCGGATTTCGTGCCGACGTTTATCTACCTCCAGGGTTCGGGGTATGTGTCGTCGTGTGTCAAGGAAGTGACCAGCCTGCTGGCCACCCGTGGCGATGCGATTGCCGCGCGCATCCAAGGCACCGGCACGTCTGCTGGGGCGCAGGTCGGCGACCTGCTGATGCTGCAACTGATCAACCGTGTCGAACTGACGTTGCGTCACTACCTGAGCCAGGCCCAGGTGCGCCCGGAAGCCGTGTTTCGGGCGCTGCTGTCGGTGCTCGGCGAATTGTCGACGTTCGCCACCGACAACAAACGCGCGCAACTTGCGGTGCATTACCAGCATGGTGATCAGGGCGCGAGCTTTCGCGGGTTGATGGGCGGCATTCGCACCGTGCTGTCGTTGGTGCTGGAGCAGCACGCCATTGAATTGCCGCTGCAGCAGCGCCAGTACGGCGTGCTGGTCTGCCCGGTAAGTGATCTGAAACTGCTCGGAGCGGCGACGTTCATTCTCGCAGCAACCGCGCAGTGTGACTCCGAAGAGCTGCGCCATCGCCTGCCGGCGCATCTCAAGATCGGCACCGTGGAGCGCATCCGCGAGCTGGTCAACCTGCATCTCGCGGGTATCAGGGTCAAGCCACTGCCGGTGGCGCCGCGACAGATTCCATTCCACGCCGGCAAAACCTATTTCATGCTCGAACTCAGTGCCCGTGACATCACGCAGCTGGAGCAATCGGGTGGTTTTGCCTTCCATGCCAGCGGCGAATTTGCCGAGCTGCAACTCAACTTCTGGGCTATCAGGAACTGAACGCCATGACCATGGACAGTGAATACGCGCAGGACGAGAAAACCGTGCTGCTTGACCGTGACGGGTTCGCCCCGGCGCAGGGCGCGGTGACTGACTTCCCGTCGCCGCCGCGGTTCGAGCAGCTGGAAGACCGCATGATCTACACCGCCCGATTGCAGGGCGCGCACAGCTTCAACATGGGCCCCAACATCCTGGTGGCGGCGGCCTGGGAACTCTTGTCGCAGGTGGTCCAGCTCAAGTCCAGTTCCGGTCGTGAAAACCTGCAGGCGCTCAATGACCGGTTGTCATCCGGCATTACCACATTTGAAGCCCAGGCCCAGCACCAGGGGGCCGAGGCGGGGCAGGTGATGTCGGCGCGTTACGTGTTGTGCAGCGTGATTGACGAGGCAGTGGTGACCACGGCGTGGGGCAGTCGCAGCGATTGGCCCAGGACCAGCCTGTTGAGCCGCTTTCACAACGAGACCTTTGGCGGCGAAAAGGTCTTCCAGTTGCTGGAGCGTCTGTCCCGCGATCCCGTCAAACACGTGGCCATGCTGGAGCTGATGTACCTGTGCCTGGCGATGGGGTTTGAAGGCAAATACCGCGTCATGGAGCGCGGCGGGGTGCAACTCGAAGGGGTACGCGATGCCTTGTACCGACAGATCAGGCATGTGCGCGGCGACCGGCTGTCGATGACTGCGCCACCAGGCCCGGGCAAGACGCGGCGTACCCGCATACGCAATCTTTCCGTCACGTGGGTGGTCATTCTCGGACTGGCCTGTGTGCTGGCGATTTACTCAGGGTTTGCCTGGGTATTGAGCAACGAGCGCATGACGGTGCTGCAACCTTTTCAACCTTTGGCGTCGGACCAGGCTCAGACGCCCTTGTAACGCTGGGAGCAATGAATGAACGCATTCTTCAAGGGCGCGGGCACGATGCTGCGCAAAATTTGGGTATGGAGCCTGTTGCTGGTGTTATCCAGCGCGTTGCTGGTGTGGTTTTTCGGGCCGTTGCTGGCGGTGGATGACTATCGATTCTGGCAAAGTGCAACGGCCCGTTTGCTGACCATCAGCGGCCTGTTCCTGCTGTGGGGGTTGGCGATGGTGGTCGTGGGCGCGCGTCGTACCGCGCGGCTCGACCAACCTGAACACCAGGCGCAGCATCAACGCCAAAGCCTGGTCAACGACGAACAACGGCAGGTACGGGGGCGGTTCAAGGAAGCGCTGCAGACCCTGAAAACCTCACGCCGCTACGGTGAACGAAGCGAGCGTTGGCGCAGCGAGTTGCCGTGGTACTTGTTGATTGGGCAGCAGGGCAGTGGCAAGACGCGGTTGTTGGCGGCCAGCGGCTTGCAGTTCCCGCTCGACCGGGTCGAGGCGTTACCTGCGGGCGCAACCGCTTACTGTGACTGGTATTTCGCCGACGAAGCGGTACTGGTAGAGACTGCCGGGCGTTACCTGGTGCAGCCTGACCGAGCGGTGGACGCCGCGGGGTGGACCACCTTGCTCGGGCTGCTCAAGTCGTGGCGCCGGATGCGCCCGCTCAATGGCGTGGTGGTGACGCTGTCGGTGGAGACGCTGCTGGCCGGTAACGAACATGACTTGGAACTCCACGCGCGGCATGTGCACAGCCGCTTGCAGGACATCCAGCAGACGCTGCATGTGGATGTGCCGGTGTATCTGGTATTGACCCAGGCTGACCGGTTGGCCGGGTTCGCCGAGTTCTTTGACACGCAGCAGGGTGACGGCGCCGAGGAAGTGCTGGGAGGGCGTCTGGTCGTGGGCAAGGTCGACGCCGAAACTGCCCAGGTGCGCGAGGCCTTCGAGGCGTTGCTGCAACGCCTGGGGGTGGAGTTGATTCCGCGCCTGCACCAGGAACGCAACGTCGAGCGCCGTGGCCGCATGCTCGACTTCCCGCGCCAGGCAGCGGGTATCGGTGAGCGCTTGTGCCTGTTTGTCGAGTCGGCGTTTTCTGCCCATCGCTATCAGCGTATCAACGGTTTGCGAGGGTTTTACCTGACGAGTACGAAGGCCGGTGATACTGGCGCGCAGTTCGTCCAGGGCTTGTTCAGCCGGGTGATTTTTGCCGAGGCCGACCTTGCCGGCCTGCAGACGCCAGAGCGCCAACGCCTGCGGCGCCGCCAGGGGCTGTTGGCGCTGGCTGCCACGTTGGTCATCGGGACTGCGGCGGGGCTATGGGCGCACAGCTATTCGTTCAATCATCAACGGTTGGTGCAACTGCAGGCATTGATCAACCCCCAGCCGCCGGCTCAACCCGGTGCGGACGCGCTCCTGGCGCTGTTGCCGGCGCTGGACAACCGCCTGGCAGCCACCCGGGTGTTTGCGCCAGAGGCGCAGGTACGTTGGGTGGATCGGGCCGGTTTGTATCAGGGCGAGGTGAGTCGCCCGTCGCTGGCGAACGCCTATGAAGACAGCCTGCGCCAGCAGTTGCTGCCGCAGGTGCAAACGCTGCTCGAAGAACAGGTTCGCGCCCACCTTGGCGACCGTGGACGGCTGTTGGATACCTTGCGTGCGTACCTGATGCTCAACCTTCGCGAACGTCGCGACAACACCTGGTTGGCGGAGCACATGGCGGGCCTCTGGTCCACACGTTTTGCTGCGGATACCTCGGCGCAAAGCCGTTTGAGCAACCACCTTGCGCGCTTGCTGGAGCAGCCGTTCGTGGCGCCTTTGAATGATGCCTTGGTGGCCCAGGCTCGGCAGGTGCTGCGCGGGGAGTCGTTGGCCGAGGTGGTTTATCGGACGCTGCGCGAACAAGCCCGCAGCCTGGAGCCTTTTCGCCTGGCAGAGGGGCAGGTGTTTTCGCGGATTGAACCGCCCATCCCGGGTTTCTACACCAAGAAATATCTGCAGTATTTCGAAACGCAGGGCCCGCGTCTGGTCAACGATATTGCCCAGGACAACTGGGTGCTTGGGGAAGGCACTGACCTCAGCGCCATGGATTTGCGCCGCTTGATGCAGGAACTGGAACAGCGCTATTTCAGTGATTACGCCGAGGCCTGGAGCCAGGCCCTGGGCCGCGTCCGGTTGCAGGAAAGTGACAGCCTGGAGCAGGGGGCCGACCGCCTTGCGGGTTTGACGTCGGCCCAGTCAGCCTTGGTGCAATTGCTGCAACAGATTCGTGAAAACACCCGGCTGGTACCCACCCAGGGCCGGCTGGAGGCGCTGGGCCAGCAGGCCGGCGAAGTCGGCGAGGCCGGTGTGGCGGCCGTCGGCGCGTTGATCAAGCAGTTGCCGGGCCAGGCGGCGCCGGATGGTGCTCGCCGAGCGTTACAGCGTCGCTTCGAACCCTTGCATCAATTGCTCGATGAAGAACAGAACCCCGGCGCCGACTTGACCCAGGCAATGCGCGTGCTTGATGAGTTGCATCTGCAATTGCTCGCGCTGAACCGCGAAAGTCCCCCTGAGCAGGCCGCGTTCAGGCTGGTCAAGGCGCGCATGGAGGGCCAGCAGCCTGTATTGAGCAACCTGCGCAATGCCGCTGCGCGCTTGCCGTTGCCGCTCAAGGGCTGGTTCGAAGGGATCGCCGACGACACCTGGCGCCAGTTGCTCGATGACGCTTATGTGCATGTGAACCAGCGTTACCAAAGTGAGGTGTATGGTTTCTACAACAAGGCGATCCAGCGGCGTTATCCGTTCGAGGCGCATGCGCCAAGTGATGTCGCCCTCGGGGATTTCCAGGCGTTTTTCAAACCTCAGGGCGCCATGGCGCGCTTTTATGAGGCGTACCTGCGACCGTTTGTCAGCGCCGAAGGCAACCGCTATCGATTGCGTGCCCTGGATGGCCGCAGCTTGCCGATGTCGCGCGTGCTGCTGGAGCAACTGACCAAGGCCCAGACCATTCGCCAAGGGTTCTTCACCGAGGACCAGGGCGAGTGGGCCGTGCGCTTTACGCTGGCGCCCTACAGCCTGGATCAGGCGGTCAGCCGGTCGATCCTGCAAGTGGGCGATCAGCAACTGGAATACCGGCATGGCCCGATCGTGCCTATGGCCTTTCAGTGGCCCAGCGATACGGGCAACGGGCGTAGCAGCCTGGTGCTGGAGCGCAGTGCAGAGCAGCGGCCGCTGGGTATCGAGAAAAACAGCGGCGACTGGTCGTTGTTCCGCTTCTTTGACCTGATGCAGAGCGAGGCGGCAAGCGGCCGCGATGCGTACATCCTCAAGGCTGACCTCGCCGGCCTGCGGGCCAATTACCTGCTCACCAGCCAACGCAACCCCAGCCCGTTCCAGATGGCGACATGGCGCACCTTCCGCCTGCCGGAGCAGCTGTGAGCCAGCTACGCCTGTGGCGCAGTGCCGGGCGCACGCTGCAAGGCACGCGGCGGGCGCGCAACGAAGACGCGTTCCTCGATTGCCCGCAGCGCGGCTGTTGGGCCGTGGCCGATGGAATGGGCGGGCACCAGGCGGGGGATGTCGCCAGCCAATCGGTGGTCAGCAGCCTGGCCGCATTGCCTGGCGGCGGTGATTTCGATCAACGCATCGAGGCCGTTCGCCGCTGCCTGCGCGGGCTGGACACTCGACTGGGCCTGGGGCAGCTGCAGCCCGGCGACCGCCTGGCGGGCATCATGGGCAGTACCGTGGTTGCGCTGTTGCTGGAGGATCGCCGCGCAGCGTGCATTTGGGCGGGGGATAGCCGCTGTTATCTGTGGCGACGGCAGCGTCTGTACCAGCTGTCGCGTGACCATTCCCTGCAGCAGCAACTGATGGACCAGCAGCAGTTGAGCCTGGAGCAGGCCCGGGCGCACCCGAGTGCCAAGGCCTTGACCCGCGCGATTGGCGCGCCGCAGCCCCTGAGCCTTGAGGTATTGGAGTTGAGTGTCCACCCCGGGGACGTATTTTTGTTGTGCAGCGACGGTCTTTACCAAGGCCTCAGCCATCGCGAACTGGGAATCGCCATGAGCGTGGGAACGCCCAGGCAGGTGGTGGACCGGTTGTTTGCCAGCGTGCTGCACGGGCCGGCGCGGGACGACCTGACGGCCGTGGTGATTCAGAAATGAGCGCGCGCAATGAGGCACCCGCCATGACCCCGGCGGCGAGCCCGCCGACGCTGCTTGGCGGGCGCTATCGGCTGGAGCGGATACTTGGCACGGGTGGCATGGGCGTGGTCTATCGGGCCCGGGACCTGCTGCATGAAGCCTTCGGCGAACCCGATGCCAGTGTGGCGCTGAAGCTGTTGGGTGCAACGTTTGCCGCGTCTCCCGACGCCCATGTGTTGCTGTACAGCGAATTTGCCCTGACCCGTAGCGTGCAGCACCCGCATGTGGTGCGAGCGTTTTCCTTCGACGTCGATATCGAGCACCAGCTGGCGTTCTTCACCATGGAACTGATGCATGGCATGACCCTGGATCGTTTGCTCATGGAATGCCCGCAAGGGTTGCCCTGGCACGAGTTGCAGCCGCTGGCCTTGCAGCTCCTCGATGCACTGGCCTGCACCCATCGGCAAGGCGTGCTCCATGGCGATATAAAACCCGCCAATCTGCTGCTGGGCGAGCAAGGGCTACGGTTGTTCGATTTTGGCCTGGGTCATGCGCAGGCACAGGCGGCGGCCGGGTTACCGGGCCTGAGCCGCAACCGCTTGAACGCCTGGACGCCTGCGTATGCGGCGCCGGAGCTGATAGCCGGCGGGGCGCTGTCGGCCAGCGCCGACCTGTATGGCGCAGCCTGCGTGCTGTACGAATTGGCTCAAGGCGGGCGCCCCGGAGAGCCGTCGCCTAACCAGGCATTGCCCAGGCCGCGTCAGTTGCCCAGGCACCGTTGGCCGGCGTTGCGTTCGGCCTTGGTCCGGGACCCGGAACACCGATGCATTACCGTCGCCGAGCTGCGCGAAGCACTGGGCGAACCGCGACGCCGCTGGTTCCTTTAGCCCAGGGCTCAGCGGGGCAAATCATGCAACTCGCAATACTCTTCCCAACTCAAGCCGGCCATCTGCGCCACTTCCCTATGCACTTCAAGGCGCTGGGCTGCAAACGCTGCGGGGGATTCAGCGGTCAGCTTGAGCGTCAGTTCCCAGGCAAACAGGCCTTGGCGTTCGGCGTGGGCTTCGAAGGCTTCATGCAGCCGTTCGGCGCGGTACTGTGCCAGAGTCTCGCCACGGGCCTGGGCGGCCAGCGGGTTCAGGCTGTCGAGTTCGCTGGCCACCTCGGGATGTTCAGTGAGGAAGCGGTCCAGCGCGAGTTGGTGGTTATCGCCAGGTGGTGACAAATGTGTACTCCAGATTCAGTGGGCTCAGGCGCGGTTTGTGGCCTTGCGACGCGCGCGTTTGCGCAGGCGCCGGTCGATCCCGGCGCGTATCGGCTTGAGCAAAAACAATAACAGATAGGCACCCAGTACCCAGGCCAGTTCCAGCGAGCTGTTTTGCATATCGAGGTGGCCTCCATGGCGGTTCCTGACGGTAGGGTTCGGGTGCGTCTTAACCCGCCGATAGTACTTATTGAAGCAGATTCAAGCAGTGGCCCAGGTCAGAAAATCCAACTATTTGGAGAAACAGGCGAATCATCTGTCATCCATTGCTGAAAATTCACTGTGGCAGGTGGCAAAAGGCTTTCGCTCCCGGTGCCAGGACGTGTAGCGTTAGCCCCGGTGTTTCCGACCCTGCCTACCAAGGCAGAGTGCGATGGGCAGAGGGACGGTCATGGCGCAAACGCTGTTCAAGCTTTTCTTTACGCAACGCCTGGCCGCCTTGGCCAGCACCGAATCGTTGCGCGCGATCCGCGAGGGGCTGTTGTGGATCCTGCCGTGCCTGTTGGTGTCGGCGGGTTTTCTGATCCTGTCCGAATTCGCCCGGGTGCTGGGCTTCGACCCTGCGGTGGTGACCTTTCTGGCCGGGCTGCACAACCAGATCAGTTCGGTGATCCCGTTGCTGGTGGCGGCTTCGATTGGCTACATGTTGGCGATCCAGTATCGCTTGCCGCAATTGCCGGTGGCGTTCCTGTGCCTGGCCCATGTGGTGGTGGCGACGTTTATTCTGCGTGAATACCCAAGGGCGTCGGCGACCTTCGTGCTGTTTATCGCCATTGCGTCGCCGCTGCTGAATGTGCCGGCCATCGCCTGGTTGCACCGTTACCGTTGGACCCGGCTGGTCAATGAGGACCTTGTGGGGCAAAACCTGCGGGGCACGATCAACATGGTGGTGCCTGGGGCCATCACTGCGCTGGCGCTGGTGGTGGTGCTGTCGCTGCTGTTGCAGGTGCCTTACGTGGCGCAGTTGCAGGGGCCGCAGGTGCTGGGCGCGCTGGATTCGCCCTATGGCAGCGGGCTGTTTGTGACGCTGATGAATTCGCTGTTGTGGTTTTTCGGGATCCACGGCGTGTACGCGATGCAACCGTTGTTCGATGTGCTGGATCAGGCGGTGGTGCTCAACGGTGCGGCGCTGGCGGCGGGTGAGCCGATCAAATACCTGTTGAACAGCGGCTTGCTGGGCAGCTTCGCGTTTATCGGCGGGTCGGGCGGGGCGTTGTGCCTGTTGCTGGCGATCCTGCTGTTTTCCAAGAGCCAGCCCATGCGCCTGCTGGCGATCGCCAGTTTGCCGCTGTCGCTGTTCAACGTCAGCGAGGTGCTGCTGTTCGGTTTGCCGATCATTCTCAACCCGCGTCTGTTTATCCCGTTTCTACTGGTGCCGGCGATCAACGCCATGCTCGCGTTGACGGTGGTGCAGATGGGTTGGGTGTCGCCGGCGGTGGCCAGTGTGCCGTTTACTTCGCCGGTGCTGCTCAATGCTTACCTGAGTACCCACGGTGACCTGGCGGCCGTGGCGCTGCAAGTGGCGCTGCTGGGCCTGGGCACCCTGGTGTATGCGCCTTACGTGCGAGCGATCCATCGCCAGGCCACCGAGGGCGGCACGGTTTACCTCAAGTCCCTGGACATGACCTTCCGTGGCCTTGAAGAAAAGGGCCGGCTGCGCGAGCTGGACCCGGTGCTCGCCTCCCACAAGGCGTTGGCGCGCCAGGCCACCGAAATGAGCCGTATCCAGCAGATCAGCGACTATGAGTTTTACCTCGAATTCCAGCCGCAGGTGTCGACCCGCACCGGGCTGTGCACCGGCTGTGAAGCCTTGATGCGCGCTCGCGATGCCCACGGCACGGTGCATTCGCCCTGGGAATTCCTGCAGTGGCTGGCCCAGGCGCGGTTGATGCCGGATGTGGATGTGTGGGTGGCGTCCGAGGCGGTTCGCCAATACCTGAAGTGGCAGAAACTCGGCTTTGCCTTGCCGATGACCATCAATATCTCCAGCGCCACCCTGACCGACGCCGCCTATGGCGAGCGCCTGGTGGAAATCCTGGCCCAGGCCCATGGGCAGGTGTCGGTGGAGATCACCGAAGACGCGCTGGTCAGCGACAGCCAGGCCACGCGCCGGATCATCCAGAAGCTGCAAGCGATCGGCGCCAAGGTGTATATCGATGACTTTGGCACCGGCTTTTCGGCCTTGAGTTACCTGCATCAATTCCCGGTGGACTTTATCAAGATCGACCGCAGTTTCGTGGTGGCCCAGCACGACCCCAAGGGCGCCCAGGTGATGACCGGCATCCTGCGCTTTTGCGAGGCGCTGAACCTGGGCGTGGTGGTGGAGGGCGTGGAAACCGCCGAGCAGTTGGCCTTCCTCAATACCGGCGCCGAGTTGATTATCCAGGGCTGGTATTTCAGCAAGGCGCTGCCGGGCGATCAGGTGCAAGGCTTCGTGCGTGAACGCGCGGCGCTGGCGCAGGCTTAGTAGCTGCGCCGGGTCTGTTCGATGTCGGCCACCAGGCTGTCGATGCGTGCCAGGCGCGCGCGGTTGTCGTGGTCCCAGGGGTGGAAGCTGGGTCTGAAGTAGTCCAGCCACGGCCGCAGCATTCGTGGGAAAACGCCCTTTGGGCCATACAGAAATTTCAGCATGCGCCAGAAGCCTTTGAGGTGCCCACCCGATTTGCGGTCGGCAATCAGCAGGCGCAGGTGGAAGTCCAGCACCACCAGCCAGAAGAACACCGTGGTGGTCAGCATGGTGCCGGTGCGCAGCAGGTAGCGCTTGGGTCCGGGCTCTATCACCGTGTTCCACACATCAAAGGCCACGGCCTTGTGTTCGGTTTCTTCGAGGGCGTGCCAGTACCACATTTGCTGGTAACCCTTGAGCGAATCGCCGAAGCGCGACGGGTCGCTCAACAGGATTTCCGCGAGCATCGCCGTGTAGTGTTCCAGGGCGATGGTGATCGCCAGGTTGAACGATGGCGCGAAGTGTTTTTTCTGCAGGTCGAGGATGAATTTCAGCCGCCGATCCAGCGTATGCGCGGGCAGGCCGGCGGCTTGCAGCAGGTCGTTGTAGGCCACGTGTTCACGGCTGTGCATGGCCTCCTGGCCGATAAAACCCTGGATCTCTTTTTTCAATTCGGGATCGTCGATGCGCTGGCGGTAGTGGCGCACGCTGTCCATGAAAAACAGCTCGCCCTGGGGAAACAACAGCGACAGCGCGTTGAAGAAATGCGTGATGAACGGACCCTGCTCGTGCCAATTCTTGATGCGTTCGGCGGGCAGGTCGAAATGAATGTCGCGGCGAATCGGCAACATAGTGCGTGCTCCTGTTCAGAGGCGGGGCTCGTCGTTGGTTTCAAACACTGGCGTGCGCGGCTTGGGCGCCATGC
Source organism: Pseudomonas sp. AC463 (assembly GCF_979253585.1). Classification (NCBI taxonomy): domain Bacteria; kingdom Pseudomonadati; phylum Pseudomonadota; class Gammaproteobacteria; order Pseudomonadales; family Pseudomonadaceae; genus Pseudomonas; species Pseudomonas sp. AC463. The sequence continues at coordinate 148,030 of NZ_CEEDDZ010000012.1, read as the reverse complement.
GCTTGCTGGCGAACACCACCAGGGCCTGGTAGGCCGCCGGCAGGCAACGGGCGAGCAGGTCGAGAAAGTACGCATCGCGGCCGATCAGTACGCGGCGCTTGTTTTTGCGCACGCCGTGCAGGATCACTTTGGCGGCGTGGTCGGCGTCGGTGATGAAGAGCTTTTCGAAGTCGGCGCGGGCCTGTTGCTCGCTGTGGATCAGAAAGCCGGTCATGTTCGCGTCGATGCGGCTGCTGCGGCAGATATCGGTGCGGATGCCGCCCGGGTGCACGCAGGTGGCCGAGACGCCGCAGCGTTGCAGGTCGAGCTCTTGGCGCAGGGATTCGGTAAAGCCGCGCACGGCAAACTTGGTGGCGTTGTAGCCGCTCATGCCGGGCTGGGCAAACAGGCCAAACACGCTGGAGGTATTGACCACATGCCCGTCGCCGCTGGCTTTCAGATACGGCAGGAAGGCCTTGGTGCCATGCACCACGCCCCAGAAATTGATGCCGACGATCCATTCCAGGTCGGCGTAGTCCACGCCTTCGACGGTACTCGACAGGGCCACCCCGGCATTGTTGAACACCAGGTTGACCTGGCCATGTTCGGCCATGCAGCGCGCGGCCCAGTCTTCCATGGCCTGGCGGTCGGATACATCCAGTACCTGCGTGGTAACCAACACGGGCGACAAGGTCGAAGACTTGATCAGCGCCAGGGTCTGTTCCAGCCCCTGGCGGTTTTTATCCGCCAGCGCCAGGTGGCAACCTTCCCGCGCCAGGGCCAGCGCCAGGGCGCGGCCCATGCCGGAGGCGGCGCCGGTAATGGCCGCAACGCGACCGTTGAATGACTTCATGACAGGCTTCCTTCTGCGTTGGCGTGGGGGACCGGCGCCGCACGTGCGGGCGAGTCGATCGGCAGCAGGTTGGCGACATAGTCCTTGAGCGCAAACTGGCGGGTCACCTGCTTGAAGCGCCAGGTGGAACCGGGCCACAGGGTGGTGTTCTTGCCGGTGCGCGGGTCGAGGTACCAACTCTGACAGCCGCCGGTGTTCCAGATGGTGCGTTTGAGCTGTTCTTGCAGGCGTTGGTTGTAGGCGTTTTCCACGTCGGGTTTGACCTCGACGGCAGTGATGCGATGGCGCTGCATCTGCTTGAGCGCGTCGAGGATGTAGGTCACCTGCGCTTCGATCATCAGGATCATTGAGTTATGCCCCAGGCCGGTGTTGGGCCCCACGATCAGAAACAGGTTGGGATAACCCGGCACCGTGGTGCCCTTGTAGGCGTGGGCGCCGTCGTGCCATGTGTCCATCAGGTCCACGCCATTGCGCCCGATGATGCAGTCGCGGGGCAGGGGATCGGTGGCCTGGAAGCCGGTGCCGAAGATCAGGCAATCGGCCGGGTGCTTGATGCCGTCGGCGGTGATCACGCCGTCTGCTTCGATGCGCGCCACGGCGTCGGTCACCACCGCGACATTGCTGCGTGACAGCGCCGGGTAGTAGTCATTGGAAATCAGCACGCGCTTGCAGCCGATGGTGTAGTCCGGGGTCAGGGTCTTGCGCAGGGAAGGACGGGCCACTTGTTTGCGCAGGTGGCGCAGGGCGATTTTCTGCACCATTTTCATCAGCCGAGGGTGCAAGGCAAACCCGACGACGCGGCCTTCCAGCGCCCAGTAGAAGGCGCCGCGCACCAGGCGCTGGGTGAACGGCAGGTGTTTGAACAGCCAGCGTTCGGCCGGCGAAATCGCACGGTCGGGCTTGGGCATGATCCACGGCGGGGTGCGCTGGAACAGGTCCAGGTGCGCCACCTGCGGCGCAATCTGCGGCACGAACTGAATGGCACTGGCGCCGGTGCCGATCACCGCCACGCGCTTGCCCTTCAAGGAATAGTCATGGTCCCACTGCTGGGAATGAAAGCGCTTGCCCTTGAAACTCTCCAACCCCGGAATATCCGGCAGCGCCGGGCGCGACAGGCCGCCCATGCCCGACACCAGCACCCGCGCGCTCACCTGGCGGCCATCGCTGAAACTCAATTGCCAGCGTTGCTGCAGCTCATCAAACACCGCGCGCTGCAGGCCCATGCCGAAGCGCAGGTAGGGCGAAAGCGCATAGCGCGTTGCGCATTGCTCCAGGTACGCGCGGATTTCCGCTTGCGGCGCGAACTGCCGCGTCCAGTGCGGGTTGGGCGCAAAGGAAAACGAATACACGTGGGACTGCACATCGCAGGCGCAACCCGGGTAGTGGTTGTCGCGCCAGGTGCCGCCGAGGGTGTCGGCCTGCTCGGCGATGAAGAAGTCGCTGAACCCGGCCTCCTTGAGTTTGATGGCCATGCACAGGCCGGCAAAGCCTGAGCCGATGATGGCGATGTCGATTGAATCGGGCATCGAGTGTGCCTCCGGTTTTTGTTGTGTCTTTTAGATAGAACACCATTGCAAAGGAAAAATGAATTAATTATTTTAAAAAAGATTTTAAATAATCTACCTGAAAATATCGCCTACGCTAGTCAACGGTTCCTCATGTGCGACTTGTCCGACGGATAGCAGGGCATGCACGAAGTTTAGGTCCAGGGTTGGGCGATGTGCTGAGGCCTTGATCAATACCGGTCAGGCCGCCAGCGGCAGGGAAGCAGAGGACCGAGCTATGGCTGTTGAGTGGGTGATTGCTGCGGCGGTATTTATCGGCGTCAGCGCTGTGCTGTGGGGGTTCAGTCGCTGGATGACGCGGCGCATTGAAGCCAGGGTTCCCGGCAACGGGCGCTTCGTCGAGGTCAACGGCGAGCGCTTTCATTATGTAGACGAGGGCAAAGGCCCACCGCTGGTGATGATCCACGGGCTGATGGGCAGCAGTCGCAACCTGACCTATGCCTTGTCCGGGCAATTGCGTGAGCAGTTTCGGGTGATCACCCTTGACCGCCCGGGGTCGGGCTATTCCACGCGACATAAACGCACCGCGGCGGACCTGCCGGCCCAGGCGCGGCAAGTGGCGGCCTTCATCCACACCCTGGGCCTGGATAAACCGCTGGTGCTGGGGCATTCCCTTGGCGGGGCAATTGCGCTGGCACTGGCCCTCGACCATCCCGACGCCGTATCGGGCCTGGTGCTGGTGGCGCCGTTGACCCATCCCCAACCCACCTTGCCAGTGGTGTTCTGGTCGCTGGCGGTGCGACCGGCCTGGTTGCGCCGCTGGGTGGCTCACACACTCACGGTGCCCATCGGCCTGCTCACGCGCCGCGCGGTGGTCAAGGGCGTGTTCGCGCCGGACCCCGCCCCCGAGGATTTCGCCACCCGTGGCGGTGGGCTGCTGGGCATGCGGCCCGATAATTTCTACGCCGCCTCCAGTGAGATCGCCCTGGTCAACGATGACCTGCCGGGCATGGTCAAGCGCTATCCGCAACTGACCCTGCCCATCGGCCTGATCTATGGCGCGCAGGACCGGGTGCTGGACTTTCGCACGCACGGCCAGGCGCTGGCTGACAAGGTGCCAGGCCTGAAACTGCAGGTGGTGGAGGGGCGCGGGCATATGCTGCCGATCACCGCCACGGCGCGTGTGGTGGAGGCGGTGCAGCACCTGGCCAAGCGGGTGCGGCCTACGGAAACCGCCACGCTGCTGCACCCACCGTTTGCCCTGGCGAGCAAATAATCCTGGGCCCTATTGCGGGTTCGTACGTCCGAAATGCTTGCCCTAGAGACCTGACCAAACGGCTGAAAAAGAGACTGCTCGGTCACGGCAAAAAGGCCTCGAAAAAGTAGTTGACGACCTAACGATTCCGCGCTATTTATTTAAAAAAATATTTCAATATTTGTTTTGAAATGATTTTTGAAATGCCTAAGAGCGAATAAAAATGAAAACAACGCCTTTTATCGCATGGTTGAATTCCCGGAGCATTCAGCGCTCCCTGAACCTGTTTTTTGTGTCCCTGCCAAGCCGCCTCATCCGGAGGCTGCCATGAATCAGACCTTGGCAGCGCCAGGCGTATGGACCGACGGCAAGCGCCACCTGTGGTGGCTGGGCATCATGCCGCTGGCCACGCCGCTGTTGTCCGGCGCCCTGGCCATCAGCACCGGTATCCAGCAACTGTGGTGGGTCGGCGTACTGGTGATCTTCGGCCTGATCCCGCTGATCGACGGCCTGCTCGGGGAAGACGTGAGCAACCCACCCGAATCCGCCGTGAGCCACCTGGAATCGCAACGCTACTACCGCTGGATCGTTTACACCGGCGTGGTGTTGGTGATCTCCTCGGTGGTGATCACCGGCTGGCTGGCCGCCGGCGGTATCGACTGGATCATCCAGGGTGGCCTGGTGCAGGCGGCGGCGAACCTGGAGCCGTCGAGCTGGCTGTCCCACGCGGCCAGTTACATCACCGCCCGCACGCAATTGCACGGCGAGCCGAGCTGGTTTACCTACCTGGGCATGGCCATGTCCACCGGCGCCGCCACCGGCATTGCGATCAATACCGCCCATGAGTTGGGGCACAAGCCCAATGCATTCGAAGTGTTCCTCGCCAAGGTCACCCTGGCGCCGACCTTCTACGGGCACTTTTACACCGAACACAACCGTGGTCATCACGTGCGCGTTGCCACCCCGGAAGACCCGGCCAGCTCGCGCCTGGGCGAGAGCTTCTGGGCCTTTCTGCCGCGCTCGGTGTGGTTCAGCGCGCGCTCGGCCTGGAACCTGGAGCGCGAGCGTCTGCGCAAACTTGGCCTGCCGGCCTGGCACTGGCAGAACGGCGTGCTCAGTGCGTGGCTGTACAGCGTAGTGTTGTGGGGCGCGATGATTGCGTGGCTCGGGGCGGCGGTCATTCCATTCCTGATCGTCCAGGGCATCTATGGGTTCTCGCTGCTGGAAGTGGTGAACTATGTGGAGCACTACGGGCTTAAACGCCAGAAGTTGCCCAACGGACGTTATGAACGCTGTTCGCCACGGCATTCCTGGAACAGTAACCGGATTGTCACCAATATTTTTCTGTTCCAGTTGCAACGGCACTCCGATCACCATGCCAACCCCACGCGTAGTTATCAGTCGTTGCGCCACTTTGATGAATCGCCGCAACTTCCCTATGGCTACGCGAGCATGATTGTCTGGGCCTATGTACCTTACTTATGGCGCCGACGCATGGACCACAGAGTGTTGAACCACTACGCCGGGGATATCAGCCTGACCAATCTTCAACCTTCCCAGCGTTTAAAGTATTTGGAGAAGTACAGCAATAGCGCCAAACCATTCTGATCTGAAGTAACCCGTTATCGGTGTGCCGGGGCCTATGTGCTACGCGGACTGTTTCGCCCCGAATTTACTGAAAAAGTTGCAAGAAAGTTGTTTGACCCGAACAAAAATAATTAAAGGGAAGGACGTACACCATGCAAGCACCTGCCAAATTCACCAGCCATATCCTGTTGGCCGCACTGGGCCTGATCGCCTATCACCAGGCCCAGGCCGCCCGCATCGAGCCGGCCGGCAGCGCGTTTACCGCCCAAGGCCCGATCAGTTTTTCCAAAGGCGCACTGATCAGCGCCGACTGCACCATCAAGGTGGCCGGCAAAGTCGCGGCCGATGGCTCATCCGTGAATGTCGACACAGTTGAGTTCGACGGCGGCCTAAAGTGCAGCCGGGTCGAAGCCATCAATTTGCCGTGGGTATTAGTTGCCAAGGATACCAAGAGCGGCTCTATGTCGAAGATCAGCGTGGATGTTCATGCGTTTGGTTTAGGCGGCAAGTGCGGACCGTCCACCGCCGACGGCACGTGGGATAACGCCACCGGCAAGTTGGAAGCCGCGAATGTGCCAATTGGCGAAGACTGCAAGATCAAGACGGTGTCGATCAAGATGCCGCCCAACTTCAAAGTGGTTGAGTAATCGATAAATGTTAGTGCGGTAAATGCATTGAGATTTGGCTGGAAAGGGAAGTTCTGCTGTGTTTCACCGTGACCTCTCGTTCATGGCCATTACCCCCGGCGAAATGAATTCGCCATAACATGTGAGGAATAACAATGAAAAGTTTGAAAACCCTCGTATCGTTGTCTGCTTTGGCTGTTTGCATGGGCGCTGCTTCGATGGCGAATGCCGTGAGCATTTCTCCCAATGGCCCATTCACTACATCGGCCGGCACTATCGTTGTGCAGTCTCCCTCTTCCTTTGGTGCGGCGGTGACTTGCGGCATTACCTTCTCCGGTACCGTGGCAGGTGGGGTGGCGACTATTTCCTCCGCGTCGCTCACCGGTGGCGGGCTGTGCGGCTTGCCCACCTTGAAAAACATCCCGAGCCCAGGTTGGGTACTGACGGCCACTAGCCTGACAACGGGCACCGTATCCGGCGTCGGTTACACCATCGCGAAAAGCCTGTTGTTCCCAGCGACCGATTGCGGTGCCAACACCATTAACGGGACCTGGAATAACAGCACCAACTCACTGGCCATCGCCGGTCAGACCTTGACGGGCCACACCACCGGTTCCGGCAGTCAAAACTGCACCATTCAGACCCTGAACGTCACGGTGCCGGGTCTGACAATCGTTCCGTGAGGCAATAACTCCAGAAAGGGCTGATCACCCGTAATAAACACGCGCCTCACGTGAGGCGCTTGTTTAAGGCGGCAGGGTTGCAGGTTTCATAAGAAGGAAAAGGAAAACCGTGAAACCGCTGAAAACCCTCGTAGGCGCAAGTTTCCCCTTTTAGGCGATATCTGCAGGCCGAGATGAACCGAGCAGCAAGACGAACCGGCTGGGTCCGGCTCAGTGAGATAACAATAAGGAGTGCCGTATGAATAATAAGAAACAACAGGTACAGGTTCTGCTGGGGCTGGCATTGATGGGAGGGGTGATGGTTGCCGCGCCTGTACAGGCTGGTGGTTTTTCAACGCCCACCTACGGTGCCCCCGGTTGGGGCAGGGCATTTGCGGGGGGCTCATTGTTTAAGAACGACCCCAGTTCCGCTTACAACAACCCGGCGGCCATGGCGTTTGTAGACCGTAACGTTGCGCAATTTACCGTCGACTACGCGCGCATCAAAATCAAGTACAAGGGCGACGCCAACGATTATCAAGGTAACCCGATCACCAGTACTCCACTGGGGCCTGATGGCTTCCCGGATGGGACGGCGACTACCGTGAACAACAACGACGGTGGCGAAGGTGGTTTTACTGCCTGGCTGCCGACCGGCTTTATGGTGATGCCTATAGGCGACCGGTTTGCCTTTGGTTTGAGCCAGGTTGTGCCCCAAGGCATGCGATCCACGTGGGATCAAGATTCGAAACTGCGGGATTTTGCAGTGGATACCAAAATCGAGACCGTAGGTTTGACCGGGTCCTTGTCGTTCAAGGTCAACGACCAGTTTTCCATCGGTGGCGGCGTAATCGTGCAGCACAGCAAGGGCTTCGTCAGCCAGAATATCGACTTGTTGTCAGCGGCCGCGGTGTCTGATTCCGAGTTGGGAGGTATCACGTTCCCTTCGGATGTCGGCAGTGCACTGATGCGGGTCAAGGTCGATAACGTCTCGGCCGGCTGGTTTACCGGTATTGTCTGGAAGCCTACGGATAAAGACACACTGGGCTTGAACTATCACGCCAAAATCAAAAACAAGATGACCGGCAAGTACAACATTTATGCCGATCAATTTTCCTACAATCTCATGACACAACCCAACCCGTTCGGCGGCAGCGGTACGTTGGTGAGTACGGCGTATCCGGGGCTGGAACTGCATCCCGACGGTGCCCATGCCAGCGTTAACCTGGACATTCCGGCCACTGCAGGCCTGGATTGGGTGCACCAGTTCAATGAGCGTTTTACCCTGGGTGCAAGTATCGCCTGGACAGAGTGGTCGTCGTTTAAAGACCTGACGCTCAATTCCGGTGGTTCAACCATTGTCTCCATTCCCTACAACTACAAAAACACGTGGATGTACTCGCTGGGTGGTGATTTCCGCGCCACCGATGAACTGACGCTGCGTGCGGGTGTAGCCATTGACCAGACACCCACGCGCAATTCCACCCGTGACCCGCGGATTCCAGACGGCGACCGTACCTTTCTGTCACTGGGTGCCGGTTATGACGTCAAGGCCGTCAAGGGTTTGAGTCTTGACGTTGCCTACTCCCATCAGTTCGTTCAAGAGGTCAAGCTGAAAACCCAGAACGTCGATCGTCTTGGCGGGGCGAGCCTGAATGGCAAGGCCGAGTCGTCGGGCGATGTGGTCAGTCTGTCGGCCACTTACGCGTTCTGACGTTATACCGACGCTGATGGGGAAGGTATCAAGCGCATCTTGTTGCCTTCACCCATCCATCCACCTTCAGTTACGCGGTTAAAAGCGCCTTCGAATCTTTTGAACAGGCTGACCCCTTCAGCCCGGTATTTTTTCGCCAAAGCATTAAACAATAATTTCAAAACAAAATTTGAATTTGGCTTTCCAAGTTTGTAGTGTGGTTTTACATCGCAGGTTATTTCGACTTGCCAGGTACAGGCCACGCCCTGAATCGAGTAGAGGTATCCCCATGCTTATCTGGTTATTGGTGGGTTTCGCAGCTGCGATTGCCCTGGCGTATCGACAAGCCGCCGCGACCCTGTGGTTGGGCGCTGGCCTGATCTGGCTGGCGGCGGGTTACCTGTTCAACGTGGTCGAAGGTTTCGGCGCCACGGTTGCGGCTGTGCTGGTGGTATTGCCGGCGCTGTTGCTGACGATCAAACCCCTGCGCCGCAGTCTGTTGACCAGCAAGGCCCTGGGTCTGTTTCGCACGATCATGCCGGCCATGTCCGACACCGAGCGCGCCGCCATCGAGTCCGGCACCGTGTGGTGGGACGCCGAATTGTTCAGCGGCAAACCCGACTGGCAGCGCCTGCTGCAAGCCGCGCCGGCGAGCCTGAGCGCCGAGGAACAAGCCTTCCTCGACAACGAAGTGGAAACCTTGTGTGACATCGCCAATGACTGGGAAACCACCCAGGTCTGGCAGGACATGTCCCCCGAAGGCTGGCAGTACACCAAGGACGCCGGTTTTCTCGGCATGATCATTCCCAAGCAGTACGGCGGCAAAGGCTTCTCCCACTATGCGCACTCGCAAGTGGTGATGAAGCTATCGACCCGCTGCTCGGCGGCGGCGATTTCGGTGATGGTGCCCAACTCCCTCGGCCCGGCCGAGTTGCTGCTGCACTACGGCACCGACGCCCAGCGCAACTACTACCTGCCGCGCCTGGCGCGGGGCGAAGACATCCCGTGTTTTGCCCTGACCAGCCCGTACGCCGGCTCCGACGCCGGGGCGATTCCCGACCTGGGCATCGTTTGCAAAGGCACCCACGAAGGTGAGGAGGTGCTGGGTTTTCGTATGACCTGGGACAAGCGCTACATCACCCTCGGCCCCATCGCCACGGTGCTCGGCCTGGCGTTTCGCGCCGAAGACCCGCAGGGATTATTGGGCGCACCCGGCTCGTTGGGCATCACCTGCGCGCTGATCCCGACGGCCCATCCGGGGGTGAACAGCGGCCGTCGCCACTGGCCGCTCAACGCGGTGTTTCAGAACGGTCCTACCACCGGCAAGGATGTGTTCATACCGCTGGAATGGGTGATCGGCGGCCGCGAGCAAGTCGGTAACGGCTGGCGCATGTTGATGGAATGCCTGGCCGCTGGCCGCGCGATCTCCTTGCCATCAGCCAACGTCGGCCTGGGCAAGGTGGCGGTGCGCGGGACCACGGCCTACGCGGCGATGCGCAAACAGTTTGGCCTGCCCATCGGCAAGTTCGAAGGCGTGCAGGCGCCGCTGGCGCGCATGGCCGGGCATTTGTATGTCTGCGATGCGGTGCGCAAGGTGTCGGTCGCATCTCTGGATGCGGGGGAGAAACCCTCGGTGATCTCGGCCATCGCCAAGTACCACGTCACCGAGCGCGCGCGGATTATCGTCAACGACGGCATGGACATCGTCGCCGGCAAAGGCATCTGCATGGGGCCGAATAACTTCCTGGCCCGCGCCTACCAGCAAAGCCCCATCGCCATCACGGTGGAAGGCGCGAACATCATGACGCGCTGCCTGATCATCTACGGCCAGGGCCTGATCCGTTGCCATCCTTATGTGTTCCGCGAGATGGAAGCGGCGCGCAACCCCGACCGGCGCAAAGCCCTGGAAGCCTTCGACAGCGCCTTGTTCGGCCATCTGAGTTTTGTGCTGGCCAATACCGTACGCGCGGCGGTGCATGCGCTTACCGGCGGGCGGCTGCTTTCCGCTCCGGCCAAGACCGACCCGGCGCTCGCTTCCTACTATCGTCAGGCCAATCGGCTGTCGGTGGTGCTGGCGTTGATCTCGGACGTGTCCATGGGCGTGCTGGGCGGCGCGCTCAAGCGCAAGGAAAGTATCACCGGGCGCCTGGGGGATATTCTGTCGCAGCTGTACATTGTTTCCTGCGTGCTCAAGCGCTTCGAGGATGACGGCCGGCCCCAGGCCGACCTGCCATTGGTGCACTGGGCGGCGCAGGACGCGTTGCTGCGCGCCCATGAAGCGCTGGCCGAAGTGCTCGACAACTACCCCTCGAAAGCCGCGGCCGCGGTGGTGCGTGGCTTGAGTTTTCCGTTCGGCATCCCGCTGCGCAAACCCTCGGATCGCCTGCTGGCCCAGGTGGCCGACGTGGTGCAGACCCCGGGCGAAACCCGCGACCGCTTGCTGGCCAACTCCTACATCCCACGTCCGGAAATCGACAAGCTGGCCTATGGCGAATTGGGCTTCCGGCTGTTGCCGCAGGTGGAGCTGATTGACGCGCGGCTCAAGCCTGCAATCAAGCAAGGCTTGCTCGAACCCATGCCGATTTCCGCCACGGCCTTCAGCGCCTGGCGCGTCAAGGCGCGCGCGCTGGCGTTGATCAGCGAAGACGAAGAGGCCGTGCTGGCGCGTTATGTGGAATACGCCGACCACGGCATCCAGGTCGATGACTTCCCGCAGGACTTTGGTTTGCTCGAGGCGTTGCAGCAACGCCAACAGGCGTTGGAACCCAAGGCCAAACGCCGCACCAGCCAAGCAGAAAACACCCCGGTCAACTAGAACAAACTCGATTCAAATGTGGGAGGAGGCTTGCCCCCGATAACGGTACATCAGCCAACAGATATGTGACTGACCCACCGCTATCGGGGGCAAGCCCCCTCCCACACTGACCGTGTTCAGTGAGTGAATTTTTACTATGAGTGACAACTACCTCTCCTTCGTCAATTCCCCCTGGGGCCGACGCCTGGCCCAGGCCATCGGCCTGCCGCAACCCTTACCCCTGCAACGCCATCGCAGCGGCCAGGCGGGCCTGGCCAACCCGGTGATCATCGCCGGGGCAGGGCGCCTGGCGGCGTCGGTGCAACAGGTGTTCAGCGTCACCGACACCGTGGTCGCCACCCCGGCCACGCTTAAAGCGCCGTCCACGGTCAAGGTGCAGGGCGCGGTGTTCGATGCCAGCGAGGTAACCGGCCTGCAACAGCTGGATGAGCTGTACGAATTTTTCCACGCCAATGCCAAACGCCTCAGCCAACACGGCCGCGTGGTCGTGTTGGGTACCGCGCCCGAACACTGCGCGGACTTGCCCCAGGCCATCGCCCAGCGCGCCCTCGAAGGCCTGGTGCGCTCGCTGGCCAAGGAGCTGCGCCGCGCAATCACCGTGCAGTTGCTGTACGTGGCGCCCGGGGCCGAAGCCGCGCTGGACAGCAGCCTGCGTTTCTTCCTGTCGCGGCGTTCGGCCTACGTGTCCGGCCAAGTGGTGCGCCTGGAACAACCGGTGGACGGCCACGTCGCGGTCAATTGGGACAAACCTTTCGCCGGACGCCGCGCGCTGGTCACTGGCGCGTCCCGTGGCATCGGCCTGGCGATTGCCCAGGTGCTGGCCCGCGATGGCGCCCATGTGGTTTGCGTGGATGTGCCCCAGGCTCACGAATCCCTGCAACAGGCGGCCGCCAGCGTTGGCGGCTCCTCAATGCCGCTGGACATCACCGCGCCGGACGCCGCCTCACAGTTGCTGGCCCACGTCAGCCAATACGGCGCCTTCGACGTGGTGGTGCACAACGCCGGGATCACCCGCGACAAAACCATCGCCAAAATGGCCGAAGCCGCCTGGCGCAGCGTCATGGCGGTCAACCTCGAAGCGCCGCTGCAACTGAGCACTGCGCTGCTGGAGAATGGCGGCCTGAACCCCGGCGGGCGCATTGTCTGTGTGTCGTCGATTTCCGGCATCGCCGGCAACCTGGGGCAAAGCAACTACGCCACCTCCAAGGCCGGGGTGATCGGCCTGGTGCAAGGCCTGGCCAGCCGTGCGGCGGCGCAGCAGGTCACGGTAAACGCGGTGGCGCCGGGGTTTATCGAAACCCAGATGACCGCAAAAATCCCGCTGATGATCCGCGAAGCGGGGCGGCGCATGAACTCCATGAGCCAGGGCGGCCAGCCGGTCGACGTGGCCGAGACGATTGCCTGGCTGGCACACCCGGCGTCTGGCGCGGTTAACGGCCAAGTCGTACGCGTGTGCGGGCAAAGCCTGTTGGGAGCCTAAGCCGATGGACTACATCACGCAGATCATCGACCCGCCGCCCACCCGCACCCGGCTGCTGCTGGACGGCGTGCGCGCGCTGCGCAAACCCAAGTTCGAGGGCGCGCCGCTGCTGCCCAAGGAGCGCCTGGTGCGCTCGGCGGTGGAGTTGTCGGCTGCCGGCATCGCCGCCTATGGCCGTGCCTGCGGTTTTCGCCGCGAGCAGGGTGTGCCGCTGTCCTATCCCCATGTGCTGGCGTTCCCCTTGCACTTGATGCTGCTGACCCGGCCGAGCTTTCCGTACCCGGCCAGCGGCATGGTGCATTTGGCCAATCGCATTCGTCAGCACCAGCGCCTGCACGAAGGCCAGGCATTGCGCCTGGAGGTGTATTGCGAGCGCTGGGTCGCCCATCCCAAAGGCCAGGCGTTGAGCATCGCCACCCGTGCCTACAGTGCCGGCACGTTGGTGTGGGAAAGCGACAGCCTGTACCTGCGACGCGACGTGCAAGATCCCGTGGGCGAGCCGTGGGCAGACGCCTTGCCCTTGCAGGAAGACGGCCTGCTGCGCAGCCAGCGCTGGGTCTTGCCCGCTGACCTGGGCCGGCGCTTTGCCAAGGTATCGGGGGATTTCAACCCGATTCACACCTCAGTGATCGGCGCGAAAATCTTCGGCTTTCGCCGCGCCATCGCCCACGGCATGTGGACCCTCGGCCGCGCCCTGGCCGCCCAGCAACCGCCGGGTGGGTTGGCGCAGGCCGAAGCGCATTGCGACTTCAAGCTGCCGATCTTCCTGCCCGGCCAGGTCGCGCTGTGGAATCGCCCCGTGAGCGGCCCGCGCCGTGAGTTTGAGGTACGTAATTTTGCTGGCGACAAACCGCATATGCGCGGGTTGTTCATCTGGAATGAGAGCCTTAAATGAGTGACTACAGCTTCAACCCGGCCCCCACCCGCCGCGTAGCGATTATCGGCGGTAACCGCATCCCGTTTGCCCGCTCCAACACGGTCTACGCCCACGACAGCAACCAGGACCTGCTGGTGTCCGCGCTGCAAGGCCTGGTCGACCGCTACAACCTGCACGGCCAGCGCCTGGGCGAGTTCGCCGCCGGTGCAGTGATCAAGCATTCGCGGGATTTCAACCTGGCGCGCGAGTCGCTGCTATCCACCACGCTGTCCCCCGATACGCCGGCCTACGATGTGCAGCAAGCCTGCGGCACCGGCCTGGAAGCCGCCTTGCTGGTGGCGAATAAAATCGCCCTCGGCCAAATCGACGTGGGCATCGCCGGCGGCGCCGACACCACCTCGGACGCGCCCATCGGCATCAATGAATCCCTGCGCCACACCTTGCTCGCGGCCAACCGCGCCAAGGGCCTGGGCGATAAGTTGAAAACGTTGCTGAAGGTGCGCCCGGCAATGTTTTTCAAGCCATTGCTGCCGCGCAATGGCGAGCCGCGCACCGGGCTGTCCATGGGCGAGCACTGCGAAGCAATGGCCCAGCGCTGGCAGATCAAACGCCTGGCCCAGGATGAACTGACCCTCACCAGCCATCAGCGCCTGGATGCCGCGTATAAGCGCGGTTTTTTCGACGACCTGATCAGCCCCCATCGCGGCCTCGCGCGTGACAACAATCTGCGCGCCGATACCCGCCTGGAAAAACTCGCCGGCCTGGCCCCGGCCTACGACCGCCAGCACGGCACGCTCACGGCGGGCAATTCCACGCCGCTCACCGATGGCGCCTCGGTGGTGCTGCTGGCCAGCGAAGAATGGGCCGCGCAACACGGCTGGCCGGTGCTGGCGTACCTGCGCACCGGCGAGACGGCGGCGGTGAATTTTGTCGATGGCACCGAGGGCCTGCTGATGGCCCCGGCCTATGCCGTGCCGCGCATGCTCCAGCGCGAAGGGCTGAGCTTTGCCGATTTCGATTTTTTCGAGATCCATGAAGCCTTTGCCGCCCAGGTGCTGTGCACCCTCAAGGCCTGGGAAGACGCCGATTACTGCCGCGAACGGCTAGGCCTGGACGCGCCGCTGGGCAGCATCGACCGCGCCAAAATGAACGTCAACGGCGGCTCCCTGGGCTGCGGACACCCGTTTGCCGCCACGGGCGGCCGGCAGTTGGCGACGCTGGCCAAGACTATCCACGCCAACGGCGGCGGGCGCGGCCTGATCTCGATCTGCGCGGCCGGCGGGCTGGGCATCACTGCAATTGTCGAAAAGTAGCTCTATCAAAAACAACAACAAGGAGACTGCCATGAACGCTGTAAGCCAGGAACAAACCGAACGGATCTGGTTGGACGCTTACTTGCCCGGCGTACCGGCGGACATCGACGCGGCTATCGAGGACTACCCGTCGTTGCGCGAGGTGTTCCTGGAACACTTGGAGAAGTACCGCGAACGGGTCGCCTACGTGAGCATCGGCACCGAAATGACTTACGCCGACTGGCAGGTGCAGGGCCATGCGTTTGCCGCCTGGCTGCAGGGCCAGGGCGTGCAGCCGGGTGACCGTGTGGCGCTGATGATGCCCAACTGCCTGCAATACCCGATCTGCTTGCTGGGCACCATCCTGGCCGGGGCGGTGGTGGTCAACGTCAACCCGTTGTACACCGCCCATGAGCTGAAACATCTGCTCAAGGACAGCGGCGCCGAAACCGTGGTGATCTTCGAAAACTTCGCCCACACCCTGGAAAAAGTCGTGGCCGGCAGTAGCGTCAAGCGCGTGGTGGTGGCGGCCATTGGCGACTTGCTCGGTACCTTCAAGGGCGCGGCGATGAACTTCATCCTGCGTCGGGTGCAAAAGCAGGTGCCCCGTTTCAACCTGCGCGGTTCGGTACGCTTCAATCAGGTGCTCAAGCAGGGCAGGGCCCTCAACCATTTTCCGGTAAGCCTGCAGCTCGATGACCTGGCGTTCCTGCAATACACCGGCGGCACCACCGGGGATGCCAAGGGCGTGATGCTCAGCCACCGCAATATCATCGCCAACCTGCTGCAAGCCAAGGCCTGGGTCGGCGACCAACTGGACCAGAACAAGCAGGAAACCAACGTCACGCTGTTGCCGCTTTATCACATCTTTTCGCTGACCGTGAATTGCCTGATGTTCATGTGCCTGGGCGGGCGCAACATCCTGATTGCCAACCCACGGGACGTGAAGCGCGTGCAGATGATCCTGCGCAAGGAGCGTTTCAACGGCATCGCCGGGGTTAACACGCTGTTTAACGGTTTGCTGGAGAACAAGGAGTTCTGCGCGCGGGACTTTTCCGACCTGCGCATGGTGATCGCCGGCGGCATGGCCACGCACACGGCGGTGGCCAAACGCTGGAAGGAAGTCACCGGGCTGCCGATCATCGAAGGCTACGGCCTCACCGAGTGTTCGCCGGTGGTGAGCATCAGCCCCATCGACATTGCGCGCATGCGCGGGATGGAATTCACCGGCAGCATCGGCGTGCCGTTGCCGTCGACCTGGGTGCGGTTTATTCGCGAAGACGGCGAACTGGCCGAGATCGGCGAGCAGGGCGAGTTGCAAGTGCGCGGCCCGCAAGTGATGCAGGGCTACTGGCTGCGGCCCAAGGAAACCGCCGAGGTGCTGGATGCCGAGGGCTGGTTGTCGACCGGCGATATCGGCGTGATGGACGCGCGCGGTTACATCCGCCTGGTCGACCGCAAGAAGGACATGATCCTGGTGTCGGGTTTCAACGTGTACCCCAATGAAATTGAGGATGTGGTGGCGTTGCACCCCGGCGTGGGGGAAGTGGCGGCGATTGGCGTGGAAGACGCGGTGACCGGCGAGAAGGTCAAGATCATTGTGGTACGCAAGGACCCGAGCCTGACCCAGGAGCAGATCCTGGCGCACTGCCGGGAGTATTTGACCGGGTACAAAATGCCCAAGTATGTGGAGTTCCGAACCACAGAGTTGCCTAAAACCACTGTAGGCAAAGTGCTGCGCCGGGCCCTGCGCTGATCTCACAACCAATGGAGATGCAAATGTGGGAGGGGGCTTGCCCCCGATAGCAGTGTGTCAGTCACTGAATGTGTATCTGACACTCAGCCATCGGGGGCAAGCCCCCTCCCACATTTTTAAACCGTGTCGACTTTGACCCAGCGCTCTTCAGCCGCCGCCACGCGAATCGCTGTCGCCAACCGCTCCACCGCCCACGCCGCTTCAAAATCGGTGCCCTCCGCGCCCTGGCCAGCCACCGCCATGATCAACTCCTGCACCTCCAGCGTCTTCAATTCGTTGTAACCCAGCTGGTGCCCCGCCGCCGGGCTGAACGCGGCATAGCCGGGCAGGGCGGGGCCGGCCAGCAGGCGCTGGAAACCATCCTGGCCCACACGGCACAGGCGCAGTTCGTTGAGGCGTTCCTGGTCGAACGCGAGCGTGCCTTTAGTGCCGCTGATCTCGAAACTCAGGTGGTTCTTGTAGCCATGCTTGAGCCAGCTGCTGCTCACCGTGCCGCGTGCGCCGTTGGCGAAGCGCAGCAGGGCATGCACCTGGTCATCCACCGCGATGCCTTTCAACTCGCTGCTGCCCTTCAAAGCCGGGCGCTGGCCGTGGACGGTCTGCGTATCGGCACACACGCTGACCACCTCGCCGACCAGGTAATGCGCCATCGACAGCAAGTGGCTGCCCAGGTCCGCCAACGCGCCGCCGGCATGTTCCACTTGGCAACGCCAGGACCACGGTGACGCCGGGTCGGCCATGAAATCTTCGCTGAACTCGCCCTGGAAGCTGATGATCTCGCCAAGGTCACCGTTGGCGATCATCTGCCGCGCCAGGCCAATCATCGGGTTGTGCTGGTAGTTGTAGCCGACCCGCGTGACCACCCCGGCGCTGCTGGCGGCGCGGCGCATGGCGTCGGCCTGTTCGAGGCTCACGGCCAGGGGCTTTTCGCAGTACACCGCCTTGCCGGCGGCAATCGCGGCCATGGCCATGGGGTAGTGCAGATGGTTCGGCGTGGTGATGGCCACCACGTCCACCGCCGGGTCGTTGATCAACGCTTGCCAGTCGCCGTGGGCCTGGGCAAAGCCCCAGGCCTTGGCACAGCGATGGGCGCGTTCGGTGTCGGCATCGGCCAGGGCGGCCAGCTTGAGGGTTACCGGCAGTTCGAATACCGCCCGGGCATTGTTGAACGCCAGGGCGTGGGCGCGGCCCATGAAACCTGTGCCGATCAAACCGATTCCGAGTTCACGCATAGCCGTGGTCCTTTGCATTATTGTTTTCAGGAAGGCTATTAATGGAATAAAAATTCTCATATTTCAAGAGATGGAATAAAAATTCATTAATCAGCCTGGGTAATGCCGCTATATTCAGGCCATGCCCAAACGCCGTCAGTTAACAAAAGATAACGTAGCGCCGATTGTCAGACGATTCGAAAGCCCGATAGGATGGCCCCTGCTTCCTTCAGGCGCTCTAGATTGCAGGTTTCAAGGCCCTGGAAGGCGAGACGACCTAACAAAAAATAATAAATGGGAGAAGGTCTATGAGTGAGCCTGTCATGGGTAGGGTTGTTTGCCGCCCACGCGCCGCACGCAAGGTTGCGTTGCTGGCCGCAGCGCTCTCGCTGTTTGGATTCGGCTTGAACGCCGCCCAGGCCGCCGGCGATACCACTGGCGCTGCAGTGTTTGCGATTGAATCCCCCAAGGCCGCCAAAGGCCTGATGATCGATGTGGTGCACGCCGGCAAGCGCCTGGTGGCGGTCGGTGACCGCGGGCACATCCTCTATTCCGATGACCAGGGCAGCACCTGGACCCAGGCCAAAGTACCGACCCGGCAACTGCTCACTGCAGTTTTTTTCGTCGATGACAAGCAAGGTTGGGCGGTCGGCCATGATGCGCAGATCCTCGCCAGCACCGACGGCGGCGCCACGTGGACCCAGCAATACCAGGACCTCAAGCGCGAAGCGCCGTTGCTCGACGTGTGGTTCAACGACGCCAACCACGGCTTGGCCGTGGGTGCCTACGGTGCGCTGATCGAAACCACCGATGGCGGCAACACCTGGGAAGATGTCAGCGACCGCCTCGACAACGAAGACCAGTTCCACCTCAACGCCATTGCCCACATCAAGGACGCCGGCCTGTTCATCGTCGGCGAGCAGGGCAGCATGTTCCGCTCCAGCGACGACGGCCAGACCTGGGAAAAACTCGAAGGCCCCTACGAGGGCTCGCTGTTTGGCGTGATCAGCACCGCACAACCTCAGACGCTGTTGGCCTACGGCCTGCGCGGCAACCTCTACCGTTCCACGGATTTCGGCAGCACCTGGGAACAGGTCGAATTGAACGCGGCGCGTGGGGCGCTGGAGTTTGGTTTGTCAGGCGCAACCTTGCTGGACGACGGTTCCATCGTGGTGGTCGGCAACGGCGGCAGCGTGGTGGTCAGCCACGACGACGGCCAGACCTTCAGCGTGTTCAACCGCCCGGACCGTATTTCACTCTCGGCGGTCACGTCGGCAGGTAATGGCAACTTGATTCTGGCCGGGCAGGGGGGTGTTCGCGTCGCGGCACCCACCGGCGCTGAACCGACAAAACAATAAGAAGGCGGGGACAGAATGAGCAGTCATCACAACGATAAAGCGACCTTTCTTGAGCGCCTGATCTTCAACAACCGCCCGGCAGTCATCGTGATCTGCCTGCTGGTGAGCATTTTCCTGTTCTGGCAGGCGACGTTGATTCGCCCGTCCACCAGCTTCGAAAAGATGATCCCCCTCAAGCACCCCTTCATCGAAAAGATGATGGAGCACCGCAACGACCTGGCCAACCTGGGCAACACCGTGCGCATCTCGGTGGAAGCCAAGGACGGTGACATCTTCACGAAGGAGTACATGGAGACCCTGCGCCAGATCAACGACGAGGTGTTCTACATCTCCGGCGTCGACCGCTCCGGCCTCAAGTCGCTGTGGAGCCCCAGCGTGCGCTGGACCGAAGTGACCGAGGAAGGCTTTGCCGGCGGTGAAGTGATCCCGCAGAGCTACAACGGCTCCCAGGACAGCCTCGACCTGCTGCGCAACAACGTGCTCAAGTCCGGCCAGGTCGGGCGTTTGGTGGCCAACGACTTCAAGTCGAGCATTGTCGATATTCCGCTGCTGGAGTCCTACCCGGACCCGCAGGACCAGGGCAAGCTGCTGGCCCTGGACTACCGCAAGTTCTCCCACGAGCTTGAAGACAAGATCCGCGACAAGTTCGAAGCGCAGAACCCCAACGTCAAGATCCATATCGTCGGCTTCGCCAAGAAGGTCGGCGACCTGATCGACGGCCTGGTGATGGTGGTGCTGTTCTTTGGCGTCGCGTTCGTGATCACCCTGATTCTGCTGCTGTGGTTCACCAACTGCCTGCGCAGTACCGTCGCGGTGTTGAGCACCACCCTGGTGGCGGTGGTCTGGCAACTCGGGCTGATGCACTTCTTCGGGTTCGGCCTGGACCCGTATTCGATGCTGGTGCCGTTCCTGATCTTCGCCATCGGCATTTCCCATGGCGTGCAGAAGATCAACGGTATCGCCCTGCAATCCAGTGAGGCCGACAATGCGCTGACCGCAGCGCGACGCACCTTCCGCCAGCTGTTCCTGCCGGGGATGATCGCGATCCTCGCCGACGCGGTGGGCTTTATCACCCTGTTGATCATCGACATCGGCGTGATCCGCGAGTTGGCCATCGGCGCCTCGATCGGCGTGGCGGTGATCGTGTTCACCAACCTCATTCTTCTGCCGGTGGCGATTTCCTACGTCGGCATCAGCAAACGCGCAATCGCCAAGAGCAAGAAGGACGCCAACCGCGAGCATTCGTTCTGGCGCCTGCTGTCGAATTTCGCCAGTGCCAAAGTCGCCCCGGTCTCGATCCTGCTGGCCTTGGTGGCCTTTGGTGGCGGCCTCTGGTACAGCCAGAACCTCAAGATCGGTGACCTCGACCAGGGCGCGCCGGAACTGCGCCCGGACTCGCGCTACAACAAAGACAACAACTTCATCATCAGCAACTACTCCACCAGCTCCGACGTGCTGGTGGTGATGGTCAAGACCAAGGCCGAAGGCTGCTCGCGCTACGAAGCCATGGCGCCCATCGACCAGTTGATGTGGAAGATGCAGAACACCGAGGGCGTGCAGTCGGCGATCTCGCTGGTGACCGTGTCCAAGCAGATGATCAAGGGCATGAACGAGGGCAACCTGAAATGGGAAACCCTGTCGCGCAACCCGGACGTGCTCAACAACTCCATCGCCCGCGCCGATGGCCTCTACAACAACAATTGCTCGCTGGCGCCGGTGCTGGTGTTCCTCAACGACCACAAGGCCGAAACCCTCGACCGCGCGGTGCATGCGGTGCAGGACTTCGCCAAGGAGAACAACAAGGACGGCCTGGAGTTCATCCTCGCCGCCGGTAACGCCGGGATCGAGGCGGCCACCAACGAAGTGATCAAGGAGTCCGAGCTGACCATCCTGATCCTGGTTTACCTGTGCGTGGCCACCATGTGCATGATCACCTTCCGCTCGTGGGCGGCGACCCTGTGCATCGTGCTGCCGCTGGTGCTGACCTCGGTGCTGGGCAACGCGCTGATGGCGTTCATGGGCATCGGCGTCAAGGTCGCGACCCTGCCGGTGGTGGCGCTGGGCGTGGGGATCGGCGTGGACTACGGCATCTACATCTACAGCCGCCTGGAAAGTTTCCTGCGTGCCGGCCTGCCGCTGCAAGAGGCGTACTACCAGACGCTCAAGTCCACCGGCAAGGCCGTGCTGTTCACCGGCCTGTGCCTGGCGATTGGCGTGTGCACCTGGATTTTCTCGGCGATCAAGTTCCAGGCCGACATGGGCCTGATGCTCACCTTCATGCTGCTGTGGAACATGTTCGGTGCGCTGTGGCTGCTGCCGGCGCTGGCGCGGTTCCTGATCAAACCCGAGAAACTCGCGGGGCAGAAGGGCAACTCGTTGTTCGCGCACTGACCGCTATAGACCATCGCCGCAAGGCACGGCGGGGGAATTGACCTATCATGTGTCTTTTCCCCCGCAGTGACTTCACATCATGACCGACGCACACCCCAACCTGAGCACCGCCTTGCAAGACAGCGACATGCTGATCATCAACGGGCTGCACGCCTTCGACTTCACGTTCGATCAGCAATTGGTGATCGAAAGCATGGACGGGCGGGAACTCAAGCGTTGGACATTCAGTCCAGAACAATTGAATGCCGCAACCTTTGATGCCAGCTTGCAAAGCTGGCTGCTGAGCAACGCCGACGGTGAACACCGCCTGGTCTGCTTGAGCGCGATCAAGGGCGACAACAATAACGACGAGGATGAAGCGGATGATCATGCGTAAATTCTGGCCCCTGCTGATGGCCGGCAGTGTCGGCGCGATGTCGGTGCAAGCGGCGCCAGCCGATACCTATGAACTGCTGGTCGGCAGCTACACCGCCGGCACCAGCGAGGGTATTTACCGCCTGCAATTCGACAGCCGTACCGGGCAGTTCAGTGGCAAGCCTATGCTGGCGGCCAAGGCGGCGAACCCGTCGTGGCTCACGGTCTCCAAAGACCAGAAGCATCTGTATGTGGTGAACGAAAACGGCCCGGGGCAAAAAGACCCGGTCGGCCGCGTGAGCAGCTACAGCATTGACCCCAAGAGCCATCAGCTGACCCTGATCAACCAGGTGCAGAGCCTGGGCAATGAGCCGACCCATTCCAGCGTGGCCGCTGACGGGCGTTACCTGTTTGTCGCCAACTATTCGGTACTCGAAGACCCGGGCGGCAGCCTGGCGATTTTGCCGGTGGATGCCACTGGCAAGCTGTCGACGCCGGTGCAGTTGAGCGGCCACCCGGCCAGCCGCGTCAACCCTGAGCGCCAGGCCTCCAACCATGTGCACTCGGTGGTGTCGTCGCCGGATGGCAAGTACGTGTTTGTGCAGGACCTGGGCGCCGACAAGGTGTTTGCCTACCATTACGACCCCAAGGCCAACCACGAACTGCCGTTGACCCCGGCCGATCCGGCGTCTGTGCAATTGCCGCCGGGCAGTGGCCCGCGTCACCTGCTGTTCAGCGCCGATGGCAAACATGCGTGGCTGACCACCGAGATGAGCGCCCAGGTCGCGGTGTTCGATTACAACGATGGCAAGCTCACCCAAACCCAGCTGGTGGACTTTGCTGCCGGGCAACCCGTGTCCGACAAGGCCGGTGCTGCGCTGCATGCCTCCAGCGATGGCAAGTTCCTCTACGTGAGCAACCGTGGCACGGCCAACCAGATGCTGGTGTTCAGCATCGACCCGGCCACCGCGCACCTCAAGGAACTGCAGCGTCGCTCGGTGGAAGGCGACCACCCGCGGGAATTCAGCCTCGACCCGAGTGGCAAGTTCCTGCTGATCGCCAACCAGAAGAGCAACGAAATTGTGGTGGTCGAACGCGACCCCAAGACCGGCCTGCTGGGTAAAACCGTGCAGAAATTGCCGATCGATGCCCCCAGCGACCTCAAGTTCCTGGTGCGTCAATAAGCCACAGGCCCCGCAGTGCGGGGCCTGACCTGGTGTATTAATTGTATTAATAGCGGCTACTGTTTCAAAGCATTTCTAAGGTTCAGCCCTCGGGCGTAAGTTTGGTTCCAAGGCCTTCCCCGGCCACTCAACCAAACGAACACAAGGGTTACCGACATGAACTTGAATCTCTTCTCCATCATCGCCGCTTCCGCTGTTTCCGCCACTGTTGCCTTGCCTGCTGCCGCCAGCGTTGAAGTCAGCGGTAAAAAATCCAGCACCAGTGCCTACACCCAGAAATACCTGCAACAAAGCGCTAACTTCTACGCTGCCCTGGACCACAAAACCCAGCACTGAGCGTCACTTAACCCCCGCACTTAAACGCCAAACCACTGAAACGAAGCGTGATTCGTTGCAGTGGTTTGGCGTTTGTGCGTCTGGAGGAAATAAAGAAGTGTAATGTCACATTGCCATGTGTTTAAATTTGACGCTCAAATATTGGCGCCTTATTTCATGGAATCGACAGCATGGCACTTCGAATCGCCGCAGCAATCCTGTTCCTCTATTCCGCCCCGATCCTGTCTTCCGTGCAACTGGCGGACGGCGAGCCGGAGATTGCGCGCGAGCGATTATTAAACCTGGCTCAAGGCTAAGCCTTAGCCATCACACCGATGAACAGCGTTGATTGCAGGAATGCCTCGAGCCACTGCTGCAACCGGGGGTAAGGCGTGCTCGCAAACCACTGCCGATCCACATGCGCAAACTGCCGCACGAACGGCAGCACGGCCATGTCCGCCAGGCTTGGGTGATCAGCGAGTAAATAGCTACGTCCGGCCAGCAACCCGTCCAGCTTCTGCAAGAACACCTCACCCTCGGCCCGATACTGTTCCATCGGCTGCTCCGGGTAGCGTTCGGCGTACTTGTATCGATTCAAGTGATGTTTGAAGCCCTGGTCGTTTTCCGCAATCAGTGCCAGTACCGTTGGATCGCCGCCCAGTAACCAATCCTCCGGATCATGCTGGGCCAGGGCCCATTGCATGATCGCCAGGCTTTCATCGATCACCGCGCCGTCCACACTCAGCACCGGCACCGTGCCCTTGGGCGACAGGCTGAGCATCTCGGCCGGCTTGGCCTTGAGGCTCACCTCGATAATCCGTACCGGCACCCCGGCATAGCGCAACGCCAACCGCGCGCGCATGGCGTACGGGCAGCGCCGGAACGAATACAGCAGCGCCTCGCTCACTTGACCTCCAGGGTGCTCAAGCCGTTGCCCTGACGCTTGACCTGGATCTGCACCGGGATGCGCTCATGCATTTCCTGTACGTGGGAGATCACCGCGACTTTGCGCCCCTGGGCCTGGAGGCCGTCCAGGGCGTCCATGGCCAATTGCAGGGATTCGGGGTCGAGGCTGCCGAAACCTTCGTCGATAAACAGCGACTCGATCTTCAGCGTACTCGAGGCCATCGATGCCAGGCCCAAGGCCAGCGCCAACGACACCAGGAACGTCTCGCCGCCCGACAGCGAATGCACCGAGCGCAGCTCATCACCCATTTCCGTGTCCATCACCAGCAGCCCGAGCATGCTGCCGCCGCGCTTGAGGCGGTAGCGGCGCACCAGCTGGCGCAACTGCACGTTGGCGTGGTGCACCAGCAGGTCGAGGTTGTAGGCCTGGGCGATCTTGCGGAATTTGTCGCCGCTGGCTGAGCCGATCAATGCGTCAAGCCTTGCCCAGCGCTGGTATTCGGTGTTGGCTTCGGTGATTTGCTCGGCCAGCGCCTGGTTGGCGTTGTGGCGGCGTTGGTCTTCGACCTGTTCGGCGCGTAGCTCGGCGCACTGCTGTTCGCTGGCGGCGAACTGGTTCTGCAGGTCTGCCAGGGCGCTGGCGAGTTGCTCGGCATCGAGGTTGCCGTTGTGTTGCGCCTGATGATCAAGCAGGCGTTGCTCACGCTCCTGCAGCAGCACCTTGGCCTGTTCGATGGCGGTTTCGTTGTGCTGCAAGCGCTCGCGCAACGCGGTGAATTGCCCGTCGTCGATGCCCAGCAGCGCGTCGAGGCCGGCGTCATCCAATTCCGGATGCTGGCCGCGCCAGTCGGCGACTTTACCCGCCAGCTCAATGTTTTCACGTTCCAGCGCCTGCAGGCGGTCTTGCTGCGCCTGCAGTTCAGCGCGGATTTGTACCTGTTGGGTGTGCGCGCTTTGCAGGGCCTGGGCCGTGCCGGCTTCAGCGCTGCGCGCGTGCTCCACGGCCTGTTCCAGTTGCTGCTGCCAGTGCTCGGCGCTGCTGTGTTCGCCGAGCAACTCGGCGAGTTTGACCTGGCTGCTGTGTTGTTGCTCGGCCAGCGCATTGAACTGCTGTTCGGCCGCCTGCGATTGCTGCAGACGGGTTTGCTGGCGATCCTGTTCTTTTTCCAGGGTTTGCTGGCGTTGCTGCTGCTCGCCGAGTTCTTCCTTTTGCTGGTCGACGTGCGCCAGACGCTCGGCGATCTGGCGGTCGAGTTGCATAAACGTCGCCGCTGGCTCAAGGCGCAAGGCTTCCAGGGTGTCCTGGGGCAATACCGTCGCGAAGGCACTGAGTTCTTCATCGAGGCGTTGACGGTCGCTGCTCAGTTCACGCTGCTGGTTGCTCAGGTGCTGCGCGGCCTGTTGCTGGGCGGCTTCGGCCTGGCGCAGTTGCTGGGTCAGGCGCGCGGCGTCCTGTTGCAGGGTGAGCAGGGCGCGTTGACGCTGTTCGTCCTGGGTGAGGCTCTGGTTCAACTGCTCGGTTTGCCGGCTCAGCCAGGCGTCGCGCTTGTCGGCGTCCTGGTTCAGCAGCTGTTCGGCGTGGGGGTGCGCAGTGAGGCTCGGCGTCAGCGCGTGTTGCTGGGTGGCCAACTGTTCTTGCTGTTGCAGCAGTTCTTTTTGCTGAACGATGACGCCACTGACCTCGGCGCGCAGCTCGGTGAGTTTTTCCTTGAGCTGATCGACCACCTGCTGGGCGTTGGCTTGCTCGCTCTCATCATGGCGGCCGAGGCTTTGCAGCAATGCCTCGGGCTGATGGTATGGATGCTCGCTGCTGCCACACACCGGGCAGGGCTGGTCGTCCTGCAACTGCGCGCGCAATTCTTCGACACTCGCACTGCGCGCCAGCCGCTGGCGTTCGAGCAGTTCGCGGGTGACGCTCAAGGTTTGCTCGGCGACGGCCAGTTCAGCCTTGGTGTTCACGCCGTCCTGGGTCAGCCGTTCGCGCGCCTGTTGGGCGCCGAGTTGGCGTTGTTGCAGCTCGGCGCTGCGCGTGTCCAGATCCTGTTGGCTGGCCCACAGGCGCGCCAGGTCTTCGATGGCGCGCAGGTGTTTGCGGTTGTCCTGCAGTAGGTTGCCGAGGATGCCGATCTGTTCGGCGACCGCATCCGGCTCGGCGCCGGCTTCCTTGAACAACACTTCCAACTGCTGCGTTTGGGTGGCGAACGCTTCGGCGCTGGCGCTGGCGGTTTGCTCAAGGGCGGCCAGTTCGGCCTGGCCCTTGTTCAAGCGATTACCGATCAGCATCAGCTGTTGCAGGCGGTCGCGGTAGATCGTCCAGGCATCGCTCAAGGGGGCCAGGTGCTGGCTGTGTTCAAGCTCGGCGGCGATGCGCTGCAAGCGTTCGGCGACGGCGGCCTGTTTGTCCAGCAAGGCCTGAATGGCCGCTTGGCCTTCGCTGCTGGCCTGTTGCGCCTGCTGTTTGGCCTGGGCGCTGAGGGTGGCGTCTTTGGCCAGGCGGGCGAGGCTGCTCTGTTCGTCGAATGCCTGGCGCAGCAGCGGCGCGCTGTCGGTCAGGCGCAGTTGGGCATCGCCGAGAGCGGTTTTCGCTACCTGCAACTGCTGTTCGAGATGCACCTGGCGCTCGGTCAGTTCGACCTGTTGCTGGGTGTGTGCGGCAATCTGCGCCGCCAATGGCGTGAGCAAGGCGTCGAGTTCGGTTTTGCGCGCAAACAGGTGCCGGTGCGGGCCGAGCTGCTCGAGGCGCAAGCGCGTCACGCGTTCGTTGCTCAGTGCCTGCCATTGCTGTTGCGCGCCGTGCAGTTGTTCGGCAGCGGCCTGTTGCGCGTCCTGCAACAGGCGCAGGTCCTTGAGCCAACCGTGTTGCTGCTCCAGCTGCTTAAGCTGGGCCTGCTGCACCTTGAGCTGCTGCTGGGCGACGTTGAAACGTTCATCCAGTTCCGCGCGGGCTTCAGGCGCCAGCGGCGTCACGCCGGTGGCCTGGCTTTGCAAGAGTTTGAGGGCTTCGCGCGCCTCTTTGGTCTTGTCGAATGCGCGGCGGCCGAGGCGGGTGTAGAGGGCGGTGTCGGTGAGTTTCTCGAGTAACTCGCTGCGGTCGTTGTCGTCCGCCTTGAGAAACGCACTGAACTCGCTTTGCGCCAGCAACACGGCGCGGGTGAATTGTTCGAAGTTCAGGCCCAGCGCGGCTTCGAGCTGGGTCTTGTATTCGCCTTTCTGGCTGGCGAGCAATTGGTTCTGGTCGATATCGCGCAGGCTCTGGCGACTGGCCTGCAGCTTGGCGCCAGCTTTCTCGCGGGCGCGATTGGCTTCCCAGCGCGCGCGATAGCGGCGCCCGTCGATGCCGACAAAATCCACTTCGGCATAGCCTTCGCCGGTGCCACGGCGCAGCAAGGTGCGCGGGTCGCCGGTGGCGATTTCGCCGTCGGCGTCGGGCACCTTGGCATCGCGGCCAGTGTTGTTCAGGCGCGGCACGGTGCCAAACAACGCCAGGCACAGTGCATCGAGCAGGGTGCTTTTACCGGCGCCGGTGGGCCCGGTAATCGCGAACAAGCCGGCGCTGGCGAGGGGCTCGGCGGTGAAGTCGATTTCAAACGGGCCGGCCAGAGAGGCGAGGTTTTTCAGGCGGATGGCGAGAATCTTCATGGCTGTTCCTCCTCCTGTTGCACTTCCTGGAGCAGCACGGCGAAGTCCTTCAAGGTCTGTTCATCCACGTCACTGCCGTAGCTGTCTTGCCAGGCGCGGCTGAACAGCTCGTGGGGCGTGAGCTGGTCCAGCTCGATCAGGCGGTCTTCGTCGCCGTTTTCACGGCTGCCGGTGCCGGCGTATTCGGCGGCGATGCGTACCAGGCGCACGGCTTTGCCTTGCAGCGCGCTTTCGATTTGCTGGCGCAGGTCGGGCTGCGGCTCGTCAAGGCGCACGCGCACTTCCAGCCACGGATGGCGCTGGGTTTCGGCGAGCAGGTCGACGTCAGGCAACTCGGCCAGTTGCTGGAGAATATCCGCCAGCGGTGCGGCTTCCAGGCGTTGCAGGTCGACCGAGCGGGGGATCAGCAGCGGTTCGACACTGACCAGGCATTGGCCCTGGAAGGTCACATCGAGAATCTGGTGCTTGTAGCCGATTTCGGAAAACGACAGTGGAATTGGCGAGCCGCTATAGCGAATGCGCTCCTCGCCATTGACCTTTTGCGGCTTGTGCAAATGGCCGAGGGCCACATAACCGACACTTTTGTCGAACAGGCTGGCGGGCAGCGCCTCGGCATTGCCGATGATCAGGCTGCGCTCGGAATCTTCCGACACCGAACCCCCGGCCATGTGCGCATGGCTGATGGCGATCAGCGCCTGGCCTTTTTTGCGCTTGGCATTGGCGGCAGCGATCAGCCATTCGTGCACTTGGCCGATACCGCGCAGGTAGTCGTCACCCAGGTGCGCGCCGGTGACTTCCGCCGGACGCAGAAACGGCAGCGCCAGGCACCAGCCGGCGATCTTGCCTTTGGCGTCGGGCAGCGGGATCAGCAGGCGCTCGGCGTCCAGTTGGCCGTCGTCCAGCCACAGCACGCGGCCGAGGGCGTGGGTGCGCAAACGACGCATCAACGGCGCGGGCAGTTCGATGCGCGAGCCGGAGTCGTGGTTACCGGCGATCATCACAATCGTCAGGTGCGGGTTTTGTTCGTGGGCGCTGATGATGAAGTCATACAGGCGCTCCTGGGCCTTGAGCGGCGGGTTGACCGTGTCGAAGATATCGCCGGCGATCAGCAGCACATCGGGCTGCTGGGCTTTTAATTGGCCCAACAGCCACTCGAGGAAACAGGCGTGTTCGAAGTCGCGTTCCTGGCCATGCAGGTTTTGGCCGAGGTGCCAGTCGGAGGTGTGAAACAGACGCAAGGCGAACTCCGTGGAAGAGATGAAAAGGAGGGGAGTTTACCCGTAAATGTGGGAGGGGGTTATGGGGTGTGCAGGCAATCCAGGGCGCGGTTGGCCAGGGTGTTGGCCATATCGATCAAATGCGCGGTCGCGCCGGCCATCGGGACGTTATCGCCACTGGCGGCTGCTGTGGCGGCTGCACAGCGCAGCAGGTCGCAGATTTCGGCGAGGGCATCTTCGAAGCTCAGATCTGGGTCGACGGTGAAGGGTGGTTGTGAGTCGGGTTTCAGGTAATGGCTGAGGGCGCGTTCGAAGATTTCGCGGGGTGGGTCGGGGACGATTTTGTTCATGAATGAAACTCCTACTAATAAGTGGGGGAGCCATCCTGTGCCGTTTCCACACGGCAGATTAGGTGGCAGCCATACGCGGGGTGGAAAACCGAGTAGTAGGACTCGGCCAGACCGAAGTCTGCCCGCGTACAGCCGCCATTGAGCGTTTGCATACGATCATGACGCCTACTAGTTCCCAGGTTTCCACACCCGATCGCTGATATGCAGCGACGGAACGAAGGCTAGCCAGTGAAATGAGCAGGCGCAAGGCCGTGGGATTGTCTAGGAAACTTCCCGCAAATTAAAGAGATATGGATTGCTGGCCTTTACCCAGGCGCAAAAAAACGGGACCCACGGCTACTGAGTCCCGTTGTGTTTTCTGCAACTAAAGCGCGATGAAAGCCAGCGTCCCGTTCGCCTGGTTGGCCACAAGGGCAATCGAACCGTCGGGTGTAACGGCGACGCCTGCTGGGTTGGCAAAGCCGTAGAGGGTATGCTTCACGGTCTCTGTGTCGGTATTGATCACTGTGAATGTGTTGAAGGAGGTGACATAGCACTCCCGAACACGGTTGTTCATAGCCACACCGTAGGCATAGCTGAAGCCGCCCAGCGTTTTGGCAATGGTATTGGTCGGCGGGTTAATGATGTACACCGCATTTGTGCCGGTTACATACGCACGTTCCCGCGGAATATCGAACGGATTGAACGCGATGTCAGAGCCGGCCGGATTGGTATTGATGCCTGCAATTGCGCCGATCACTCCCGAGGCACCCGATGGATTCAGCAGGTTCACCTGAGACGGCCCGGCGACATAGAACCTTGACTCCAGGTGATTGAGCGCGCACCCGAACGGGTTGGTGACGCCGGTGGTGCTCAGGAGTGTGCCGGTCAGCGCATCATAGGTGGCTACCCGGTTGTCGATACTGCTGCTGACAAACAGCCGTGTGCCGGCCCGGTTCAGGCAGAGCCCCCAAATGTACTGGAAGCTTGGGATGGTCTGGATCAGCGTGTTGTTGCTGAGATTGACCACCGAGATGCTTTGCGAACCCAGGTTGCCCACATACAGCCGCGACTCATCCGGGTGCATGGCGATGCGGAACGGTCGGTTGAAACCACTAATGGTGTTGACCACTCTGCGTTGGGCAATATCAATCACCGAGACGGTGTGGCTGCCGTGGTTGGTGAGGTAGGCAGTGCGACCATCGCGGGTGATCACCATCCAGTGCGGTTGTGCGCCTACCGCAATGGTTTGGATTACTCTAGGTGCCCTGAGAAGGCTATAGGTCGTCGGCAGGAACGCAATCGCCGTTGCTTCATCGGTACTGCCGTTGGGTGTGAAACTGGCGGTGACGATGATTCTGTTCGTGGCCTGCTCCAGCCATGTGCGAGGCACAGGTATGTTTGCCAGCCCGGTGATCGCCTGACTCGCCGTGATCGCCACGCCGTTCCACAGCACCAGGTCCGGTACGCCAGCACTGCTGCACCTTATCCATACCCGTTGTCCAGCGGCGGCCGAAGGCCATCTATCCAGGGAGAGGTAGCCATCGCCTGAGAAAGTAGAGAGATCCAGCGTGCCGTTGTCGGCGACTGCGTTGATCAGTGGCCGCACTTGCGGCGCGACTACCGGGGTGCCAATCACCTGGACCGAGTAGCTGCCCGAGCGGCGCAGCAGTACTCCGGAGGCGTTTTGCAATTCGAACGACACACGAAACGACCCGCCGGTCAGTGGCGTAATCAAATCATTGGGCACAGGAACGATTTCCGTGAACCGGTTGTTGTCGTTAACCGCGGGCAAACGCACGGTTCGGATGGCACCGTCTGGTGCAGTAATCGTCAAAATCACTACGATTCGATTGGGCGGAACAGGCGTGGTCGGCGTGCGAAGGGTTGGGACCAGCACGGTGAAGGCAGACCGGCTTTGGGTGTCGAGGTCCACCACGGGGGCCTCGGTATTGTCCGCGTAAAACACTGGGCTTGCGAGCAGGCTGGGGTCCAGTTCACTGTTGAGCACATAGGGTGTGGAATACAGGGCTTTTATGCCGCCGGGTCCAGAGACGTTTTCCACCACGTCAGTGACGGTGAAGTTGATTTTTACCGCGCCGGATTGAGTGATCAGGGGGAAGATATTCGGGGGGATGTACACCGGAATCGGCCCGGGCCCGGCGGCATCGGTGGGGCTCACGGTATAGAAGACACTAGGGCCGCCCACGGAAATTTCAATCAGGTCGTTGGCGCGGATGTTCGCGTATTTGTTGATCAAGGCCGTCATCCCGGCCGCGGCAACGGCCGGGGTGATCACTGAATTCTGGGGTTTGCCTTGAATCGACATCGACAAACCATCGTGCCAGGTGTTCCCGGCGATGGGGTCGAGGCCGCCTGGCACGTCGGTCTTGATCAGGTAGGTGTCGATGTCCGAGCGGCTTACCTGGCCACTGCCGACGCGCCGGACTTCGGCAAACATCTGGACTTCGCCCCGCGGGACATTCACCCCTGGGGTGGTCCAAAAGTAACGATCAGCCAGCCCGCTGACGGCGCTCCTGACCAGCGGTATGGTCAGGTTCCCCACGAAGATATTGTAGTCGTCGCCGACAGATCTATTAAACCAAGCCTCTTGGGAAGCCCGGAAATTCGGGCTTACATGCTTCGTACCCATACCCCAACTGGCCCTCTCAGGGTATTGGGCGCTGCCCAGCGGGATAGGGTCGGGGTCAGGTTGGGGACGGTCAGTAAGTAAATCAAAGGGAACAGGCACTGTAGACATAACCTTCACCTTGCAGGTAGGGGCGCACGTGGGCCGCGCGACGGGCAAGGTCAATGAAGCGCTTGAGGGATTTGTTTGATCTACTGTCAGAATTGACAGTTGCGACAGGCGGTAGCCGCCAGCCTTCTGATTAGAAGGCCAGGCTATTTGGGATACAGCGGCGGCAAGCTGGTGCTGTCGGCTGCCGGGTCTTGCTCGCGCTCAGCCATGGGGATGGCCTTGATCGCGCGCCACAGGTCTTCGCCCAGCCAGTACTGGCCGCTCTCGCTATAGAGCGCGCCGTTCAAACCATCAAGCGCATCTGACAACGGCACGAAGCGCGCGGCCATGTCGGCCAGGGTTTCCGGCTGCTGGCGCGCCCAGGCATCCAGCGCCTGGCGGGTGGCCTGGGGGTCGTTGGCCTGGGTGGCGCGCTTGAGGTCGTCGAGCAGGGTGCGTGGGCTGGGGCCGGTTTGCGCGGCACGCATGACCGCCGGTTGGCGGCGTGCACGCCACCATAGGCCAAAACCCAGCAGGGTGGTGCAGGCCAGCAGCAGGGTGCTGAGTTGCCACAGCCACAGGCGGCTGTCGTCGGGCGCGGTGATGATGGTTGGCGTGGCAGGGGTGTCGACCACCAGGCTCGGGTTATTGGCCACTTGCAGGGTGCGGGCCGGCAGGCTGGTGCGCTCCAGGTGGTCTTCGTGGGTGTTCCACCACACCACTTCCACGGCGGGCAGTTCCAGCGCACCGACGCGGTTGGGCACCAGCGCTTCGCGGTCTTCACGGCTGCCGATCAAACCACGGTCATTGCTCTGGTTGCCGAGCACCGGCTGGTCCGGGTAACGGCGCAGGCCGCTGATCTCGGTGCTGGGCAGGGCCGGCAGTTGCGCGCTGGACAGGCCCTCGGCCTTTACAGTGAGGCTGCGGGTCAGTGAATCGCCGACCTGCACATGGTCGGGTGCCGGGTTCCAGTTCTCGCTCAGGGTCAGGCTGCGCGCCGGCAGCCAGGCGGCGTCGGCGGGGTACAGTTCGGGCTTGGGTTTGACGCTCAGTTGCAGGGCGCCGGAGCTGACATGAATCAGCTTGCCCGGCTTGGTGCCTTGCAGGGTGTTTTCCTGCGGCGGGCGCGACTCGACCAGCGTGGCGCTGAAGGTCTGCGCGGGGATTTCCAGGCTGCCACTGTGCTGCGGGTAGATCGCGTAGCGGGTTTCGATCACGCCATGGCGAATGCTGTTGATAACTTTCTCGTAGGTGCGCGACTCGCCCAATTGCTCGACGCGGGCGTCGGCGATTTGCAGCGGTGTGAGGCTGCTGTCGTCATAGAGCGACACTGAGTGGTACACGCGCACGGTCAACAGGGCCTGGGCCTGCACGTACACGTTGGTCTGGTCGAGGTTGGCCTCGACAAACACCGGCGCCAGCTCCGCGCTGGTGTTCTGGCTGGTGGTTTCCACCACTTGCAGGCTGATGGGCTGGGTCTGGTACTCGCCCACTTGCAGGGGCGGGATCACCACGGTGCCGTTCTGCTTGGGCAACAAGGTGATGATCCAGCGCGTGGTGGCGTGGTTGTCGCCGCCCAGGGTGGTGAGCTGGTTGAGCTGGCGCGTGCCGCTGACTTCGAACTGCGCGTCCAGGGGCGACAGATCGGGCTTGCCGAACTGGGTGACGTCGCTGGATTCCACCGTCAGCTCTACCGTTTCGCCGGAATTGAGGCGGCTGCGGTCGACACTGGCCACCAGGTTCGCCGCCTGGGCGTGGCCTGCCGACAACGCGAGCAGAAGCAGTAGGGA
The DNA here is from genome assembly GCF_979253585.1 of Pseudomonas sp. AC463. Classification (NCBI taxonomy): domain Bacteria; kingdom Pseudomonadati; phylum Pseudomonadota; class Gammaproteobacteria; order Pseudomonadales; family Pseudomonadaceae; genus Pseudomonas; species Pseudomonas sp. AC463. Next base: position 114,216 of record NZ_CEEDDZ010000012.1, on the reverse strand, counting down.
GGTGCGGCGGCTCATCGAGTCTTGTCCTGATGTTGTTGCTGTTCGTACCAGAATTTGCGGCGCAGCAGCTCGCCGGGGTTGTCCGGGATCTCCCGCAGCCATTGTTCCAGGGCCTGGCGATGTTCACCGTCGAGGCTGGCGTCGGTGGGCCGCAGCGGCGGGGTGGTGGTTTGCTCATCGCCCAATTCGCTGCCCGGTACTTCGTTGCCGCCGGGGGGCTTGGCGCCGGGTTGGGTTTCGCCGGTGCCGGCTTCGCCCTGGCCCTGGGATGACGGCTCGCCACCCGCAGCCTGCTGCCCATTGGCGCCCGGTTGCGCAGTTTGGCCGGGTTGGGTGGTTTCGTCATCCTGGTTTTTTTTCGGCTGTTCGGGCTCAGGCGTCACCTGTTCCTGCATCAGGGTTTCCACCAGCGCCTTGTTTTTAAGCGCCGGCTGCAGGTCGGGCTGGGCTTCCAGGGCTTGTTCATAGGCGTCGATCGCGGCTTCCAGCTCGCCGGCGCGGGCCAGGGCATTGCCGCGATTGTAGTGGGAATAGGCGTCATTGCCCTCGGCAAAGCGCTTGATGGCCTCGGCATAGTTGCCGGCCTCGTACAGGGCTACACCTTGCCATTGCGGGTCTTCGAAGTGTTCGGCGGCTTCGGCCGGGCGTTTTTTCTTCAGCAGGTACTGGCCTTGCTGGTCGGGGCGCAGCCACAGGTCTTGCAGGCCGAAGGCATAGCTCGGTTGCGGCGCGGCCATCAGCAGCAGCGGCAGGCAGAACAGCCAGCCACGTCGCCCGGCACAGGCGGCGAGCAACAGCAGCGGCAGGAGCAGCCAGTAACCCTGGTCGGCCCAGGTGTCGAGGTGCAGCAACTGGCCGTCGTTGCGCAGGGCTTGCGGGGTGTCGAGTACGCCGAGCTGGCGCAGGTCTTTGTCGTCGAGGCGCGCGGCACGGTAACGGCCGCCCATTTCACTGGCGAAGGCCTTGAGGGTCGGGCTGTCGAGGCGCGGCACCAGGATCGCGCCTTGTTCGTCCTTGAGGAATTCGCCGCTTTCCTGGGTTACCGGCGTGCCTTCGCGGCTGCCGATGCCGAGGATCGACAGCGACGGCGACTGGTTGCTTTGCAGCAGCAGGCGAATACCCTGGCGCTCCTGCTTGGACAACGACGAGCCGATCAGCAGCAGGCGGCCCTGGCCCAGCCCGCCGTGCTTGAGCAGGTCCAGGGCTTTTTCCACCGCCAGGTCGGCGCGGTGGCCGGCTTCGGGCATCAGCGAGGGGCGCAGCGCTTCGAGCAGGTTGCGGCTGGTGGCCAGGTCGTCCGACAGCGGCACCAGCGTGTGGGCACTGCCGGCGTAGACGACGATGGCGGTTTGCGCATCGCTGCGCGCCTGCAACAGGTCATACAGCTTGCGCCGCGCCTGTTCCAGGCGGTTGGGCGGGCTGTCGGTGGCGAGCATTTCCGGGGTCAGTTCCAGCAACACCACGAGCGGGTCGGACGGCTTCTGGCTGGACTGCTCAACTCTTTGCCAACTGGGCCCGAGCAGCGCCAGCACGGCCAACAACCAGGCGATGCCGAGCACCACCCACGGCGATTTGCTCTCGCGCCCGCTGCCACCACTGAGCAGCACCGCGTGGAAGGCCGGCGGCAGGATGATCTGCCAGCGCCCGGCACGCTTTTGCCGGTGCCACAGCTGCCACAGCAACCAGCCGAGCAGCGGCAGCAGCAACAGCCACCAGGGGCGGAACCAGTGCGGCCACAGGTCGATCATCGACGCCTCCGCAAACGCAGGCGTTTGAGGCGCTGGCGCCATTCCGGGTGTTGCTGCAGGAAAATCCCCTTGCTCGACAATTTGTTGAACAGCCGTTGCAGCGCATTGTTCGGCCAGCGCTCCTGAATCACCAGCAACATGCTCAGGATCAACGCCAGGGCCAGGGGCCCGCTGTACAGCGCCTGGGCCGGGCGCGCCTGGGTCGGTTGCTGTTCCACCGGCTCGAGTCTGTCAAGGGTCTCCTTGATGGTTTGCAAGTCCTCGCCATCACGGGCACGGAAATACTCGCCGCCGGTGGCCTCGGCGATGGCTTTGAGCGCGGGCTCATCCAGGTCCAGGCTCGGGTTGACGCCGAGGATACCGAGGGAGCCGGTTTGCTCGGGGTCGGCGCCGATACCGATCGGGTAGATTTTTACGCCTTCTTCGGCGGCCAGGCGCGCGGCGGTCAGCGGGTCGATCTGCCCGGCGTTGTTGGCGCCGTCGGTGACCAGGATCAGCACGCGGCTTTGCGCCGGGCGCTGGCGCAGGCGTTTGAGGGCCAGGCCGATGGCGTCGCCAATGGCCGTGTTTTTGCCGGCGATGCCGATGCGCGCTTCATCCAGCCAGGTGCGTACGGTGCGGCGGTCGAAGGTCAGCGGGGCTTGCAGGTAAGCCTGGCTGCCGAACAGGATCAGGCCCACGCGGTCACCTTCGCGGCCTTCGAGGAAGTCGCCGAGTAGGTGCTTGACCAGGCTCAGGCGGCTGACATCCTCGTCCTGCCAATGCATGTCGGGGAAATCCATGGAGCCGGACACGTCCACCGCCACCAGCAGGTCGCGGCCGCTGGCGGCAATCGGCAGGGGTTCGCCGAGCCATTCCGGGCGCGCGGCGGCGGTGAGCAACAGCAACCACAACACCACGAACGGCGCTTGCTGGCGCCAGCCCGGCAGGTTGACGCGGGCGCGGCGGCGAGCCAGGCCTTCGAGGTCGCTGAGGTAGCTGACTTTCAGCGCCGGCTCACCGCTGTCGGCCACCGGCAGGATAAGCCGCATCAACCACGGCAAGGGCAACAAGGCGAAGACCCACGGCCAGGCGAACTCAAACATGTTTGCGAATCCAGGTGTCGACGGCCTGGGTCAGGCCGGCGATGGCCTTGTCGTCGAGTTTGCATTCGGGTTTGTAGGCGCCTTCCACCAGCACCATCCAGCGCGTGAGGCCGGCGGCGGGGCAGCGGTTGTCGAGGAAGGCCAGCCATTTGCGCCCGTTGAGGGTGTGGCTCTGGCTGTAGGGGTAGTCGTTGCGGCACAGGCGCTTGAGCAGGCCATTGAGTTGTTGCAGCCAGGCACCGGCGGGGGCGCCGTCGTAGGGCTTGGGCATCAGCGCCAGTTCGGCGAGGGCGGCGATGCGCAGCGGGTCCAGCGGCTGTTCGGCACGGGCCACGGGGCGGCGCGCGGGCAGGAAGCGGCGCAGCGACCACAGCCCCCAGCCGAGCAACGGGATGACCAGCAACAGCAGCCACCACCCCGGCGCAGGCGGCCAGAAGCCAATAGCCGGCGGGGCGATCAGCGGTTGCAGTTGGTCGAGGCTGCTCATTGCTTTTTAACCGGGCGTTGCGGGTTGAGGTATTCGCGCAGTTGCTCGACCATTTCGCTCTGGGTGCTCAGGGGCATCAACAGGATCCGCAGTTTTTGCGCGAGCAGCTCCCAGCGGGCGATGCGCGCTTCGGCCTGGGCTTTATACGCCTGGCGCAAATCGTAATTCAGCGTGTCCAGCTCCAGTTGCGCGCCACGCTCCGCGAAACGTAATAGCCCGGCGGCGGGCAGGGCGTGGTCCAGCGGGTCGGAGATCGGCAACAGCAGCAGGTCGCAATGCCGCGACAGCAGGCTCAGTTGTTGCTCGGCGCCTTCGGTGAGCGCGCGTTCGTCACAGATCACAATCACCAGGCTGCCCGGGCGCAGTACTTCGCGGCCACGGCGCAGGGCCATGCCGAGGGCGTCGGCCTCCGGGCGGCTTTCGGTATTGAGGCTCTGGTTGACGCGCACCAGGCGGTTGAGCAATTGCAGCAGGCTTTGTTTGCTGCGCCGGGGCTTGATTTCGTAATGCTCGTTATCGCCGAACACCAGCCCGCCAACGCGGTCGTTGTGCCCCAGCGCGGCCCAACCGATCAGGCTGGCGGCTTGCGCGGCCAGCACCGATTTGAACATCTGCCCCGAGCCGAAAAACAGCCGGCAGCTTTGCTCGACCATGATGAAAATCGGCCGTTCGCGCTCTTCGTGGAACAGTTTGGTGTGCGGCTCCTGGGTGCGCGCGGTGACGCGCCAGTCGATGGTGCGTACGTCGTCGCCAGCCTGGTAGACGCGCACCTGGTCGAAGTCGACGCCGCGCCCGCGCAGCTTGGAGTGGTGCAGGCCAATCAACGGGCTGCGCTGGCTCGGCGTGGAAAACAGCTGCACTTCGCGCACGCGGTGGCGCATCTCAATCAGCTCGCTGAGTGTGACGCGGATTCCATCGCTGGCGTTCATGGACTTCAAGCGACGGCAACGACGTCGAGAATGCGTTGCACCACGCGGTCCTGGTCAATCCCGGCGGCTTCGGCCTCGAAGGACAGGATGATGCGGTGGCGCAGCACGTCGAACAGCACCGCCTGGATATCCTCCGGGCTGACGAAGTCGCGACCGGCCAGCCAGGCGTGGGCGCGCGCGCAGCGGTCGAGGGCGATGGAGCCGCGCGGGCTGGCGCCGTAGGCGATCCACTCGGCCATTTCCGGGTCGAACTTGGCCGGGGTGCGCGTGGCCATCACCAGCTGCACCAGGTATTCCTCCACGGCGTCAGCCATGTACAAGCCGAGGATTTCCTTGCGCGCGGCGAAGATCGCCTGCTGGCTGACGCGGCGTTCGGGCTTGGTTTCGCCGTTGAGGGCCTCGCCACGCGCCTGTTGCAGGATGCGCCGTTCGACGGCGGCGTCCGGGAAGCCGATCTTGACGTGCATCAGGAACCGGTCGAGCTGGGCTTCGGGCAGCGGGTAGGTGCCTTCCTGCTCGATGGGGTTTTGCGTGGCCATCACCAGAAACAGCGGCGACAGGTCGTAGGTGCTGCGCCCGACGCTGACCTGGCGCTCGGCCATCGCCTCCAGCAGGGCGGATTGCACCTTGGCCGGGGCGCGGTTGATTTCGTCGGCCAGCACCAGGTTGTGGAAGATCGGACCTTGCTGGAACACGAAGCTGCCGGTTTCCGGGCGATAGATCTCGGTGCCGGTGATGTCGGCGGGCAACAGGTCGGGGGTGAACTGGATACGATGGAACTGCGCTTCGATACCTTCGGCCAGCTCTTTGATCGCCTTGGTCTTGGCCAGGCCCGGTGCGCCTTCCACCAGCATATGGCCGTCGGCGAGCAGGGCGATCAGCAGGCGATCGATGAGTTTTTCCTGGCCGAGAATCTGCGTAGAAAGAAAGGTTCGCAGCGCAAGCAGCGCTTCACGATGTTCCATCGATGACGGTTCCTGGAGAGATGAGCCTGTGCGTGTGAAAACTGCCAAGGCCTGGGGCGTCTACTTTAATGCATCGCGGGGGGTGGCGACTAACGGCGTGACGGGTATTTTTGGCAAAACTTGTAGGAATTTTGTTTTGGAACGGGGTCAATGTGAGAGGGGGCAAGCCCCCTCCCACATTTAAGCATTTGTGTTCTTAAGTCCGGTTGAAGGTGCCGGTGCCCTTGAGGATGTTCTGCAGGGTGTGTTCCAGCTCGGCCATGTCCGACGCGGCGGTGGCGTGGGTGATTTGCAGTTGGTCCTTGCCGCCCAAGGCATCGGCATCGCCTGCCGCGAGCTCCACCAGCAGGGTGGTGTCGCTCAGGGTGACCTTCAACCCGTCCAGGGTCGACGGCTCGTAATCCCAGGTCAGCTCAACTTCGTCCTCGTCCGGGTAACGGCTGAGCATGAACATCTCGCCGTTCTTGCCGTGGCAGCAGAGCATGGCCATGTTGTCTTCTTCGTCGTCGCACGGGGTGGCCATCAGTGCGTCGGTTTTCAGTTGCAGCATGGGGGGAATCCTGTCTGGGGGAGGGCAATTGTGCCATTGCGACGAATTTTGTGCTGCATCCTGTGTCAGAACCCGTGCATGACCTGACGGGCCACATCAGTCATTTCCGGTACCCGGTGGGTAGGAAACAGCTGGTTTTTCTGCCAGAAAACCTCGGTTGCCCAAGTTGCAACCCGGGGCCTGCTTACCGATGACCGAATATGTCGCAGCGTCGCAAGCAGCTGTCTTCCTACACTCGTTAAGCTGCGCAACGGATGTGCACGTGCAAGGCGTCTGACCTGCCCGTCGTACCGTCACCCGGCAAGGTGTGCATCTTATGGAAGTTGTATGTGACCTCGTTGTCTTGTCCAGCTTCACCCACCTGTCACCCTGATTCGTTTATGGTTAGTCGCATGGCTATTTACGAACAGCGCTGACGGTCTCCCCGCAAGGGGATAACACGCGACGCTTCCATCAATAACAAGCCCAAGCGGAGTACCACAGATGGCGTTCTTCACCGCAGCCAGCAAGGCCGACTTCCAGCATCAACTGCAAGCGGCACTGGCGCAGCACATCAGTGAACAGGCACTGCCACAAGTGGCGCTGTTCGCTGAGCAATTCTTCGGCATCATTTCCCTGGACGAACTGACCCAGCGTCGCCTTTCCGACCTGGCCGGTTGCACCCTGTCTGCCTGGCGCCTGCTTGAGCGCTTTGACCACACCCAACCGCAAGTGCGGGTCTACAACCCCGATTACGAACGTCATGGCTGGCAGTCGACCCACACCGCGGTTGAAGTGCTGCACCATGACCTGCCGTTCCTGGTGGACTCGGTACGCACCGAGCTGAACCGCCGTGGCTACAGCATCCACACCCTGCAAACCACCGTACTCAGCGTGCGCCGTGGCAAGAAGGGCGAGCTGCTGGAAATCCTGCCAAAAGGCACCCAGGGCGAAGGCATCCAGCAAGAATCGCTGATGTACCTGGAAATCGACCGCTGCGCCAACGCCGCCGAACTCAACGTGCTGAGCAAAGAGCTTGAGCAGGTATTGGGCGAAGTGCGCGTGGCCGTGGCCGATTTCGAACCGATGAAAGCCAAGGTCCAGGACCTGCTCGCCGGTATCGACGCCAGCCAATTTGCGATCGACGGCGAAGAAAAAGCCGAGATCAAGAACTTCCTCGAATGGCTGGTGGGCAACCACTTCACCTTCCTCGGCTATGAAGAATTCGTGGTACGTGACGAGGCGGACGGCGGGCATCTCGAATATGACGCCAGCTCCTTCCTCGGTCTGACCAAGCTGCTGCGCGCCGGCCTCACCGCCGACGACCTGCGCATCGAAGACTACGCCGTGGCGTACCTGCGTGAGCCGACCGTGCTGTCGTTCGCCAAAGCCGCGCACCCAAGCCGCGTGCACCGCCCGGCTTACCCGGACTACGTGTCGATCCGCGAGATCGACGCTGACGGCAAGGTCCTCAAGGAACACCGCTTCATGGGCCTGTACACCTCGTCGGTGTACGGCGAAAGCGTGCGCGTGATCCCGTATATCCGCCGCAAGGTTGCAGAGATCGAACGCCGCTCGGGCTTCCAGCCCAAGGCGCACCTGGGCAAAGAGCTTGCCCAGGTGGTTGAAGTGCTGCCGCGTGACGATCTGTTCCAGACCCCGGTGGACGAACTGTTCAGCACCGTGATGTCGATCGTGCAGATCCAGGAGCGCAACAAGATCCGCGTGTTCCTGCGCAAAGACCCGTACGGTCGTTTCTGCTACTGCCTGGCCTATGTGCCGCGCGACATCTATTCCACCGAAGTGCGCCAGAAGATCCAGCAAGTGCTGATGGATCGCCTGAAAGCCTCGGATTGCGAGTTCTGGACCTTCTTCTCCGAGTCCGTACTGGCCCGTGTGCAGCTGATTCTGCGGGTAGACCCGAAGAACCGCCTGGACATCGACCCACTGCAACTGGAAAAAGAAGTGGTGCAGGCCTGCCGCAGCTGGCAGGACGACTACTCCAGCCTCGTCGTCGAAAGCTTCGGCGAAGCCCAGGGCACCAACGTGCTGGCCGACTTCCCGAAAGGCTTCCCGGCCGGCTATCGCGAGCGTTTTGCCGCGCATTCGGCCGTGGTCGACATGCAGCACCTCAACAGCCTCACCGAAGCCAACCCGCTGGTGATGAGCTTCTACCAGCCGCTGGGCCAGGTCTCCGGCCAGCGCGAGCTGCATTGCAAGCTCTACCACGCCGATACCCCGCTGGCGCTGTCCGACGTGCTGCCGATTTTGGAAAACCTCGGCCTGCGCGTGCTGGGTGAATTCCCGTACCGCCTGCGTCATGCGAATGGCCGTGAGTTCTGGATCCATGACTTTGCGTTCATCGCCGCCGAAGGCGTGAACCTGGATATCCAGCAGCTCAACGACACCCTGCAGGACGCCTTCGTGCACATCGTGCATGGCGACGCCGAGAACGATGCGTTCAACCGCCTGGTGCTGACCGCCGGCCTGCCATGGCGCGACGTGGCGCTGCTGCGTGCCTACGCGCGTTACCTGAAGCAGATCCGCCTGGGCTTCGACCTCGGTTACATCGCCAGCACCTTGAACAACCACACCGACATCGCCCGCGAGTTGACCCGGTTGTTCAAGACGCGCTTCTACCTGGCGCGCAAGCTCACCGCCGACGACCTCGAAGACAAGCAGCAACGCCTGGAGCAAGCAATCCTCACGGCCCTGGACGATGTGCAGGTGCTCAACGAAGACCGCATCCTGCGTCGCTACCTGGACCTGATCAAGGCCACCCTGCGTACCAACTTCTACCAGACCGACGCCAACGGCCAGAACAAGTCGTACTTCAGCTTCAAGTTCGACCCGCGTGCGATCCCGGAGCTGCCCAAGCCGGTGCCGAAGTTTGAAATCTTCGTCTACTCGCCACGTGTCGAAGGCGTACACCTGCGCTTTGGCAACGTCGCGCGTGGCGGCCTGCGCTGGTCTGACCGTGAAGAAGACTTCCGTACCGAAGTGCTCGGCCTGGTAAAAGCCCAGCAAGTGAAGAACTCGGTCATCGTGCCGGTGGGCGCGAAGGGCGGCTTCCTGCCGCGTCGCCTGCCATTGGGCGGCACCCGGGATGAGATCGCGGCCGAGGGCATTGCCTGCTACCGCATCTTCATTTCGGGCCTGTTGGACATCACCGACAACCTCAAGGACGGCGCCCTGGTGCCACCGGCCAACGTCGTGCGCCATGACGACGATGACCCGTACCTGGTGGTTGCAGCAGACAAGGGCACGGCGACCTTCTCCGACATCGCCAACGGCATCGCCATCGACTATGGCTTCTGGCTGGGCGATGCATTTGCCTCCGGCGGTTCGGCCGGTTATGACCACAAGAAAATGGGCATCACCGCCAAGGGCGCGTGGGTCGGCGTGCAGCGTCACTTCCGTGAGCGCGGCATCAATGTGCAGGAAGACAGCATCACCGTAGTGGGCGTCGGCGATATGGCCGGTGACGTGTTCGGTAACGGCCTGTTGATGTCGGACAAGCTGCAACTGGTCGCGGCCTTCAACCACCTGCACATCTTCATCGATCCAAACCCGAACCCGGCCACCAGCTTCGTCGAGCGTCAGCGCATGTTCGAGCTGCCGCGTTCGGCCTGGACCGACTACGACACCAGCATCATGTCCGAAGGCGGCGGGATCTTCTCGCGCAGCGCCAAAAGCATTGCCATCTCGCCACAGATGAAAGAGCGCTTTGACATCTCGGCCGACAAGCTGACCCCGACCGAACTGCTGAACGCCTTGCTCAAGGCACCGGTGGACCTGTTGTGGAACGGCGGTATCGGTACTTACGTCAAGGCCAGCACCGAAAGCCATGCCGACGTGGGCGACAAGGCCAACGACGCGCTGCGCGTCAACGGCAACGAGCTGCGCTGCAAGGTGGTGGGCGAGGGCGGTAACCTCGGCATGACCCAGCTGGGTCGTGTGGAATTCGGCCTCAATGGCGGCGGTTCCAACACCGACTTCATCGACAACGCCGGTGGTGTGGACTGCTCCGACCACGAAGTGAACATCAAGATCCTGCTCAACGAAGTGGTGCAGGCCGGCGACATGACCGACAAGCAGCGCAACCAGCTGCTGGCGAGCATGACCGACGAAGTCGGCAACCTGGTGTTGGGCAACAACTACAAGCAGACCCAGGCCCTGTCCCTGGCCGCGCGCCGTGCCTACGAGCGTGCCGCCGAGTACAAGCGTCTGATGAGCGACCTGGAAGGCCGTGGCAAGCTGGACCGTGCCATCGAGTACCTGCCGACCGAGGAGCAGCTTGTCGAGCGCGCTTCCACCGGCAAGGGCCTGACCCGTCCGGAGCTGTCTGTGTTGATCTCCTACAGCAAGATCGACCTCAAGGAAGCGTTGCTCAAGTCGCTGGTGCCGGATGACGAGTACCTGACCCGTGACATGGAGACCGCGTTCCCGCCGAGCCTGGTCGCCAAGTTCGGCGAAGCCATGCGTCGTCACCGTCTGAAGCGTGAGATTGTCAGCACCCAGATCGCCAACGACCTGGTCAACCACATGGGCATCACCTTCGTGCAGCGACTCAAAGAGTCGACCGGCATGAGCCCGGCGAACGTGGCTGGCGCTTATGTGATCGTGCGCGACATCTTCCACCTCCCGCACTGGTTCCGTCAGATCGAAGCCCTGGACCACCAGGTGTCCGCCGACGTGCAACTGGAGCTGATGGATGAGCTGATGCGCCTGGGCCGTCGCGCGACGCGCTGGTTCCTGCGCAGCCGTCGCAACGAGCAGGACGCCGGCCGCGACACCGCGCATTTCGGTCCGCACCTGGCGGCATTGGGCCTCAAGCTTGACGAACTGCTGGAAGGCCCGACCCGCGAAGGCTGGCAGAACCGCTACCAGGCCTACACCGAAGCCGGTGTACCGGAGTTGTTGGCGCGCATGGTTGCAGGCACCACCCACCTGTACACCTTGTTGCCGATCATCGAAGCCGCCGACGTGACCGGGCATGACGCCGCCGAAGTGGCCAAGGCCTACTTCGCCGTCGGCAGCGCCCTGGACTTGCCGTGGTACCTGCAGCAGATCAGCGATCTGCCGGTGGCCAACAACTGGCAGGCCCAGGCCCGCGAAGCGTTCCGCGACGATGTGGACTGGCAGCAACGCGCGATCACCATCTCGGTACTGCAAATGGCCGACGCGCCACACGACATGGAAGCCCGAGTGGCCCTGTGGCTTGAGCAGCACCAGGACATGGCGGATCGCTGGCGCGCGATGATGGTGGAAATCCGTGCTGCGGTCGGCACGGACTACGCCATGTATGCGGTGGCCAACCGTGAGCTGCTGGACCTGGCGTTGAGCGGTCAGTCGGTGCTGCAACCGGCTTGATCCCTCGGTAAAACAAAAGCCCCTGCATTGTGAGATGCAGGGGCTTTTTGTTGGAACGCGATTTATATAGCAACAAAGGGCCAATGTGGGAGGGGGCTTGCCCCCGATGACAGTGTGTCAGTCATGAATAGGTTGGCTGACACACCGCTATCGGGGGCAAGCCCCCTCCCACATTTAGCCTTCGATTTGTCTGGAGATTAATGGTGCTTGAGAAGTTTGGATTCCAGGTGATCCAGGTGCTCGGTCATCAACGCCGCAGCGGCATTCGCATCCCGTTGCTCCACCGCATCCACAATCGCCACATGCTCCTGCCAAGCGCAATACGTGCAGGCTTTGGCCTCAAATTGCGCAATGATCAACGAGGTCAACGGCACCAGGCTATTGAGGAACTGCGCCAGCGGCCCATTGCCAGCCATGACTGCCAAGTGCAGATGAAACTCCCCCGACAACCGAATCGCCGGTCCACGCTGGTCGCGCTCGATGCAGTCACGCTCGCGGGCGATCAGTTCGCGCAATTGGCGTATCTGCGCAGCCGTCGCTTGGGCGCAGGCCAGTTGCACCACGGTCATTTCGGTCATGCGCCGTGCTTCCAGAATCTGCCGCGTCTGCTGCGCATCCGGCGCTGCCACCTGGGCGCGCTGGTTGGGGCGCAGGATGATCACTTGCTGATGGGACAGCTTGGCCAGTACCCGGCGGATCACACTGCGGCTTACGCCAAAGGTTTCGCCCAGGCCTTCCTCGGTAAAACGGCTGGCCGGGGCGATGCGTTGTTCGAGGATGGCGTCGAACAGCCGTGGGTAGATGTCATCCACCGAAGGTTTTTTGCCGGCCACCAGGCGCAGGGTGGGCAGCAGGGGGTCGCGTTGCAAGGCGTAGGCGGTCATGGCCGTTCTCCTGAAAATCAGCTACCCAGGTGGTCGTCCGGGATGTTCAAACGGATGCCCATGCGCAGGCCTTCCTGGAGGATGTGCCGGCGCATCTCGGCACTGGCCAGGGCGCTGTTCTTGTTGCGGATCGCGCGCACCACGGCTTCGTTTTCCTGCAGGCGCTCGGCCAGGTGTTCGGGTGAGTTGCGCAGCACCTGGGCGCTTTGCTTGAGCGCGTTGCTGGTTTGCTGCACCACGTTCTGGAAAATCGGATTGGAGGTGAGGGCGAACAGTTCTTCATGAAAACCGATGTAGGCGTTCATCCCCGCTTCGGCGTCACCGGCGTCGAGGGCTTCGCGCATGTCCATCAGGTTCAGGCGCAACTGGCCGACTTCCTTGCTGCTGATGGACTGGGCCACCAGGCCGACAATGAAGGGTTCGAGGGTGTAGCGCAGTTGCAGGATGTCTTCGAGGCTGGCGGCGGCCACCGCATCGCTGGATTGCGGCTCGCTGACGCTGGTTTCCAGCACCACCACGCCTTTGCCGGGCATGGAGCGCACCAGGCCGAGGGTTTCCAGCACGATTACCGCTTCGCGCAGGCTGGGGCGGCTGATGCCCATCTGTTCGGCCAGTTCACGCTGGCCGGGGAGCATTTCGCCCCGGCGCCACTGGCCCCGCTTGAGTGCGGCGCGCAGTTTTTCTACGACTGAATTGACGACGGTTGAGGTGCTGATCACGTCAATGGCTCCTTGATGTTGCACATGTGGGAGGGGGCTTGCCCCCTCCCACATTGGGTCTGAGTTGCTTGATCAAAACTCTTGATGCGCCGGCAATACTGGTTTCTTGGCCTGGAAGGCATAGCCTTGCTGACCGTCCAGCACCTTGTTGGCGCGCTGGATGTCGATGTCCTTTTCCCAGCGGGCGATGGCCACGGTGGCCACGCAGTTGCCGATCAGGTTGGTCAGCGCGCGGCCGATGCCCATGAACCAGTCCACCGCCAGCACCAGCACCAGGCCCACCACCGGAATCGCCGGGATCGCGGTCAGCGTTGCCGCCAGGATCACCAGCGCCGAACCGGGAATCCCGTGGGCGCCCTTGGAAGTAATCAGCGACACCAGCAGGATGGTCATCAGATCCGTCATCGACAGCGGTGTACCGGTGGCGTTGGCGATAAACACGATGGCCAGGGTCAGGTAGATCGAAAAACCGTCGAGGTTGAACGAGTACCCGGTCGGAATCACCAGGCCCACGGTGGAGCTGCCAATGCCTAAGTGTTCCAGCTTGCGCATGATCTGTGGCAGCACGGCGTCGGAGGAGGCGGTGCCCATCACGATCAGCAGTTCTTCGCGCAGGTACTTGAGCAGCGGCAACATGCGCAGGCCCGACAGGCGCATCACCAGGCCGAGGATCAGCGCGACGAAGGCAAAGCAGGTGAGGTAGAACAAACCGACCAGGCTGCCCAGGTGTTGCAGCGAGTCCAGGCCGTAGGTGCTGGTGGTGAAGGCGATGGCGCCGAACACGCCAATCGGCGCCAGGCGCACGATCATGCCCATGATGCGGAAGATGACGTGGCTCAGCTCGTTGATCAGCCGCGAAATGCCTGAGGCGGCTTCACCCACCAGGTTCAACGCGCTGCCGAACAGCACCGAGAACAGCAGCACTTGCAGCACATTGTTGTCGGCAAACGCGCCGATCACCGAGTTGGGGATCAGGTCCATCAGGAACTGGCTGGTGCCCTTGATGTGCTGGCCCTTGTCGGCCAGTTCATTCAAGCCGGCGGAGGAAAGCTGCTCCAGATGGATATTGGCGCCTTGGCCGATACCGGTGCTGAAGGCCATGATCAGGCCGATCACCAGGGCGATGGTGGTGAGCACTTCGAAGTAGATCACCGACTTGAGGCCGATGCGACCGACCTTCTTCAAGTCGCCGGCACCGGAAATGCCGCTGACCACCACGCAGAATACGATCAGGCCGATCAGCATCTTGATCAGCTTGATAAAGCCGTCACCGAGGGGTTTGAGTTGCGAGGAGAATTCGGGAAGGGCCAGGCCGCAGGCGATGCCGAGCATCAGGCCAATCACGACTTGGAGGAAAATCGAACGCGAGCACCATCTGAGCATGGGAGGGATCTCTATTCGGTGCCCTGGTGGTTCCAGGGCTTAATTGTTGTGGTCTTACCGGTATGTCCAGTGCGGGGCCAGTCTACGCTGGGTTTTTTTCAAATCACAAGTAAATATTCGGCGGTCGGCAGGTCCCGGTCTGACCAGTAGGTCGGCGAGGGCGATGCTTGAGCGGTTGGCGGGCTGGAAATTTTTTCGCTTATCATCCGCCGCTCGGCATTAGAGGTGACGGATGGACACACCAGGACTGACCACGGACGAAACCGGGCAAACCTACTGCACCTGGCGCACGGCTGCGCCGCAATACCCGCATTACCACGACCATGAGTGGGGCGTGCCGGTGGCGGATGATATCCAGCTGTACGAGAAGATTTGCCTGGAGGGCTTCCAGGCGGGCATGGCGTGGATCACCATTTTGCGCAAGCGCGAACAGTTTCGCGCGGCGTTCGAGGGCTTTGATTTTCGCCGGGTGGCGCAGTATGGCGAAGCAGACATTGAACGGCTGATGCAGGACCCCGGCATCGTGCGCAACCGGGCGAAGATCCTCTCCGCGATCAACAATGCGCGCAGGGCCTGTGAGCAGGTGGATGAAACCGGGTCACTGGCGCGCTGGTTGTGGGCGTTTGAGCCTACCCCCGATGAGCGACCGGCCGTGGTGGACCTGGCGTTTTGGACGGGTAACCCGACATCCCCGGCCTCGGTGCGCTTGTCCAAAGCCTTGAAGAAACGCGGCTGGACCTTTGTGGGCCCGACCACGATGTATGCGCTGATGCAGGCGATGGGGATGGTCAACGATCATCTCGAAGGTTGCGCCTGCCGACCTCGGATCGAGCAACTGCGCCGCCAGTTCAAGCGTCCCTGAATCCCGGATGTATAGAGATCAAAAATGTGGGAGGGGGTGGGTTACTTGGGCAGCGGGGTGAGCACCTCGGCCTTGTCATCCAGCACCATCACCACCAGTAGCTTGGCGGACTTTGTCTGGCTGGCATTGCTCGATTCAAAGTGCCGAGAGCCGGCCGGTTCGTAGAACGACTCACCCACCTTGTAGGTCTTCGCCTTCTCGTCATTCACCCGCGAAGTAATCGCGCCTTGCAGCACATAGGCCACGGCGGTGCCGGTGTGGCTATGGGGCACGGTGGCCTGGCCGGGGGCGTAGTCCACGGTGAGCATGATGGTTTTTTTGCCGGGTACGTTGGTCAGGGCGTGTTCTTGCAACACCTTGATGGATTCCTGGTTGTACACCGGTTCATGGGCAAAAGCGCTGAGGGAGGTGAGCATCAGGCTGGTAGCGAGCAGGCGTTTCATGGCGAAGTTTCCGAGTGGTTCGAGACCCGTTCACCCTACGCCGCGTGCCATCGCTGACCAATAACCAATCCTGCGGAAAACTCCCTAGCCAATCTGCTGCAGAATATCGCGCACCTTGTCCAGCGCCGGGTCGATGTCCAGGGTTTCGATGGCGCCGAAGCCGATGATGAGCCCCGGCCTTACCGGCGCGTCGTGGAAGAACACGTCCAGCGGGTAAAGGCCCACTTCCACCTGGCGCGCCAGTTGTATCAGCAGCGGGATATTCACCGCTACCTTGCACAGTGCGGCCATATGGAAGCCCGCCACTGTCGGCACCGCCTCGAACCACGGCGACAAATCCCCCGCCAGTCGTTGCAGGATGCGCTCGCGGCGCCCGGCGTACACGGTGTGGCAGCGACGGATATGCTTGAGCAGGTAGCCCTCGTCGATAAACTTGGCCAGCGCCCATTGCGGCAGGGTCGAGCTGTGCTGGTCGGTCAGTTGCTTGGCCTTGAGCACCGCGCCATAGATCGCCGGCGGCAGCACCGCATAGCCCAGGCGCAACTCCGGCAGCAGGGTTTTCGAGAAGGTGCCCACGTAAGTCACCACGCCCCGGGTGTCCATGCTTTGCAGCGAATCCGTAGGGCGGCCTTCGTAGCGGAATTCGCTGTCGTAGTCGTCCTCGATGATGATCGCGCCCAGCTCGAACGCGCGCGCCAGCAGGGCTTCACGGCGGGGCAGGCTCATGGGCATGCCGAGGGGGAACTGGTGGGACGGCGTCACGTAGATCAGCCGCGTGCCGTCGGGGATCTGCTCGACCTGGATGCCCTGCGCGTCCACCGGCACACTCGCGACGCTCGCGCCCATGGCCTGGAACAGCTGGCGCGCGGGGCTGTAGCCGGGGTCTTCCATGGCGACGATGCAGCCCGGTTCCAGCACCACCCGGGCGATCAGGTCCAGGGCCTGCTGCGCGCCATTGGTGACCACGATATCGCTGTCACGGCATTTGACCCCGCGGGAAAACGCGATATGCCCGGCGATGGCACTGCGCAGTGCCGGCAAGCCTTCGGGCTGGCTGTAGTAACCGCTGTTCTGGGCGATACGCCGCAGCGCGTCCTGGGTGCAGCGTCGCCATTCATCCTGGGGAAACTGGTGGCGGCTGGTGGCGCCGCCGAGGAATTCGTAGCGCAGGGTGTCATCGCGGGTGGGGTGACGCATGGGCGAGGGCAATGCCTGCCATTTCGCCAGGTTGGCGGCGCAAGCCAGGTCGGTGGCGGTTTGCACGCGATCCTGGTCGGGTGCCCAGGCGTTGACGAAGGTGCCGCGGCCAATCTGGCCCACCAGCAAGCCTTCATAGGTCAGCGTGGCATAGGTATCGGACACGGTCTTGCGCGATACGCCTAATTGCTCGGCCAACAGGCGGCTGGGTGGCAGTTGCGCACCCGCCGCGAGGCGCCCGGCCGAGATGGCTTCGCGTAACTGCTGATACAGCTGGGCGGCCAGGTCCTTGCGGCCCTTGATGACAATATGCAGTTCCATGTTTCATCCTGAGGCAAATCGATCTACGCCAAGGTTACGCGTAAATCGATCAGTAGAGGCTCAGGCTGACTCAGGACAGGAAACCACCATCCACATTCAGCGATACACCGGTGGTGTAGCTGGATGCATCGCTGGCCAGGAACAACACTGCGCCGGCCATCTCGCTCGGGTCGGCCACGCGCTTGAGCGGGATCTGCGCCAGGGCCATTTTCAGGATCGCGTCGTTCTTCACCAGTGCAGAGGCGAACTTGGTGTCGGTCAGGCCCGGCAGCAGCGCATTGCAGCGGATGCCGAACGCCGCGCATTCCTTGGCGAACACCTTGGTCATGTTGATCACTGCGGCCTTGGTCACCGAATAGATGCCCTGGAACACGCCGGGTGAAATCCCGTTGATCGACGCGACGTTGATGATGCTGCCGCCGCCGTTGTCGCGCATCAGCTTTCCGGCTTCCACCGACATGAAGAAGTAGCCGCGAATGTTCACGTCGACGGTTTTCTGGAACGCGCCGAGGTCGGTGTCCAGCACATTGCAGAACTGCGGGTTGGTGGCCGCGTTGTTGACCAGGATATCCAGGCGCCCGAACTGCTCGCGAATGCCGGCGAACACTTGGGTGATCTGCTCCATTTCACCGATATGGCAGGCAATCGCCGTGGCCTTGCCGCCGTCGGCGATGATCGCGTCGGCCACGTGCTGGCAGCCTTCGAGCTTGCGGCTTGAGACGATTACGTGGGCGCCTTGCTGGGCCAGCAACTTGGCGATGGCCTCGCCGATGCCACGGCTGGCGCCGGAAACGAAAGCGATTTTGCCGTCGAGGTCGAACAGGTGGGTCTTGGACATGGGAGTTCCTTGTTATGGGCGATCAGAGCGCGGATTTGCCGATGACATTCAGGCTCATCTGCTCCAGCAGCGTGTTCATGTGGATGAACTGCGCAAAGCGTTTGTCCTGGGTCTGGCCATGGAAGAAACGGTAGTAGATCTGCTGCACGATGCCGGCCAGACGGAACAGGCCGTAGGTGTAGTAAAAGTCGAAATTGTCGATCTGGATGCCTGAGCGTTCGGCGTAGTAGTCGACGAACTCGCGGCGGGTGAGCATGCCCGGCGCGTTGCTCGGCTGGCGGCGCATCAATTGCACCGGTGCCGGGTCGCCGGCTTCGATCCAGTAGGCGAGGGTGTTGCCCAGGTCCATCAACGGGTCGCCGAGGGTGGTCAGCTCCCAGTCGAGCACGCCGATGATCTGCATCGGGTTGTGCGGGTCGAGGATCACGTTATCGAAGCGGTAGTCGTTGTGCACGATGCTGGAGGTAGGGTGGTCGGCCGGCATCTTGTCGTTGAGCCAGGCGCGTACGGCTTCCCATTTTGGCGCGTCGGGGGTCAGGGCTTTTTCGTAACGATCGCTCCAACCGCGAATCTGGCGTTCTACATAGCCTTCAGGCTTGCCCAGGTCGGCCAGGCCGCAGGCGTTGTAGTCGACCTGGTGCAGTTCGACGAACTTGTCGATGAAGCTTTTGCACAGGGCTTCGGTCTTGGCGGCGTCCAGGTTGAGCTCGGCGGGCAGATCGGAACGCAGGATGATGCCGTTGACGCGCTCCATCACGTAGAACTCCGCGCCGATCACCGATTCGTCGGTGCAATGCACGTAGGCCTTGGGGCAATACGGGAAGCCGTCTTTAAGCTGATTGAGAATGCGGTATTCGCGGCCCATGTCGTGGGCGGACTTGGCCTTGTGGCCGAAGGGCGGGCGGCGCAGCACAAATTCCTGGCCGGGGTATTCCAGCAGGTAGGTCAGGTTCGACGCGCCGCCGGGGAACTGGCTGATCGTGGGCGTGCCGTGCAGGCCCGGGATATGGGCCTTGAGGTAGGGATCGATCAGGCTGGCATCAAGTTCTTCGCCTGGGCGAATCTGGGTCGATTGGTCGTTCAGCGCCATGCTTATCCCTTCTGCTTATTCTAAAGGCCTTGGACTATTTCCTAATCTAATGCGCGCAACCGCCCAGCGACAAGGTCGGGGCGGCTTAATAGGTTAGCGTGTTGAAGGAGGATCAGCGTGCCTGATCGGTCATTTTTCAGGCGTGGGCAACGTGACCGGCGTGAGCACCGGCCGGCCGGCGAAGTATTCCACCAGGTTGTCGGCCACGCGCTGCACGGTGTCGTGGGCGGCTTCGGGGGACAGGCCGGCCACATGGGAGGTGAGCACGGTATTGCTCAGGCGCTTTAGGGCGTCGGGCACCTTGGGTTCGTCGTCGAACACGTCCAGGGCTGCGCCGCCGATACGCCGCTGCTCGAGGGCGGCCACCAGGTCGGCGGTGACCACCACGCTGCCGCGCCCGATATTCACCAGGTAACCATTGGGGCCGAGGGCGTCGAGGGCGTTGCGATCGATCAGGTGGCGGGTGCTGGCGCCGCCGGGCGTGGCCAGAATCAGGAAGTCCGAGGTGCGCGCCAGTTCCACTGCGGTGGAGCAGTAGGTGTAGTCCACATCATCGCGCGGCTGGCGGTTGTGGTAGCTCACCTCCATGCCAAAGCCCAGGGCGGCGCGCTTGGCGATTTCCAGCCCCACCGCGCCCAGCCCGAGAATGCCCAACTGCTTGCCGCCCAGGGACGGGCGCATCACCTTGGGCCACTCGCTGCGACGCACGGCGGCGTCGGTCTGCGGGATACCGCGCACCAGCGACAACAGCAGCGCCATGGCGTGGTCGGCCACCGACGGTGCGTTTACGCCGGCGCCGTTGGTGACCACGATCCCACGGTTGCTGGCGGCCTGCAGGTCCACATGCTCGTAGCCGGCGCCGATCACGCAGATGATCTCCAGCAGCGGCAGGGCGGCGATTTCCTCGGCGTACAAGCCCAGCGGGCCACGGGTCAGCACGGCCTTGATCTGGCCGCCATGGGCCTTGATGGCCTGGGCGCGTTCGGCGGGCGTCGGCGCCAGGATCACGTGAAAGTCATTGCTCTCGATGATTTGCAGGTATTCGTTGATGGTTTCAACCAGAACCAGAACAGTGGTGGTCATCGGAACGCTCTTCCTGAAGGGTTTGAGGGGAATGAGTATGCGCGAAAAAGTTTACGGCAGGCGCGAGCTTGCGCGCACCTGCCGTGTTTGTTTGCTTAGAAGTCGATATCGGCGGCTTTCACGCGCTTCACAAACGCGCCAGCCAACGTTGCATTGTGATGCTCGATAATCGCCTCGGCCGCAAGCGTCGGGGTGTCCATGCAGGTATGGCCGTCTTCAGGCAATACCACTGAAAACCCCAGCTCAACCGCCACCCGGCACGTGGTGTCGATGCAGAACTGGGTTTTCATGCCGACGATTACCAGTTCACTCACGTTGGCGGCCTTCAGTTGCTGCGCCAGGTCGGTGCCCAGGAAACAGCTGGGGCGGGTTTTGTTGAAGAGGTGATCGTTGGCCTCATCGATCTGCAGTTCGTGCCACAGCTGCCACAACTGACTGCCTGCCTCAATCGGTGAGCCCGCCGGGCCGGTGTGGCGGGCGACGAAGATCGGTGCGCCGGCCTGGCGGGCGCGCTGGATCAGCTGGTTGATGGTGCCCAGCACGCGCTCGCGCTCGAAGGGTTTTTCCGGGCCATCGTAAAGGCCGGTTTGCATATCGATGATCAGCAGGGCGTCAGCCATGGTGGTGCTCCTTGTGAGTGCCAGATGGCGGAGCAATAAAAAGGCCCCGTCCATTGCTGGCGGGGCCTTGGGTTGAAACTGTGAAGTGTTTGGCTAACCCTCACAGCCACCGCGCGACCCGCCGTAAGCGGTCGTGGTGGTGGTGCGGGTGAGGTTCAACCGAGTCAAATTCATGGCCCGATCATGCTGCGGCAGGCGAAGGCATGTCAACGGGCAATAGTGTGTTCCGTACAGCGTCAAGGAATTCATCTGACAGTTCACTGCCGCGTGTCGCGCGCGCGAGGGTAATGGCACCGATCATCATGGCGTATTTGGCCAGCATGCTCTGGCGGTCACCACCTTCGAGCTGCGCGAAGATTTCCAGCGACTGCTCGACGCCCGCAATGAACGCGTGCTGCAAGGCTGTGTCGGCGGGCTCGCGGCACATGTCCGGGGTAAATGCCGAGATCGGGCAGCCGTCCCCCGGGTTGTCACGGTGGGTCGCAGACAGGTACGGGGCCAATACCGCCTGCCGGGCCGCCGGCAGGTCTTCACTGCGGCTGATCTTGTCCTGCCAGCCCTGGTTGGCATGCACGAACGCCTGTTGGCAGGCTTCTGTCGCCAAGGCTTCCTTGGACGCAAAGTGCCCGTAGAAACCGCCGTGGGTCAGGCCGGCGGCAGCCATCACGTCCGACAGGCTGATGCCGTGCAGCCCACGCTCACGAAACAGGTGCGTGGCGGCCTCGACGATGATTTCGCGGTTGAGTTCGGCTTGTTTGCGGGAGACGCGAGGCATGGCGGGGCTCACAGGATAAACGGCGGGTGCTGTGTGAAAGCTACAGGAAGGCAAGGGATTCTAAAATAGATTTTTATGGGAATGTATTAGCTGTAGCGTGCCAATGCCCACGAAACCGGTGCGTGGGGCGAACCCTGAGTCTCTGCACCGGCCAACCGTTCCTCAGCTAAGTCTTTGCTTATTAACGAGAATCCCGGACAATCCGGCCCCTTCTATGGTCGGGGCGCTGCCTGTCAGGTTTTTCTGACTCGTCCCGGCTGTGTAAATGCGGAGATCCGACCGGATGAATGATCAGGCCAATAGCGTCGACGAACGCTATGCAACGACACCTGCAACCCTCGCAAGCTGGAGCCGTCAGGACACTACCTGGATGCTCGGCCTGTTCGGCACCGCCATTGGCGCCGGTACCTTGTTCCTGCCCATCAACGCCGGCCTGGGCGGCTTCTGGCCCCTGGTGATCCTGGCCGCGCTGGCCTTCCCGATGACGTTCTTTGCCCACCGTGGCCTGACCCGTTTCGTACTGTCCGGCCGCGAAGGTTCCGACATCACCGACGTGGTTGAAGAACACTTCGGCATCAAGGCCGGTGCACTGATTACCTTGCTGTACTTCTTTGCGATCTTCCCGATCCTGCTGATCTACAGCGTGGCGTTGACCAACACCGTCGGCAGTTTCATGGAGCACCAGCTGCATATCATGCCGCCGCCACGGGCGATCCTCTCGCTGGTGCTGATCCTCGGTTTGCTGGCCGTGGTGCGTTGTGGTGAGCAGGTGATCGTCAAGGCCATGAGCCTGATGGTGTATCCGTTTATCGTCGCCTTGCTGTTCCTGGCGGTGTACCTGATCCCGCATTGGACCGGTGGCATCCTCAGCACCGCCAGTGAAGTCCCGGCGCCTTCGGCATTGCTCAACACCCTGTGGCTGGCGATTCCGGTCATGGTCTTCTCGTTCAACCACTCGCCGATCATCTCGGCCTTTGCGGTGGACCAGAAGCGTCAGTACGGCGCCAACGCCGATGAGCGCAGCTCGCAGATCCTGTCCCGCGCCCACCTGTTGATGGTGGTGATGGTGCTGTTCTTCGTGTTCAGCTGCGTGCTGACGCTGTCGCCGGCGCAGCTGGCCGAGGCGAAAGCGCAGAACCTGTCGATCCTGTCGTACCTGGCTAACCACTTCGACAACCCGACCATCGCCTTCGCCGCACCGTTGATTGCGTTCGTGGCGATTGCCAAGTCGTTCCTGGGCCACTACATCGGCGCCAGCGAGGGCCTCAAGGGCCTGGTGCTGAAAACCGGTCGTCGCCCGGCCGTCAAGTCCCTGGACCGCATGACCGCCGCGTTCATGCTGGTGGTGTGCTGGGCTGTCGCCACGCTCAACCCAAGCATTCTCGGCATGATCGAAACCCTGGGCGGGCCGATCATTGCGTCGATCCTGTTCCTGATGCCGATGTATGCGATCCGCAAGGTGCCG
The DNA here is from genome assembly GCF_979253585.1 of Pseudomonas sp. AC463. Taxonomy (NCBI): domain Bacteria; kingdom Pseudomonadati; phylum Pseudomonadota; class Gammaproteobacteria; order Pseudomonadales; family Pseudomonadaceae; genus Pseudomonas; species Pseudomonas sp. AC463. The sequence continues at coordinate 91,420 of NZ_CEEDDZ010000012.1, read as the reverse complement.
GCCATGGCCAAGTACCGTGGACAGGCATCGAATGTGTTTGTGACGGCGGTAGGCTTGGTGGCGATTACGGCGTTGGTGTATTCGTTTATTGCTTAAGGCCTGATGCGGTCTGTATGACTTCACAGATCCAAATGTGGGAGGGGGCTTGCCCCCGATGGCGGTGAATCAGTCAATGAAGAGGTTGACTGGGCCACTGCAATCGGGGGCAAGCCCCCTCCCACATTTGTTTTGTGGTGTTGCGAATACTGTATTTCAGGCATAAAAAAACGCCGTGCATCTAGAGATGCACGGCGTTTTTATTGCATCAACATCTTAGGCTTGAATCACCGGAATGTTGGCGCTTGCTGCGATCTTGCGGAACTCGGCGATCTGGTCGAAGTTCAGGTAGCGGTAGACGTCACTGGCCATGGTGTCCAGTTTCGCTGCGTAGCCCATGTACTCTTCGACGGTCGGCAGGCGACCCAGGGTGGATGCGACTGCCGCCAGCTCGGCCGAGGCCAGGTAGACGTTCGCGCCGTCACCCAGACGGTTCGGGAAGTTACGGGTCGAAGTCGACACAACGGTCGAATTCGGCTCAACACGTGCCTGGTTGCCCATGCACAGCGAGCAGCCCGGCATTTCCATGCGCGCGCCAGCCTTGCCGTAGATGCCGTAGTAGCCTTCTTCGGTCAGTTGGTGAGCGTCCATCTTGGTCGGCGGCGACAGCCACAGACGGGTTGGCAGCTGACCCTTGACCTGTTCCAGCAACTTACCGGCAGCGCGGAAGTGACCGATGTTGGTCATGCACGAACCGATGAACACTTCGTCGATCTTCTCACCGGCAACGCTCGACAGCAGACGGGCGTCGTCCGGGTCGTTTGGCGCGCAGAGGATCGGCTCGTTGATTTCGGCCAGGTCGATCTCGATGATTTCGGCGTATTCCGCGTCGGCATCGGCTTCCATCAGCTCAGGGTTGGCAACCCAGGCTTCCATCGCTTGGGCGCGACGTTCCAGGGTGCGTGCATCGCCGTAGCCTTCGCCGATCATCCAGCGCAGCAGGGTGATGTTGGAGTTCAGGTACTCGGTCACCGAATCTTTCGACAGCTTGATGGTGCAACCGGCAGCCGAACGTTCAGCCGAGGCGTCGGACAGCTCGAAAGCCTGTTCCAGCGTCAGGTCGTTCAGGCCTTCGATTTCCAGGATGCGGCCGGAGAAGGCGTTTTTCTTGCCTTTCTTCTCTACGGTCAACAGGCCAGCCTGGATCGCGTAGTAAGGAATGGCATGAACCAGGTCACGCAGGGTGATGCCAGGTTTCATTTTGCCTTTGAAGCGCACCAGGATCGATTCCGGCATGTCCAGTGGCATTACGCCTGTGGCTGCGGCAAACGCGACCAGACCGGAACCGGCCGGGAACGAGATGCCCATCGGGAAACGGGTGTGGGAGTCACCACCGGTGCCGACGGTATCCGGCAGCAGCATGCGGTTCAGCCAGCTGTGGATGATGCCGTCGCCTGGACGCAGCGATACACCGCCACGGGTCATGATGAAGTCAGGCAGGGTGTGGTGGGTGGTCACGTCGATCGGCTTTGGGTAAGCCGCGGTATGGCAGAAGGACTGCATTACCAGATCGGTCGAGAAGCCCAGGCACGCGAGGTCTTTCAGTTCATCACGGGTCATCGGACCGGTGGTGTCCTGGGAACCTACGGTGGTCATCTTCGGTTCGCAGTAGGTACCAGGACGAACGCCTTTGCCTTCTGCCAGGCCGCAAGCGCGGCCAACCATTTTCTGTGCCAGGGTGAAGCCCTTGCCGGTGTCAACCGGTGCTTCAGGCAGCTTGAACAGGTCGGTAGGGCCCAGGCCCAGTTCGGCACGTGCCTTGTCGGTCAGGCCGCGGCCGATGATCAGCGGGATACGGCCGCCGGCGCGGACTTCGTCCAACAGCACCGGAGTCTTCATTTCGAAGGTGGTCAGGACTTCATCGGTGCCGTGTTTGCAGACTTTGCCAGCATGCGGATACAGGTCGATCACGTCGCCCATGTTCATGTTGGTGACGTCGAATTCGATTGGCAGTGCGCCAGCATCTTCCATGGTGTTGTAGAAGATTGGAGCGATCTTGCTGCCGAAGCAGAAACCGCCGGCGCGCTTGTTCGGCACGTAAGGAACGTCGTCGCCGAAGAACCACAGCACCGAGTTGGTTGCCGATTTACGCGACGAACCGGTACCGACCACGTCACCGACGTAGGCGATCGGGAAGCCTTGGCCGCGCATCTCTTCGATCTGCTTCATCGGGCCGGTCTTGCCTTGCTCGTCCGGCACGATGCCTTCGCGGGCCATTTTCAGCATGGCCAGGGCGTGCAGCGGGATGTCAGGGCGGGACCAGGCGTCCGGGGCAGGGGACAGGTCGTCGGTGTTGGTTTCGCCGGTGACCTTGAATACGCGCAGGCTGATCTTGTCGGCCAGGGTAGGGCGGTTGCGGAACCATTCGCCGTCAGCCCAGGACTGGATCACGCCTTTGGCGTGCTCGTTGCCGTTCTTGGCTTTTTCGGCCACGTCGTGGAACGCGTCGAACATCAGCAGGGTGTGCTTGAGTTGGGCGGCGGCGACAGGCGCCAGCGTGGCGTCGTCCAGCAGCTCGACCAACGTCACGATGTTGTAGCCGCCTTGCATGGTGCCAAGCAGTTCAACAGCGCGTTTCTTGTCGATCAGGGGGGAAGTGGCTTCGCCCTTGGCCAGGGCAGACAGGAAACCGGCCTTGACGTAGGCAGCTTCGTCAACACCTGGTGGAATGCGGTTGGTGATCAGGTCAACGAGAAATTCTTCTTCGCCAGCCGGAGGATTTTTCAGCAGCTCGACCAGGCCTGCGGTTTGTTCGGCGTTAAGCGGCTGGGGAACAATACCCAGGGCTGCACGCTCTTCGATATGTTTGCGGTAGGCTTCAAGCACAGTTATTACCCTCATCAGTGGTCCCACGGGACGCTCATCCAGAAATGAACGGCACGCATGCGCTCGGGGGCTTTTTGGGCCGCAAAGCCAGCGCTGCCGGCATTCCTCACAGAAGCTGCTTTCAAAGTTTTACGCCTGCAGAACGGGGCTGATGAGGGTTGGCGCTGGCTATTGACCTACCGGGTAATAACCATCGCCAACACCGTTCTGAAGGAACGACTGTGCTCGTGACGCTTTGAAAACAGCTTCCAGCGGATTATTGGCGCCTTACAAGGCCGGGTGATTCTACGGCAAAAAAAATCTAAAGGTAAGTTGCCACGCTAAGTTTGCTGGGTGATCAACCTTAGACAAAGGGCTAACATGGCGCACTGTTTCGCTGATCTGCGTGTTGTTGCCCATGTCCAACCAAGCCATCAAAACCCCCTGCGTCGGCCTGTGCTCCACGGTCTACGGCGATCTCGTATGCCGTGGCTGCAAGCGCTTCCACCACGAGGTGATCCAGTGGAACGGCTATAACGAAGAAGAAAAACGCGCGGTGTGGCTGCGTCTGGAGCAGTTGCTGGTACAGGTAATGGCCGGCAAGCTGGAGATCTTCGACCCCAAGACCCTGCGCGGCCAACTGGAGCAGCGCAAGATCCGCTTCGTGCCGCACCAGTCCGAGTACTGCTGGGCCTACCAGTTGATCGCGCGGGGCGCGCGGGTGATTTCCAACTTGGAGGCGTATGGCATGGTGCTGCTGCCGGAGTTTCGTGAGTGGAGCCTGCCGGATTTGCGTGATGCGATTGATCGTGAGTTTTTTATCCTGTCCGAGGCGCATTACCAGCGCTATATCGCACCTGGATTCTTGAAAGATGCGCTATCTACCTGACACTAATCATTTAAATGTGGGACGGACACTGTCAGGCCCTGGTCGCCAACTCTTCCAGATGATCCATCAGCGTCTCGGGCTTGAGCACCAGCACATCGCTGTCCACCGCATCCAGAATCACCTCCGCCGTGTTGCCGATCAACGCGCCGGACACCCCGGTGCGTCCAACGGTGCCGATAATGGTGACCGCCGCCTGCAATTTGTGCACAAGGTGCGGAATCAACACATCCGCCGGGCCTTCCTCGATATGCAGGTGCTTGTCATCCACGTCGAATTCGGCCTGGAACGCCCGACACTGCTCGCGGTAGCGCTCCGCGATGGTTTCCTTGAGCTGGAAGGTCGGGTCGGCCGCCGACAGCATCGGCGACGGATGGGCGCTGATCACATGCAACTGCGCCTTGGCCAGGCTGGCGATGTCGAAGCCGTGGTCGATGATGGAATTGTGCAGGGCCCGATGCTCGCCATCGGTATTGCCCACGTCGATGGCCGCCAGAATCACCCCGCCGGCCCACGGCGTGGCGGTCTTGACCAGCAGCACCGCCGTCGGGCAGTAGCGCAGCAGCTTCCAGTCCGCCGGGGTCAGCAAAGCTTTTTTCAGCGGGCTGTCGGGGAAATGCTGCTTGATCACCAGGCCACAGCCCTCGGCCTGCTGCACGTCGATGATGGTTTCATGCAGGCTGGCATTCCAGGCCTGCTCGGTGGTCACGCTGTAGCCATCCTCCAGCAGCCCCGACTTGAGCAGGCTCAACAGCGCCGAATGCTCGTGTTTTTTGTCGCAGACCAGCAAATGCAGGTGCGCGCCGGTAACCCCGGCAATCAGTTTGGCGCGCTTGAGCGCCAGGCTTTCCGAATGTTCGGGTTCGATCACCACGAGAATGCTGCGGATGGCTTGCATGAGCGGGATCTCCAAAAGGGTGGGCGTGGAATAACTATAGTTGCTGGCCGGCCGCCGTCATGTTGATACACATCAAGGCCAGTGGCTGGTGGTCTGCGGCGCGGTCGGTATAATCGCCGGCCTTTTGTGATCCTTTTGCCCGTGAGCCCGATGAACCTGCCCGAAATCCACGAATTCCTCGGCTGCCGCACCCCTGACGCCTGGGTCCAGGCCGCGCTGGCCGATCAGGACACCCTGCTGATCGACCACAAGAACTGCGAATTCAAGGCCGCCAGCACTGCCCTGAGCCTGATCGCCAAGTACCACGCGCATGTTGACCTGATCAATATGATGTCGCGCCTGGCCCGCGAAGAGCTGGTGCACCATGAGCAGGTCATGCGCCTGATCAAAAAGCGCAAGGTCGAGTTGCGCCAGTTGCACGCCGGGCGCTATGCCTCGGGTTTGCGCAAGGTGGTGCGCAGCCATGAACCGGTCAAGCTGGTGGATACCCTGGTGGTCGGCGCGTTTATCGAAGCGCGCAGTTGCGAGCGTTTCGAAGCGCTGGTGCCGCATTTGGACGAAGAACTCGGCAAGTTCTACTTCGGCCTGCTGAAAAGCGAGGCGCGGCACTTCCAGGGTTACCTGAAACTGGCTTACCAGTACGGCGATGCCAAGGACATCGCCCAGGTGATCGAGCGGGTGAGGGCGGTCGAGCAGGAACTGATCGAATCACCCGACATCGAGTTCCGCTTTCACAGTGGCGTGCCAGCCTGAGGCAACGGCCACGCCGAGCAGTGCGGTGATGCCGGTCAGCAGCAGGATCACCGTTTGCGTGCCCAAGGGCGCAGCCACTAGCGCAACCACCAGACCTGCCAAGGGTTGGGGCAGGTTGTTGAGCAAAGTGATCACGCCCACCGTCTTGCCGAAGTCCTGCACCGGGATAACCTTTTGCCGGACGCTGCGCATATACACGCTGTACATTTTGTCGAAGCCGATCACCAGCAGGAAACCCACTGAATACGCCCACAGGTTGGGGCTCAGCGCTGTGATCAACGCGCCGATGGCGATCAGCCCGTAGGACACGGCGCCGAGGATCTTCAGCGGCAAGGTCGCGCGCGCCAGGTAAAACAGAATCGCGATAGTCACCAGCGCGCCTGCGGCTTGCAACAGCGCGTAGGCATCCTTGCCGGCGGCAAATTGGCCAGTGACCATGGCGGCGGAGGTGGCCAGGGTCACGCCGATGATCAGGTTCACGCCCACCGTCAGCGCAATCAGGCGTTTGAGCCCCGCCAGCTCGCGGATATGCCCGAAGGCGATGCGCAGCGGTTGCACCCAGATATCCCGGTGCTGTGCGTGGCTTTCCCACGCCACCGTGGTGTTGCGTTGCCAGGCGCGCATCGCCAGGTCCGCCAGCCCGAACAGAACGGCAACCCCCAGCACCACCCAATGCCAGGCTCCTGCCTCCAACATCAGTGCGGCGACCAGCGGCCCCAGCACCAGGCCGGATTGATCGGCGATCTGCGAGTACGACAGTGTCTTGGCATAGCTGTACTGCGCGAAGATATGCGGCATCAACACTTCGCGGGCCATGACGCCTTGGGTGGTCAACACCCCGCAGAGTGCCGACAGGCCTACCAGCCAGTAGATGCCATCGAATACCCCATACAACGCTACCGCGACCACACAGGCCAGCGCCCGGTACATCTGGCTGATATGCAGGATGCGCACCGGCGAGAACTTGTCGCACAAGGCGCCGCACACCGGGAACGCGAGAAAACGCGGCAGCGACTCGACAAAAAACGCCAGCCCGGCCCAGGCCACACTTTGGGTGGCCTGGAACACGATCAATGGCACCAGAAACAGCAGAATCTGGTCCGCCAGCCGCGACAGAAACAACGAAACGAAGAACGCCAGGTATTCCTTGCGCATACCACTCCCTAGTAAAGGCGTTAAAGATTGCAGGCTACATTAAAGGCTCAGCCCCAGCCGCTCATGCCACCTGGCAATCGACTCTTCGGGGTATTCATCGAACTGCAAATCACCCTTGCGCAGGCTGACCTCGACCCACGGCGCCTTTGTCCCCAGCATCAGGTGCGTATGCTCCGGCGGCACCGGCAACGGCGTGTCGATGGCGCTGGCAAACGGATGGATCAGCTCCGGCCATTCCGGGCTGAACAGCCACAGCGCAGAGCCGCATTGCGAGCAAAAGTGGCGCTCGGCGGTACTGGCGTGAGCGCGGCTGGCGCCCGCCGGCTTGAGCTTGGCATGGTAGATCGAAATCTGTTTGCGCCCGCGCACCTTCAAACTCTTGCTGTCGCCGGACAGGTTGATAGCATAACCGCCGCCGCCTTGGGTCTTGCGGCAGATCGAGCAGTAACAGCGCTGGTAAGGGTAGGGGTGGGCACTGGTGAGGCTGAACGTCACGGCGCCGCAATGGCAGGAACCTTCAAGCTGCATGGGCTGACTCCTGATCAAGACTGTGTAACAACACTTTGCTAATACCTTAGCCTCAGGCAAGATTCCTCGCTTTGGTTTCAGGGAAGACACCCATGATTGCTCAGTTGCACAGCGCTGCCGCGCAAATTCGCCAAGCCGTGCGTGCGGCCACCGAAGGCCTGGTCGGGCGTGAACAACTGGCCGAGCTGATTGTGCTGGCTGCCGTGGCCCAGGAGCACATCCTGGTCATCGGGCCGCCCGGCACCGCCAAAAGTGCCGTGGTACGGCGCGTGGCGCAGTCCATGGGCGGGCGCTATTTTGAGTACCTGCTCGGGCGCTTTACCGAGCCATCCGAACTGTTCGGCGCGGTGGACCTGAAAAAGCTGCGCGAAGGCACGGTGGAAACCGATGTCAGCGGCATGCTGCCGGAAGCCGATATCGTGTTTCTCGACGAGGTCTTCCTCGGTTCCACCGCCATCCTCAATACCCTGCTGGGCGTGCTCAACGAGCGGCGTTTTCGCCGTGGTCATACCCAGGTTCAATGCCCGTTGCGGGTGTGCGTCGGCGCGGCCAACGGCCTGCCGGACGACGAAGCGTTGGCGGCCTTCGGTGACCGGTTCCTGCTGCACCTGTTTGTTGAATCGGTACCGGACAATCAGTTGGAAGCCATGTTGGCGGGCGGCTGGCAGTCGGAACAGCGGCCGGTCCAACAGTTGCTGGGGCTTACGCAACTGGACACACTCAGCCAAGCGATGAAAAGCGTCGACCTCGGCAACGTTCGTCCAGCCCTGGCCCAGGCCATTCGCCGCCTGCGCGAAGCCGGCATTCAGTTGTCCGACCGGCGCATCGTCAAATCCCAGCGGCTGATCGCCGCCGCCGCACTGCTGGGTGGCCGCCTGGAGGCCAGCGAAGCCGACCTGTGGCCGCTGCTGTACGTGCTGCCGACCCAGGAAACCCAGCAACATGGTCGTGAGGTGTTGCGCGACCTGTTTGCCGCGTCGAGCAACAGCCATCTGTTCAGTGCGGTAGAAGAGGCCACCTTGCAGCCGATGTCGCGGTTCAACCGCCTGCTGGAAACGGCCGAAGACTACCTCGCCCGCAGCGAGCCGCCGGCCAGTGCCGTGCTGGAAGGCTTGCTGCGCGAGATCGATGCCAACTTCGACAGCCAGACCCTGCCCGAGCCATTGCAGCAGGCGCGGGGGCAACTCACTCGCTTGCTGACCCCTGCCGAATGAGTGCGCTAGCGCAGCCCTGGGCCTGGCGTTCGCGGCAGGTGCCGGCCGAGCCCCAGGCCGCCGTGGCCTGGGGCGATGCGGCAAGGCGCTTGCACCGGCGCCTGGCGTTGATCCCCGCCGAACATGCCGCACGCCTGCAAGCCACTGCCAACGGCGATGTGCTGGTGGTGACCGGTATGACTGCCGATTTGCCCTGGGTCGACGCGGTGGCCTACGCCGCGCCCAGCGCCTGCGCGCCAGGGCTCTGGTTGCCTACCCGTTGGGCGCCGGATGTGCCGGAGGATTTGCTCGGTCAGGCCTTGTCGGCGCGCTTCAAGCGTTTGCCCTTGCTGGTGTGGCGCGAGCCCCAGGTGGTGATCCCACTGGACCGCCTGCAGACCGTGTCGCCTGAAGTCTTGCAGCGAATCGCAACCTATTGGGGGGCGCGCCATGCAACTGCCTGAAGCGCTGCAACCGTGGCGACAATGGCTGGAATGGTTTGCCCCGCAGCACTTGCCACTGTTCGCTGACCTGCTGGGCCGCATCAACCCGGTGCTCGGGCCGCTGCGTGGCCGGCACCAGGGCGGCGTGCCAGAGCCCGATGGCCTGGGCGATCTGCAGCGCCGCGGGCCCTACGAGCGGCTGCTCTCCAGCGAATGGTTACTGGCCGATGAAGTGCCCGACGAATTCCTGCGCCGGGCGGTGGGGGGCGAGCATATGTTCCTCGCCCCCCAGTATCGTGCCCGTGAGGCGAACCGCCTGATTGTCGTGTTGTTCGATGCGGGCCCTTTGCAACTGGGGGCCGCGCGCCTGGTTCACCTGGCGCTGTTGATGTTGCTGGCGCGGCGAGCCAGCGATGCCGGGGCGCAACTGCGCTGGGGGATTCTGCAAGGCGCGCCGGTGCTGCATGAGTTGGACTCAGCGGCGCAGCTCAAACGCCTGCTCAATGCGCGTACCTATGAAACGGTAAGCGACAGCCATTGGCTGGCATGGCGCGACTGCCTGGCCGACCAGGCCACCGGCGAATGCTGGGTGGTCGGGCAGCGCTTGCCGGCTACCGATCCCAAGGTGTGCACGCACCGGGTGCAGATTCAGCGCAGCCTGGATGGGCACAGCCTGTCGTTCGCCATGCAGCCTGGGCAGACGCAACGTGTGTCGTTGCCGCTACCGGATGAGCAACAGGGCGTGCGATTGCTCAAGGGCCACTTCGAAAACGAGGTGCACACGCCAGGGCCGACCGCTGCCGGCAAGGTGCCTCGGGTGGCCTTGACCCTGCCGCCGGTGATCTCCGGTTCGGGCCACTATGTGGCCCTGCGGATGTTGGACGAGCCTGGGATGGTGGTGATCAAGCTGCCCCACAAAAACCAGAAAAAAGCCATCGAGGTGCGGCGCCGCCTGTGGGGCAAACACCAGCATGTGCTCGCCGCGACCTTTCACCATCGCAGCCTCGGCGCACTGCTGGGGGATGAGAACAACCTGGATTTCTGGAACATCCCCACCATCGTTTCCACGCCCAAGCCGTCGCGCGAAGAAATGCACCTGCCGCCGGGAACGGCGACCTTTCTGCCGGCGGTGTGGCTGCGCGGCCAGCAGTCCGAGCGCCTGTACGTGCTGGATAGCAAAGGCCAGCTCGCCTACTGGCAGGAACGCGGTCGGCGTTTACCGGAGGATGCAGGCTGCGGGGTGACGAGCGACGTCCTGGGGCTGGCGCAGGTAGACACCATGCGGCTGGTTTACGCCCGTAGCGAAGGCGCGCAGGTGGTGATCTACCCGGCCACCGTTGCGGGCCCCAGGGCCTCGGGCTACGCGGTCGGTGCCGCTGCCGGCGTCAGCCAGGTGCTGTTTGCCAGCGCAGCGCGCTGGGCACACGACTTTGGTGGCTGCGCATTGCTCAGCCAACATGGCAGCCATCAGAGTTGGCGCCTGGTCACCCATGACAGCTTCCCCACGAAAAAAGCCCAGATCGACCTGCCGCCTGGCTGGAAGGCCATCGGCCTGCACCACGAAGATGGCGCGCAAGAGCGCTACTCGTTGGTACTGCTGGGGCCGAACCAGCACACCGTCGGCCTGTACGTCCAAGGGCAGGCGCGGGTTCTGTTCACCACCTCGGCGCCGATTGCCCGGGCGAGCTTCTGCCCCATGAGCGGCCTGGTGGCGGTGCTGACCACCACGCGTGAACTATTGGTCTACGCCCTTGCCGAGCGCGCCATGCGTTTGCAAGTGATGTGTGACCTGAAGCAAGGAGGCTCCGATGCTTGAACAGGAACCCCTGGTGATCCGCCGGCCGCTGTTGACTGGTCATCAGCAGATTGATGGCCTTTGGCTGTCCGCCGAGCGCTACGCGCTACAGGAACGTGCGCGCCTGATCCTCGCGCACTGGCACACGGGCGCTGCCGCATCGCGCTTTGCCGAGGGCGATATGCTGCGGTTCGCAGCGCCCGTCTCGGTGCACTGCGAAGCCCTCGCCGGGTGGCCGCTGGTGCGCCAGGGCCGTGGCCTGTGTTCAGCCCGGCTGGCGGCCGAGGAGTTGCGTGCCTTGCCGCCCGCCGACCTGTGGCTGGTGCGCGGCAGCCACGTGCATGCCCTGCACCTGCGTGATGCCCAGGCGTTGGAGCCAGGGCAGTGGCTCGACATCAGCGCCTACACCTTGCTCGACACCTATGATTGCCACGCGCCCATTGCACAGTCTCTGCCGGAGGCAGTGGTGACCGATGTGCGCGAGATTCTCGGCGGGTCTCTGCAGCCGGTCAGTCCGGAACAGGCAGGGGTCATGCAGGCGCTGTTGGAACGCCAGCGCCAGGCGCCGGCGCCCACACCAGCCCCCACACGCGCGCAAAGCCAATGGGACACGACGACGCCGGCGCAATACCCGGCCTTGAAACTCGGCGCGACCCTGGCTTTGGTGGCGGGGCTGATCTGGATGGCAGTGCAGGGCCAATCCGCGCCGCCGTCAGCGGTTCACGCCCCGACCAACGAGCACGCCGGCAGCGTTATTCTGGGGATGCTCATCAGTGGCGTGGTCTTTACCCTGTTATTGCTCGGGCTGAACAAATTCCTGCAGCGCGGCACGCCGGTCATCCACGCGCCGCCGCGTGCCCCGGCTGCGCCAAACATCAGCCAACGGGCTCAGGCGGGTCAGCGTAAACCGGTCATGTGGCGCCGTTGGCTGACCCGCCTGACCCTGAATTCAAAACTCTCCAGGCTGTATGGCAAGCGTCAGGCCGCCTATATGCAGCGCATGCTGGAGATGTTCGAAAACGGCGATTTCTCCGAGGCCTTGCGCCACGCGATCCCGTTGGGCGGCGAGCAGTCCTCGGTGGAACAGAACTTCGGCACGCCCCAGCGCAGGGACGACCTGACCCTTAGCCAGCAGAACGGGCACGGCCGTTCCTACCTGTTCGAGGAAGGGCTGACCGAGCACCTGCGCCGGGTCTATCGCCAGACTTACGAGCGCCTGGCCCGTGAGGGCCGCATCGAGGAGGCAGTGTTTGTCCTCGCCGAGCTGCTCAAGGAGCGCCAGGAAGCGCTCGACTACCTGGAGAAACACGCACGCCATCAGCAAGCTGCCGACCTGGCCTTGGCCTGGGACATGCCGGCGGCGGTGATCGTGCGTCTGCTGTGCCTGGCCGAGAACTGGCAGCGCGCCCTGCTGGTGGCGCGTCGTGATAATGCGTTTGCCGAGGCGGTGGTGATGCTTCAGGCCAAGCAGCCGGAAACGGCCGACCGCTTGCGTCTGGAATGGGCTGAGTCGCTGATCGCCAAGGGCCAGTGGCTGCAAGCCGTCGAGGTGGTCTGGAGCCTGCCTGCCGAACGCCCGCGCGCCGCGCGATGGCTGCTCAATGCCGAGGCGGCCGGTGGGCGCCTGGCGATGGGGGCGTTGGTAAAACGCGCGATTCTGCTGCCCGAGACCCTGCACGCTTACGGCGCCTGGCTCGAACAGCTACGCGACGATCCTGAGCGTTACCTCGAACGTGATGCCCTGGCACATGCCTTGTTGGCGCATAAGTCCGAAAGCGCCGCCCTGGCCTGGCTTGCCGGCGCCACTGTGCACGCCGTGCTGGCGGACCAGCTCAGTGGCCGTGGCGGGCTGAGCTTCAACCAACTGCAACTGCTGGTCAAAATGAGCCGCGACAAGTACCTGCTGGCAGACCTGCCGGGCCAGGCGCTCAAGCGTCCTCCGGTGCGCGCCCTCGACCGCGTGGGCAGCCCGCTTGAATGGCCCGCCCCGGCGATGGGCAGCCGCCCGTTACAGGATGCGGTGTTGTTGGCAGACGGGCGCTACCTGGTGGCCCTGGGCGAGGCCGGCGCGATGGTGACGGATGCAACCGGCAAGGCGCTGTTTCACTTCGCCGTGCCGGCGCAACGTATCGTCTTGGCCCATAGCCAGCAGATGGCACTGGTGCTGACCCGCCGCGACACAGGGTGGCGGATCAGCAAGCTGGACCTGCTAAACCGCACGGCGACTGACCTCGGGATGTTGCTACTGGATGTGTTCGCCAACGTGTTTGACGGCAGCACCTGGACCATCGGCCAAGGCCGGCAACTGCGTGTGGTGGACGTGGATCGCGGCTTTGAGATCTTGTGGCATGTCAGCGACTTGCCCGGAACTGTCCGCGTGTTCAAAAGCGATGAGCACAATGAATTCCTGTGGCTCCATGACCCGCAACACGGCGGCGAGCGCTGGCACTATCGGTTGCCCGAGCGCCGCCTGGCGGGGCGTGAGCCGCTGCCGCAGACGGAGCAGGGGAGCCCGCTGTTTTGCCCACTCGCCCAGACCTTCGAGTTTCTGGTCAAGCATCCCGAGGGCGAAGCGCCCATTCTGGTGATCATGGTCAACGGCACGCGCAAGGGCTACCGCATGCCCGGCTATGACGACGGCTTCACGGATGGCGTGCCCGTGCGCATTGCGCTGGACGCGCAATGGTTGGTTATTGGCTACATGGCGGGTGAATTCGATACCTGTTGGCACTTCATCCACCGCAGCAGTGACCGCCTGTGCGCGGTGGTGCAGTGGCCGTGGCCGGAGGTAAACATCCGTAGCACCGGCGAGGGCTGGCTGCTATTCGACGATCAGGGGCGCTTGAGCCACATCACGGTTGACGGCGCCAGCCAGCGCAACATCAGCTTGCACTGAGCGTGTCCGGCATCAACGTGGCGATCAACGCACGAATGGTGCCGGGCAGGGCCTCAAGCTCGCGCACCAATATGCTGCGTTCGCGAATCGCCCACGGTTCATCCAGCTTCACGGCCACCAACTGCATCGTGCGGCTGTGCCGCACGGCGGCAGACTCGGGAATGATGCCGATGCCCACGCCGGCCTCGACCATCCGGCAAATCGCCTCGAAACTCGACACCTGAATACGCAGCGACAGGTGCTTGCCCAACCGCTCGACGTGTTCACGCAAAAAGCTCAGCAAGGTGCTGCCTTCATGCAGGCCGATATGCTGATAGGCGAGGGTCTGGTCCAGGGTGACTGATGGCTGGTCCGCCAAGGGATGGCCAACGGGCACCATCAGCACCAATTCGTCGGTGCTGAAATGCAGCACCTGCAACCCCGCGGCCTCCACCGGGCCGGCGATGATGCCCATGTCACTGGTGCCGTCCAGCACGCCGCGCACGATATCGCGGGACAGGCGCTCCTGCAGGTCCACCGTTACGCCGGGGCGCAGGGACAGGAAACCCGCCAGCACCTCCGGCAAAAACTCGGTGACCGCCGTGGTATTGGCGAAGATGCGGATATGCCCGGCGGAGTCCACACCGTATTGGGTGAACTCACTCTTGAGGTAATCCACCTGGCGCATGATCAGCCGTGCATGGTGCAGCAACCGCTCGCCCGCCGGGGTGACCTCCACGCCACGGCTATCGCGGTACAACAGGCGCGTGTCGAGTTGGCCTTCGAGGGCCTTGATCCGCGCACTAGCAGCCGCCGGCGAGAGGAACGCACGCCTGGCACCCTGGGTCAGGCTGGGGGATTCGGCGATATGGATGAACAGGCGCAGGTCGGCGAGATCGAAGTGCATGGGGCGGCTCCGGTGTGTACATGAATCTCATCACTGCAAAGCTCCCACATAGGATTTGCAGTGGGGTGGGCGGCGTTCAGCATAACCGAACGCTGGTTTATTGAAATGCAAATTCTCAGAACGGGCGGGCGCTTGCATGATCCGGGGCAGACACCCACTGCCCGAGGACCTGCACCCGATGAGCGCCACTGATTGGATCGGCCGAAGCGAAACCGCCTACGACCACCTGAGCCATAACCTGCTCAAGCGCATTGCCGCCACCTTTGGCGAGGCCGTGCCTGAGGCTGGCGCCGCGCTGCCGCCGCTGTGGCAATGGTGTTTCTTCCAGGACCCGCTGCCGGAAAGCGCCCTGGGCAGCGACGGCCACCCGGCCCGTGGCGGGTTCTTGCCACCGGCTGACAATCGCAATCGTATGTGGGCCGGCGGGCGCATCGAGTTTCTGCACGCCCTGCGTGCCGGTGAGGCCGCCACCCGCGTGTCGACCATCACCCAGGTTGAAGAAAAGACCGGGCGCACCGGCTCGCTGCTGTTTGTCACCGTGCGCCACGACTATTTCCAGGACGGGCGCCTGGCCATCCGCGAGGAACAGGACATCGTCTACCGCGAACCCACGCCGCCCAAGCAGGGCAGTGGCGACGCTCTGGTCGAGGGCGAATGGGTTGAAGCGATCGACCCCACCCCAACCCTGCTGTTTCGCTACAGCGCCGTGACCTTCAACGGCCACCGCATTCACTACGACTACCCCTACGTCACCGGCACCGAAGGCTATACCGGGCTGGTGGTACATGGGCCACTGATCGCTAGCTTGAGCCTGCGCGCCTTTTGCCGGGCCCATCCGCAAGCGACTTTGCGCCGTTTTGCCTATCGCGGCGTGCGCCCGTTAATCGCACCGCAGGCGTTTCAAGTGGCTGGACGAGTGACGGAAAACGGTGTGGCCCAACTGTGGGCCGGCAATGCGGATGGCCTGGCTCAGACAGCTGAAGTCCACTTCGAATAATCCAAGAACAACAGGCGGAGAGCCGTTAAATGAACCCGAATGACAACGAAGAACTCAATGCCATCCGCGCAGGCGTGCGCGCCTTGTGTGCCGAATTCGATGCAGCCTACTGGCGCAAGGTCGATGAAGAAAAGGGCTTCCCAGAAGCCTTCGTCAAGGCGCTGACCGAGGCTGGCTGGCTGTCGGCGATGATCCCTGAAGAGTACGGCGGCTCCGGCCTGGGCCTGGCCGAAGCCTCGGTGATCCTCGAAGAAGTCAACCGCTGCGGCGGTAACTCCGGCACGGTGCACGGCCAGATGTACAACATGTTTACCCTGCTGCGCCACGGCAGCGAGGCGCAGAAACGCTTCTACCTGCCCAAGCTCGCCAGCGGTGAATTGCGCCTGCAATCGATGGGCGTCACCGAGCCCACCACCGGCACCGACACCACCAAAATCAAGACCACCGCCGTCAAGCGCGGCGATAAATACGTGATCAACGGCCAAAAGGTGTGGATCTCACGGGTGCAGCATTCCGACTTGATGATTTTGCTGGCGCGCACCACGCCGCTGGCCGAAGTGAAGAAAAAGTCCGAAGGCATGTCGATCTTCCTGGTTGACCTGCGCGAAGCCATCGGCAACGGCCTGACCGTGCAGCCCATCGCCAATATGGTCAACCACGAAACCAACGAGCTGTTCTTCGACAACCTGGAAATCCCCGCCGACAGCCTGATTGGCGAAGAGGGCAAGGGCTTTCGCTACATCCTCGACGGCCTCAACGCCGAACGCACCTTGATTGCCGCCGAATGCATCGGCGACGGTCGCTGGTTTATCGAAAAAGCCAGCGCCTATGCCCGCGACCGCGTGGTGTTTGGCCGGCCCATCGGGCAGAACCAGGGCGTGCAATTTCCGATTGCCGAAGCGCATATCGAAATCGAAGCGGCAGACCTGATGCGCTGGCGCGCCTGCGAGGAATACGACAGCGGCGCGAATGCCGGAGCCAGCGCGAACATGGCCAAGTACCTGGCGGCCAAGGCCTCCTGGGAAGCGGCCAACGCCTGCCTGCAAACCCACGGCGGCTTCGGCTTTGCCTGCGAGTACGACGTGGAGCGCAAATTCCGCGAGACGCGCCTTTACCAGGTGGCGCCGATTTCCACCAACCTGATCCTGTCCTACGTGGCCGAGCATTTGCTCGAACTGCCACGCAGCTTCTGAGGGGCCGACCATGAGCCATACCCAAGCCCTGTGTCGGTTCCTTGCCGAGCTGAATTACGCGCAATTGCCCGAAGCCGTGCTGTCGCGCACCGAAGACCTTTACCTGGACTGGCTCGCCTCGGCGCTGGCCAGCCAGGGCGCGCACCCCATCCCGCTGTTCGAGCGCTACGCGCAAAAAATGGGCCCCCGCAATGGCCCGGCGCAGGTGATCGTCAATGGCGGCAGCAGCAGCGCGTATTTCGCCGCATTGGTGAATGGCGCCTCGTCCCACCTGGTCGAGCAGGATGACCTGCATAACAGCTCGGTGCTGCACCCGGCCACGGTGGTGTTTCCCGCCGCGCTGGCTGCTGCCCAGGACCTCGGCAAGTCCGGCCGCGAGCTGCTATTGGCCTCGGTGGCCGGTTACGAAGCGGGGATCCGCATCGGCGAATTCATGGGCCGCTCCCACTACCGCACTTTCCACACCACGGCCACGGTCGGCACTCTCGCGGCGGCGGTGGCGGTGGGCAAGTTGCTGGACTTCAACCAAGAGCAATTTATCAATCTGCTCGGCAGTGCCGGCACCCAGGCCGCCGGGCTGTGGGAGTTTCTGCGCGATGCTGCCGATTCCAAGCAACTGCACACGGCCAAGGCGGCGGCGGATGGCTTGCTCGCCGCGTACCTCACGGTGGATGGGCTGACGGGCGCGCGAAATATCCTTGAAGGCGACCAGGGGATGGCCGCCGGTATGTCCAGCGATGCCGAACCGAGCAGGCTGTCCGCCGATCTCGGCAGCCGCTGGGCGTTGCTGGAAACCTCATTCAAGTTCCACGCTTCGTGCCGGCATACCCATCCTGCCGCCGATGCGCTGCTGGATTTGATGCAGCGCGAACGCCTCGAAGCCGTCGATATCGCTACGGTGCAAACCCGTGTGCATCAGGGCGCAATTGATGTGCTCGGTCGCGTAACCAAGCCCGCCAGCGTGCACCAGGCCAAGTTCTCCATGGGCACCGTGCTGGGCCTGATCGCCGTGCATGGCAAGGCCGGGCTCACCGAGTTTCAGGAGCTGGCGTTGACCGACCCGGCCGTCGCGGCGTTTCGCGACAAGGTCAGCATGACCCTCGACCCCGACGTTGACGCGGCCTACCCGCAGCGCTGGCTGGGCCGTGTCACGCTGACCACCACCGATGGCCGCACGCTGCACGGCGCCATCGACGAACCCAAAGGCGACCCGGGCAACACCCTGAGCCGTGTGGAACTGGCGGATAAATTCCAGCGCTTGTGCCAATTCAGTGGCGCCCGCACCCCGGCCCAGGCCGACGCATTGATCGAGAAGGTCTGGGACTTGCGCAATGCCGTGTCCATGGCCGATTGGCTTTGAGGAACCATCATGACTAACCCACGACCGCTGGATGGCATCACTGTTGTCAGCTTGGAGCACGCGATTGCGGCGCCATTCTGCACGCGCCAACTGGCCGACCTTGGCGCCCGCGTAATCAAGATCGAGCGCCCCGGCGCCGGCGACTTTGCCCGGGGCTACGACGAGCGCGTGCGCGGCCTGGCCTCGCATTTCGTCTGGACCAACCGCTCCAAGGAAAGCCTGACCCTGGACCTCAAGCAGGACGCGGCGGGGGACATCCTCGACGCGCTGCTGGCCGACGCCGATGTGCTGGTGCAAAACCTCGCACCCGGCGCGGCGGCGCGCATGGGCTTGTCGTTCGAGGCGCTGCATGCGCGTTTTCCACGGCTGATCGTCTGCGACATCTCCGGTTATGGCGAAGGCGGGCCCTACGAGAAAAAGAAGGCCTACGACCTGCTGATCCAAAGCGAGGGCGGGTTTCTGTCGGTGACCGGCGGCCCCGGTGACGACCAGATGGCCAAGGCCGGTTGCTCCATCGCCGATATCTCCGCCGGCATGTACGCCTACAGCGGCATACTCTCGGCGCTGCTGTTGCGCGGCAAAACCGGGCTGGGCAGCCGCATCGACGTGAGCATGCTGGACAGCCTGGTGGAGTGGATGGGCTACCCGATGTACTACGCGTTCGACGGCGCGCCGCAGCCACCGCGTGCCGGCGCGGCACACTCGACCATTTACCCCTACGGGCCATTCCCCACCGGCGACGGCGGCACGGTGATGCTCGGCTTGCAGAACGAGCGCGAGTGGGCGGCGTTCTGCGACAAGGTGCTGCTCACGCCGCACTTGGCGACCGATGAGCGCTTCAGTGCCAACTTCAAGCGCTCGGCCAACCGTGAGGTGCTGCGCCAGATCATTGTCGCAAGCTTTGCGCAGTTGGACGCCGAAGCGGTGATCCAGCGCCTTGAAGACGCGCAAATCGCCAGCGCGCGGGTCAACGATATGCAAGGCGTGTGGGACCACCCGCAACTCAAGGCGCGCGACAGCTGGCGCGAAGTCGATAGCCCGGCCGGGCCTTTGCCGTCGCTGTTGCCGCCGGCGCGCAATGCCGCGTTCAGCCCGCGCATGGATGCCGTGCCGGCGCTGGGGCAACACAGCCAGGGCATTCTCGAACAGCTCGGTTACACGGGCGACGCCATCGACAGCTTGCGTGCGCGCGGCGTTATCTAACAGAGGAATTTCGTGATGCCAAAGCCAATAGTTCGTTCGGCGTTGTTTGTACCCGGCAGCCGCCCGGAGCGCTTTTACAAGGCGCTGGGCAGTGGTGCCGACGCGGTGATTGTGGATTTTGAAGACGCGGTGGAAGAACCGCTCAAGCGCCAGGCGCGGGACAACCTTGGGGCGTTTCTGACGGCGAACCCCGAGGCCCGGGTGTGGGTGCGTATCAACGCGCCGGAACATGCCGAGCATTTTGAGGATGTGGCGTTTTGCAAAGCTCACCCGAATGTGGCCGGCGTGCTGCTGCCCAAGGTGGAAAGCGCGGCCCAGGTGGCCGTGGTGGCGGCCACCGGCAAAGTGATCTGGCCGATTATCGAAAGCGCCAAGGGGCTGCTGGCGGTGGCCGAAATCGCCCACGCGCCGCAGGTGCAGCGCCTGTCGTTTGGGGGGCTGGACCTGGCGCTGGATTTGAACTTGAGCAGCAATTCGGCGGCCGCCAATTTTGCCCTGGACCAGGCGCGCCTGGCGCTGATCGTGCATTCCCGCGCCGCCGGCCTGGTGGCGCCGCTGGACGGCGTGCACCCGGCCATCGACGACCCCGAGGGCCTGCGACGCTCAATTCGGCATGCCTATGAAATGGGCTTCGCCGGCGCGCTGTGTATTCATCCCAAGCAAGTCGCGGTAATCCACGAAGCCTTGGCACCGAGCGCCGTAGACCTGGCCTGGGCGCAACGCGTGGTGGACGCCGGCGCCCACGGGGCAGGGGCCTACCAGATCGATGGGCAGATGGTGGATGCGCCGGTGCTGCTGCGCGCGCAACGGCTGCTGGCCGCCCAGCTGTAGCTAACCCAACCCAATCAAAATGTGGGAGGGGGCAAGCCCCCTCCCACAGTTGATCTGCATGGTTTACGGGATTGGTGTTCGTCCATGCCGAACGCAGGTATCTAAAATTCGAAATTCACTACACGCGTGACATCAGGCACCTTGCCTTACAACACAACAATAAGAAGGTGATTTTCCATGCTCAAGCTCTCCAGGGCGCTGCTGTGCGCCGCCACCTTGTTTGCCGCGGGCCTCACCCAGGCGGCCGACCCGATTGTGATCAAGTTCGCCCACGTGGTCGCCGAAAACACCCCTAAAGGCCAGGGCGCGCTGCTGTTCAAGAAGCTCGCCGAGGAGCGCCTGCCGGGCAAGGTCAAGGTCGAGGTGTACCCCAACTCGTCGCTGTTCGGCGATGGCAAGGAGATGGAGGCGCTGCTGCTGGGCGACGTGCAAATGCTGGCGCCGTCACTGGCCAAGTTCGAGCAATACACCAAGCAAGTACAGATCTACGACCTGCCATTCCTGTTCAACGACCTAGCGGCCGTCGACCGCTTCCAGGCGGCTCAGGGCAAGGAGCTGCTGACCTCCATGCAGGGCAAGAACATCCTCGGCCTGGCCTACTGGCACAACGGCCTCAAGCAACTCTCTGCGAACAAAGCCCTGCATGAACCCAAGGATGCCCGTGGCCTGAAGTTCCGCGTGCAGGCCTCCAGCGTGCTCGAAGAGCAGTTCAAGGCGATCCGCGCCAACCCGCGCAAGATGAGCTTTGCCGAGGTGTACCAGGGCTTGCAGACCGGTACCGTGAATGGCACCGAGAACACCTGGTCGAACTATGAAAGCCAGAAGGTCAACGAAGTGCAGAAGTACTTCACCGAATCCAGCCATGGCCTGATCGACTACATGGTGATCACCAACGCCACGTTCTGGAACGGCCTGCCGCCGGATATCCGCAGCACCCTGGAGCAGATCATGGTCGAGGTCACCGTCGAGGTGAACAAGCAGGCCGAGGCGCTGAACCAGTCGGCCAAGCAGAAGATCATCGATTCCAAGACCAGCGAAATCATCGAGCTGACGCCTGAGCAACGCCAGCTGTGGCGCGAAGCCATGCGCCCGGTGTGGCAGAAGTTCGAGGGTGAGATCGGAGCTGACCTGATCAAGGCGGCGGACGCTTCCAATCAGTAATTTCAGGGGCCACCGAGATCCAATGTAGGAGGGGCGGTGCGACGATTCGACTTGCCCCCTCCCACATTTAAGCTGGTCTCCACCCTGACATCTCATTTGCTTTCGCGAGGTTTTGCCATGCAAACGCTAAGGCGCGTCTGGGAGCACCTGGAGGAAGGTTTTATCGCCTTCCTGCTGGCCGCCATGACCCTGGTGACATTCGTCTACGTCATGCTCAACAACATCTACACGCTGTTCTACTCACTGGCGGATAAGTGGGCCGTGAGCAGCAGCTTCTTCGGCGCCCTGGGCGACCACAGCATGACCTGGGCCCAGGACATGACCTGGAGCGTAGCGCTGACCAAGGCCATGTTCGGCTGGCTGATTTTCTTCGGCATTTCCTACGGCGTACGCACCGCCGGCCACCTTGGGGTGGATGCGCTGGTCAAGCTGACCAAACGCCCGGTGCAACGCTTGCTGGGCATGCTCGCCTGCCTGTGCTGCCTGGCCTATGCCGGGCTGTTCATGGTCGCCAGCTACAAGTGGGTGAGCGCGGTGATGAACGCGCATATCGGCGCCGAAGACCTTGACCAGTACGGCATCGACGTGGGCGACATCGTGATCATCGTGCCCATCGGTTTTGCCCTGGTGTTTATCCGTTACCTGGAAATTTTCTACCGCATCTTTACCCACCGTCAGGTCGGGTTGGGGCTGGCCGACGAGGCCGGTGAGGCCAGCAAATTGGCCGGCAGCCATGAGGAGCGTCACTGATGGCCGTGCTCTGTCTATTCCTGTTGTTGTTTGTGTTCATGTTCCTCGGCGTGCCCATCGCCATTTCCCTGGGGTTGTCCGGCGCGGTGTCGATCCTGATGTTCAGCCAGGACTCGGTGAGTTCGTTGGCGATCAAGCTGTTTGAAACCTCCGACGCCTACACCTTCCTGGCCATTCCGTTCTTCCTGCTCTCCGGTGCGTTCATGACCACCGGCGGCGTGGCGCAGCGCCTGATCGACTTTGCCAATGCCTGTGTCGGGCATATCCGTGGCGGCCTGGCGATTGCGGCGGTGCTGGCGTGCATGCTGTTTGCGGCGTTGTCCGGCTCATCGCCGGCCACGGTGGCGGCGGTGGGTTCGATTGCCGTGGCGGGCATGGTGCGTTCCGGTTACCCGAAGGAATTCGGCGCGGGGATCATCTGCAACGCCGGCACCCTCGGCATCCTGATTCCGCCGTCGATTGTGATGGTGGTGTACTCGGCTGCCACCGAAACCTCGGTGGGCAAGCTGTTCATGGCCGGGGTGATCCCGGGGTTGCTGCTGGGGCTGATGCTGATGATCGCGATCTACATCGTCGCGCGCATCAAGAAACTGCCGGCCCAGCCACGCGCCACGTTGCGTGAATGGCTGACCTGCGCCCGTCGGGCATTCTGGGGCCTGTTGCTGCTGGTGATCATCCTCGGCGGTATCTACAGCGGCATGTTCACCCCCACCGAAGCGGCGGCGGTGGCAGCGGTGTACTCGGCGTTTGTCGCGCTGTTCGTCTACAAGGACATGAAGCTGCGCGATTGCCCCAAGGTGCTGCTGGAATCCGGGCGCCTGGCGATCATGCTGATGTTTATCATCGCCAACGCCATGCTCTTCGCCCATGTGCTGACCACCGAGCAGATCCCCCAGGAAATCACCGCCTGGGTGATCTCCGAAGGGCTGACGCCGATTGGCTTCTTGATCATGGTTAACGTGGTGCTGCTGATCGCCGGCAGCTTTATGGAGCCTTCGGCGATTGTGCTGATCCTGGCGCCGATCTTCTTCCCGATTGCGATGAAGCTGGGGATCGACCCGATTCACCTGGGGATCGTGATGGTGGTGAACATGGAAATCGGCCTGGTGCACCCACCGGTGGGCTTGAACCTGTTCGTGACCTCGGCGGTGACAGGGTTGAGCCTGGGGCAGACCATTCGCGCGGCGTTGCCGTGGCTGATGATTTTGTTGGTGTTCCTGATCATGGTCACGTACTTGCCGTTTATCTCCCTGGCCTTACCGCACTGGCTCGGCATGTAACACAGCTCAAGTGTGGGAGGGGGCTTGCCCCCTCCCTCATGATTTTGCATCCGGCGTTAATTATCCATCGCACTCAAAATCGCATGCGCCACTTTCACCCGTTCGGCATTCGGGTAGTTCTTGTTCGCCAGGATCACCACGCCCATCGACTTGCCCGGCACATACGCCACATACGCGCCAAACCCGTTGGTGGAACCGGTCTTGTTTACCAGGCTGTCAGCGTGGGGCGCCTGCGGTGGGGTCAGCCATTCGACCTTGTGCGGCTCCATGGCCATGGCTGTGGAGTTGCCGTCAATCAATGCCTTGAGCTGGATAGGGTAGCGGTGCATTTCCCAACCCAGGCCCTGGGTCATGCCGTCGACCCGGTAATACCCGGTGTGGGTGATGGCGATTGCACGTTGGATGTCTTTGCCTCGGCCTGCCGGGTTCATAGTGACGGCCACGTAGTGCAGCAGGTCCTTGGCGCTGGTCTTGATGCCATAGGCCTCGCTGTCCAGGGCGCCGGGGCCGACGCGCACCGGTTTGCCGTCCTTGCCGTAGCCCTGGGCATAAAGGGACATCTGGCTCGCGGGCACCTTGAGGAAGGTGTGCTTGAGCTGCAATAGCGGCAGCAGGGTTTTTTCCATCGCCACATCGAACGGCTGCTTCAGGCTCAGCGCCGCGAGGTAGCCGAACAGGCCCAGGCTGGGGTTGGAATACCGGCGTTGGGTGCCGGGGGCGAAGTCGGGTTTCCAATGCTGGAAGTAGCTGATCATGCCTTGAGAGTTGTCCGCCTCTGGGGGGAATTGCAGGGGCAGGCCGCCGGCGGTGTAGGTGCCCAGGTTGAGCACGCTGATGTGGTCGAACTTGCCGCCCGCCAGTGCGGGCAGGTACTGGCTGGCCGGTGCCGAGAGCTTGAGCTTGCCGGTGGCCACGGCATAACCGGCGAGGGTCGCGGTGAAGGTTTTGCTCACCGAGCCGATTTCGAACAAGGTGTTTTCGCTGACCGGCTGGCGCGTGCTCTGGTCGGCGACGCCATAGTTGAAGTAGTTCACCTTGCCGTCCTGGATCACCGCGACGGCGAGGCCGGGAATGGCCTGCTGCTGCATCAGCGGTTTGACGCTGGCATCCACCACCGCCTGCAAATCGCTGGCGGCCAGGCAGTTGCCGGCGGCGAGAAGGGCTGCGATTGCCGTGAAACAACGCACGCCAGTCAGCAAATGTTGGGACATGTTTACGCTTCCATGAAAATGATCGATCGAACCAAGCGCCTGCGCGGGCGAGGGCAAATGTAGGCAGTTCACACGCCCAAGGCAAAAAGAATATTTCAGAAACATAATGAAACATTTGCCGATGGCCAACGCTCTACCGCAACACCTGCACTGAGTTCTTTCATGAAAACACCGCGCCCCTCCGCTCGTATGCCTCACCTGACCCAACTGCGAAACCTGAAGATGGCGCGCTCGGCCCACGCGTATGTACGCGGCAGTACCGTGCAATTCTACGACTGGCTGCACAGCCTGCCCGGGCGCCGCTTGCCCCACGGCCCGGCCATCTGGATCTGCGGCGATTGCCACGCCGGCAACCTCGGCCCCACGGGGGACAACAAGGGCCGCATCGATATGCATATCCGCGACCTGGACCAGGCGGTGATCGGCAACCCGGCCCACGACCTGGTGCGCCTGGCCCTGTCCCTGGCCACCGCCGCGCGCGGCTCGGACCTGCCGGGGGTAACCACTGCGCGCATGCTCGAAGAGATGATGGTGGGTTACGAGCAAGCCTTCAAAGACAAACCCGATGCGACGCCGCCGCGCCCGTCCCAGGTCAAGGCCGGGATGCGCAGCGCGGTGGAGCGCACCTGGAAGAACCTGGCCCGCGAGCGTATCGACAACGTGCGGCCGACCATCCCATTGGGCAAGCATTTCTGGGCGTTGTCACGGGCGGAAAAAACCGCGCTGGAAAACCTCTGTGCGTCGGATGAAATCCACCAGTTGGTTACCTCGCTCAAAGGCCGACCCAAGGACGCCAAGGTTGAACTGCTGGACTCCGCCTATTGGGTCAAGGGCTGCAGCTCCCTCGGGCTGTTGCGTTATGCGGTTTTGCTCGGCGTGGGCGACAAGGATGATCAGGAATATTGCCTGATCGACATCAAGGAAGCCGTCGGCGCGGCCGCACCGCGTGCCGCGCGGGCGAAGATGCCCAGGGACAACGGCCGCCGAGTGGTGGAGGCCGCGCGCCAACTGTCACCCGGTTTGGGTGAGCGCATGCTGGCGACGCGGTTTCTGGATCACGGTTTTTTTATCCGTGAACTGCTGCCCCAGGACATGAAGCTGGAGCTGGACGAGTTGAGTGAAACCGACGCCATGCACGCTGCCGGCTACCTGGCGCGCGTCGTCGGTATCGCCCATGCCCGGCAGATGGACCGCGCCGCTCGCAAGGACTGGATGGCGGTGCTGCAGGAGAATCGCTCAAAGGAGTTGGATGCACCGTCGTGGCTATGGACCAGCGTGGTGCAGTTGGTGGGTAGCCATGAGCAAGGCTATCTCAACCATTGCCGGCGCTACGCCCTGGAACACTGATCCACAATCTGCTGAAAAACCAATGTGGGAGGGGGCAAGCCCCCTCCCACATTTGGATTGTCTTCAGGCCAGGTATTTTTTGAACCAGCCCAAGGTGCGCTCCCACGCCAGATTCGCTGCAGCCTCGTCATAACGCGGCGTCGAGTCATTATGGAAACCGTGGTTGGCGCCCTTGTAGATATATGCCTCGTACGTCGTGCCAGCGGCCTTCAGCGCCTTTTCATACGCCGGCCAACCCTCATTAATCCGCGTATCCAGCTCGCCGTAATGCAACATGATCGGTGCCTTGATGCGTGGCACATCCTTGGCCTCCGGCTGCCTCCCATAAAACGATACCGCCGCGCCCAGTTCCGGATAGGCCACCGCCGCCGCATTGGTCACGCCGCCGCCATAGCAGAAGCCGGTGATGCCGACTTTGCCGGTGCTGCTGTCGTGGTGCATCAGCCATTCGATGGCGGCGAAGAAGTCGTTCATCAGTTTGGTCGGGTCGACGGTCTGTTGCAGCGCCACGCCTTTTTCGTCATTGCCGGGGTAGCCGCCCACCGAGGTCAGGCCGTCTGGCGCCAGGGCGATAAAACCGGCCTTGGCCAGGCGTCGGGCGACGTCTTCGATATAAGGGTTGAGGCCTCGGTTTTCGTGCACCACCACCACGGCCGGCAATTTGCCGGCGGCCTTGGCTGGGCGCACCAGGTAGCCGCGCACGGTACCGTTGCCCTTGGGCGAGGGGTAGGTGACGTAGTCGGCGACGATGTCCGGGTCGGTGAATTTCACCTGTTCGGCCAACGCATAGTTGGGACTCATGGCCGCCAGCAGGGCCGAGGCGGTCAGGCCGCCAAAGGTGAACAGCGCGGCACGGTCGAGAAACTCGCGACGGTTGATCTTGCCGTGGGCGTAGCCGTCGTAAAGCTCCAGCAGTTCGGGGGCGAAGTCTTTCGCGGTCAGACGAGTCATCGGTGCAATCCTCGATTAGCGGTGGCAGACAATGTAGACCAGGTTCAGCCCTCGCGGCCATGGGCGGCGGCGGCCAGTTGGCCGGTGTCCACGCGCACGAACAGCGAATCGCCGATGGCCGTGAGCACCTCGCCCGCGTACACCTCGCAGACCACGCGGCTTTTGCGCCCTACCTCGCCTTCGACCCGGGCACGCAGGGTGAGGGTGACGCCCATGGGCGTTGGCTTGATAAATTTGACGCCGAGGTTGCCGGTGACGCAGTCGATACGTGGCAGGCTGCCGGGCTCGCGTTGTTCGGCGCGGTAGTGGTAGGCCATGGCGGTCCAGTTGGAATGGCAGTCCACCAGCATGGCGATCAGGCCACCGTAGACCAGGTCGGGCCAGCCGCTGTATTGGGCGTCGGGCAGATGCTCGGCGACTACGTGCACGCCGTCCGCATCCCAGCGGCTCTTGATGTGCAGGCCATGGGGGTTGCTGGCGCCGCAGCCGTAGCAGATGCCTTGCGGTGCGGTGATGTCCTGGAGTGAAGGGGCTTGCATGTAACGTCCTTATTATTTTGGGCGGCTATCCTGTTTATCAGAGCAGGGCGCGCATGGGAATAAAACCGTGGGATAAGGTGTTAGCTCAGTGCCTGTGTGCTGTCCTCTTGTGGAGCGTTGCATGAAGCCTCTTATTTACCTGGCTGTCCTCCTTGGTGTTTGCGCCAGCGCGCAGGCGGTGGAGTACAACGACGTCAACCGCACCGCCAGCCAGATCAGCTTTACCTACAAGCAGTTGGGGCAACGGGTGTATGGCACCTTCAGTGACTTTGAGGGCACGCTGAGCTTCGATACGCAAAAGCCCGAGGCCGGGCACGCACTGCTCAAAATCCAGCTGGCGAGCATCGATGCCGGCAGCCCCGACGCCAACGACGAGCTGCAGCGCGCGTCCTGGTTCGACACCGCGACCTACCCGGTCGGCGTATATGAATCCACTGGCGTCACCGCCCTGGGGGATAACCGCTACACGATCAGCGGCAACCTGACGATCAAGGGCACCACGCGGCCGGTGCAGGTGGACGTGGTGCTCAAGGAGCAAAGCGGCATCGGCGTGTTCGACGGTGAATTCATCCTCAAGCGCGGCGACTTCAAGATCGGCGAGGGCGAGTGGGCGGGCAACAGCGTGGTGTCCAACGACATCAACATCAAGTTCAAGATGGTCGCGCCGCAGCGCTAGCGCGCGAACTGCTTCGCGCCGGCCACGCAGCCGATCACCGCGACTGTCACCAGTAGCATGCCCAGGCTGACGTGCTCATGCAGTAAGCCCGCCGCCAGGGCCAGGCCAAAAAACGGTTGCAGCAACTGCAACTGGCCAACGGCGGCGATGCCACCCTGGGCCAGCCCGCGGTACCAGAAAACAAAACCGATCAACATGCTGAACAGCGACACATAACCCAGGCTCAGCCAGGCCGGCAGGCTGATGCCGCGCAAACTCGGTGGCGCTAGGATCAGGCTCAACGGGAGCACCACCGGCAACGCCACCACCAGCGCCCAGCAGATCACCTGCCAGCCGCCGAGGCTGCGCGACAGCGTGGCGCCTTCGGCATACCCCAGGCCGCACACCAGCACCGCCAGCAGCATCAGCAGGTCGCCCAGCGGCGCCGCGCTCAAGCCCTGGGCCACGGCATAGCCCATCACCAGCGCGCTGCCCAGCAACGAAAACAGCCAGAACACCGGGCGCGGCCGTTCGCCGCCACGCAGCACGCCAAACACGGCGGTGGCCAATGGCAACAGGCCGATAAACACGATGGAGTGCGCGGAGGTCACGTATTGCAGCGCCAAGGCCGTGAGCAGCGGAAAGCCGATCACCACGCCCAGCGCGACGATCACCAAAGGCATCCACTGCTGCCGCGCGGGGCGTTTTTCCTTGAGCAGCCACAGCATCAGCACGCCCAGCACGGCGGCAATGGCGGCGCGGAGCATGGTCAGGAACACCGGGTCGAACTCCATCACTGCCAGGCGCGTGGCCGGTAACGAGCCGCTGAAGATCACCACGCCGATAAAGCCGTTGATCCAGCCTGCTTTGCTGGTGTCCTGAGTGCTGAGGGTACGTTCCATTAAGGTGTGCTCGAAAAGAGGGGTTGCGTGGTCGCCATCCTAGAAGCGAGGATTAAGACAATCAAAAAATTGTCATGGATACATCGCCTATGCCACGCGCCCGCTACAAGTCATTGGTCGACACCTTCGCCGCAGCGATCCGCTCGGGCAGCCTGGCGCCCGGCACGCGCCTGCCCACGCACCGCCAGCTGGCGGCCGAGCATGGCCTGGCGCTGGTCACCGCCAGCCGCGTGTACACCGAGCTTGAGGCCATGGGCCTGGTCAGCGGGGAAACCGGGCGCGGCACCTTCGTGCGTGAAATTTCGCTGCCGCCGGGGCAGGGCAGTGGGCAGATGACGGTCACGGCGGGCATGCTCGACCTCAATTTCAATTACCCGTCATTGCCCGGCCAGGCCGACCTGCTGCGCACGGCGCTGCGCCAGCTGGCGCTGTCGGGCGACCTGGAAGCCTTGTTGCGTTACCAGCCCCATGCCGGCCGCGCCCATGAGCGCGCCACCGTGGCGCGGCATCTGCTCAACCGAGGGCTGACGGTGGACGCCGCGCAAGTGCTGGTGGTCAACGGTGCCCAGCACGGCTTGGCGGTAACCCTGATGACGCTGCTCAAACCGGGGGATGTGATCGCCGTCGACGCTCTGACCTACTCAGGCTTCAAGGTATTGGCCGAGACCCTGCACCTGGAAATGCTGGCGATCCCGGTCAGCGCCAGTGGCCCGGACCTGGACGCGCTGCACAGCCTGTGCCGTAAACGCCCGGTGCGCGCGGTGTACTGCATGCCGACCCTGCACAATCCGCTCGGCTGGGTGCTCAGCCTGGCGCACCGCGAGCACTTGGTGAGCATCGCCCGGCAGCACAACCTGATGATCATCGAGGACGCGGCCTACGCGTTTCTCGCCGAGGACGCGCCGCCACCGGTGGCCACCCTGGCGCCGGAGCGCACGGTGTATGTCGGCGGGCTTTCCAAGAGTGTCGCCACCGGTTTGCGCGTGGGCTTTATCGCTGCACCGCTGGCGTGGGTGAAGCCGTTGGAGCGCACCATCATGGCCACCACCTGGAATGTGCCGGGGGTGATGAGCGCGATTGCGGTGGCGTGGATCGAGGACGGTACGGTCGCGCAATTGGAAGCGCAAAAACGCGAGGATGCCCGGGCCAGGCAGGCTGTGGCGGCGCAGGTCCTGCAAGGGCTGGGGTATGTCAGCCATCCCGCGTCGTATTTTTTATGGCTGCCGCTGGCCGAAGACGCGCGCGCCGATCAGGTTGCCATGAGCTTGCAGCGCGAGGGCATTTGCGTCTCCACCGCCGAGCCGTTTGCCGTCTCGGCCCATGTGCCCCACGCGTTGCGCCTGGCCTTGGGGTCGGTGGAGATGGGTGCCCTGCGCGAAGCCTTGGTAAAGGTGCGCAGGGCGGTAGCGTGGTGAGCCGGTATCAGTATTTGTAAGCCTGACGACCGATCAGCAGCCACTTGCCTTTCTGCTTCTGCCAGACCTGGAAGTTGTCGATATCGGTCGGCACTTCAACGCCGCTGTTCACGGCCAGGGCGTGGAAGTGGTTGCGCACCAGGGCGGTGTCGCCTTGCAGGGTGACGGTCTGGTTCTGCATTTCGAGGGTCTTGAACGCGCTGGTGTGGGTTTCCAGGTCGGCGATGAATTGCGCCTTGTTCTGCACCTTGCCGCTGGAGTGGCCGTAGGTGAGTTTATCGCTGGTCAGCGCGTGCAACTGCTTGAGGTCCAGGTGCAGCATGGCTTGGGTCAGTTGGTCGACCGCTTGGGCCACTTCCTTTTCGGCGGGGGCCGGCGCGGCGGCGACATAACCGCTGAACAGGCACAGAAAACCGATCAGCACTTTGACGTTTTGCATGGGTGTTTCCTTATTGTTGTTGGGGATGTTCGGATAACACGTTACTAAATGTGTTGTCGTACAACATGCAATAGATTGGGGTGATTTGGAAAGTTAAATTTCGCGTATGGGTGTGATTGCTCGGGTATCTATTTGATTCTGTCTTGTACGATGTCTCATCACGCGTTAAAAATGGCCTCCCGTCTAACAATAAAATAACGGAGACACATGATGGATATTTCCCCTTTGCCTGCCCAAACGGACCACAGCCGCCGCGTCTTTCTCAAGCGTTCGCTGGCGGTTTCCGCCTCGGTGGCGGTGCTGGGCAACCTGCCTCGATTGGCAGACGCGGCAGAGCCGTTGAGCCAGCGTTACCCCGACCCTCTGGTCAAGGTGCTCGATGACAGTTTCCTCGAGCTGCGGTTGTTCAACGCCAGCGTCGAACGACTCGCCACCGGCTTGCGGTGGGCCGAAGGGCCAGTGTGGGTTGGTGACGGGCGCTACCTGCTGCTCAGCGATATCCCCAATAACCGCATCGTGCGTTGGGACGAGGTCACCGACAGCCTGTCGGTGTACCGCGAACAGTCGAATTTCTCCAACGGTATGTGCCGCGACCGCCAGGGCCGCCTGTTGGTCTGCGAAGGCTCGACCACCTTCAAGGAAGGGCGGCGCATCACCCGCACCGAGCACAACGGCAGCATCACCGTGCTGGCCGACAGCTTCGACGGCAAACCTTTCAATTCGCCCAACGACATCGTGTGCAAGCGCGACGGTTCGGTGTGGTTCAGCGACCCGCCATTCCAGACCGGCAACAACTACGAAGGCCACAAGATCACCCCCACCCAGCCCCATGGGGTCTACCGGATTGGCGCGGACAGCGGCAAGGTCACGCGGGTGATCGATGACCTCAACGGTCCCAACGGCCTGTGCTTCTCGCCGGACGAAAAGACCTTGTATGTGGTGGAAGGCCGGGCCAAACCCAACCGGCTGATCTGGGCCATCGACGTCAAGGACGACGGCACCCTCGGTGCGCGCCGCAAGCATATTGAAGGCCTGGAGTACGCCGCGCTGGACGGCATCAAGTGCGACGAAAGCGGCAACCTCTGGTGTGGCTGGGGCGGCAACGGCGACCCCAAGGCCGACCTGGAAAAGCTCGACGGTGTGCGCGTATTCAACCCTCAGGGCAAGGCCATCGGGCATATCTCACTGCCGGAACGCTGCCCCAACCTGTGTTTTGGTGGCAAGGAAGGCAACCGCCTGTTCATGGCCGGCAGCCATTCGATCTATGCGCTGTTCGTGAATACCCGAGACGCCGGTTTCGCTGCATGACGCGCTGAAAAAAGTCACGCTCGGCGCCGGTGAGTCGGCGCCGAGCGTGGCATTTTTTGGTTATGCTGCGTGCTCCTGTGATTTCAGAGACGCAAGCAAATGGATTTTGACTGGCACAGCGACCCCATCACCCGCGCCACGCCCGTGACCCCTCAGTATAAAAACACCCAGAACGTACGCCGTTTCATGCTGGAGCACTGCGGCCCGGGGTTTAAATTCGACCGGCCATTCATGGCCTGGATTCGCAACGACCAGCCCAAGACCCTCGGTGATGTGGTGGATGAATGGCAGCGTCGCAACCAGGGAAAACGCGCATGACCCTCTCGGCGGCGGTGCAGGTCGATATGATTGCTGTGGCCCAGGGCTGAGCACGATGGTTAGCCAAGGCATGGTGGTTCTGACCCACTACGGCACTCACCTCGCGCCGGGCCTGGCGCTGTTCGGCCTGTGGTTTGCTCTCACGCCCAAGGCGTTGACAGCTCTGCGTATCCTGATTCTGCTGGGGGCGTTTGTGCTGATGCGCGACGCGATGACGCCACTGGGCATGTGGGCGCTCAGCAATGCGGTGAGTATCAGCTTCAGCGCCAATACCTTTGTACTGGCGGCTTTGGGTGGGCTGTCGCTGTTGATGATTGCGCTGCTCGCGCGGGTGGCGCCGCAGCTATGGCGGCTGGTAGTGTGGACCAAAGCTCATCTGGCGACAGGGCTGGTGGTGGGGCTGGCCGTTGGCTGTTTGATCGGTGTGCCATTGCGGCTTTATCAAGGCATTGAGGCGCAGGCGATTCCCGGCTATTGGGCGTGGCTGCCGGGTATGGTGGTGCTGGCTTATGGTGGCAATGCGCTGGAAGAGGTGCTGTTTCGCGGGTTTTTGCAGGGGTACCTGGAACAACAGGTGACGCCGCTGCGTGCGGCATTACTCAGTGGCGTGGCGTTTGCGGCCTGCCATGCTTTCCTGGCCCTGAGTGTTACCCAACTGGGTTGGCCGGTGTTGCTGTTTACCCTGCTCGAAGGGCTGGCCTGCGCGCTGGTGCGCATGCGTTTCGGGGTGCTGGCGGCGACGCTGGCCCATGGCACGGCAATCTTGTTGATTGCGGTGCCGATGTAAAACGCGGTCAAAAAATGTGGGAGGAGTGTGTTCTTCATGCCTTACCCCAACAGCCGCCATTCGATGTTTTCGTCATTGACCGTGATGATGTCGGGCAGCAAAAAGCGCGGTTGGCGAAACTGAACACTCAGGGTAGGCATGATCTCGTTCGCTTCGAAACGTTGCGCGGCGCCCTCTTTGAGCCGCACGTACACATCGCGAGTCAGGCTGTATGCCTGCCAGTAGCCCGTCTGCGGGCAGGCCTGACCGCTGGAACACATCGGTTGGGGGTAGCTGGCCTTGATGAACGCGGGAGACTCCGGCGTGGCTCTGCCGGTTGCCGGTTCAAGGTGTTTGGCCTTGGCCAACTGATGGATCAGTGCTTCGCTGGGTTTGGGCGGCGGGATGTTGGCCAGGCGCGCTTCCAGCCATTGGAGTTTGCCGTCCCAGGCGGGGAGCTTGGCGGGGGGCAAGGGGAGGATTTCGTTGATTTCGGGGACTTTGGGGTCGGCGTAGGAATACCTTGTGAGAATCCGCCAGATTTTTTCATAGCGCTCGGCGCGTTCAAGATCTTGCTGTTGGCCGAGGAAGTAAAACTTATCTGTAGCAGGAGGGCCGCGAAAAGCCTCTTCCAGCCAACCCGCAGCACCATCGTCTCCTGCTAAAACGCCCATTTGAAAGACCTTCAGGGCAGCTTGGTATTCTTCCTTGACTTTAAGATGAATGCCCAAAGCCACCGCAGCCTTGCCATTCCCCTGTTCCGCTGCACAGTGGCGCATCTGCCGAGCAATGGCTGGCGCAATGTCAATCGGCGCTAGCTTCCCAGCTACATAGGCTTGGGCTTGAGCGTTACCTTGATCGGCCGCCTTGCGGTAATAGCGCAGCGACATTTCCGTATCTTGCTTTAACCCAGCAGCCCCCTGTTGGAGGAGTATCCCAATTAAGTAATAACCCGTCGCCACTCTGGCGTCGATCAGTTGCTGGCCCAGACGCAGATACTCGCCTTCTCTGAGTTTGAACTCTCCACGCATAGCGCCATTCTGCAAGTTGATATTGGCTTTGTAATGACCGTTCTCTGCAGCAATGCGATACAGCCGCTCAATCTCTGCATAGACGCTCTTGTCCTGCTTGAGCAGGTTGTTTTTCTGCAACCAGCGGGCGTACCGAAATAAAATATCGGCTTCGGCAGGCGACTCAGGAATGGTCTCATGCACACAGGTGAAGGTTAGTTTTTGCTTAGCCTCACTGATTGGGTTCATGGGCATTTCCTGGTTCAAGTGAGTAAGGGGACCACCGTTATTACAGGCGGCCAGCAGCAGGCTTGAGAGCAGAAGGATCCGGCGCATCAGTCGAGGTCCTTCAGGGTAGCTTTGCCGTAGTAGAATTCGATTAGCGGAGCATCAGGGATCATTTTTATCTCTTGCAGTTCTTTGTTTGTGTTGATGATTTCCGCCCATACGTTGAACGCCTTCTCTGGATCATCCTGCGCGCCTTTCCCGCCCGTATGCAGCCCCCACAACCTGCGTCTCAACGCCTGCGTCACACTCACCCACTCATGCGCAATATTCAGTTCGCTATCCACCTGCATGCTGCGCGTGTTGATATTCGCTGAGCCGTGCGTGGTAAACACATCGTCAACAATCATCAACTTGGAGTGGATATACACGGGCATCCACGGCTTACCCGCCGGTGAATCCGGCGCCACGAGTGAGCACAGGTGAACTTTCAACCCAGGTATTTCCTTCGGGACTACCGCACTGTCCTGCATGGCCTTGGTTGTTTGATCGAGTTCGGCCTGCCATTTAGCCAACTCCCGCTGCCCGACGTGATCACGTGGATCTGGCGTCGGCTGGGGCGGGGCGTCTTTTTTGACCTGCTTGGCAATCCGCAGCTTCGTCACCCCCGGAATGACATTCGCGCGCCCCAAACTTTCGAGCATGCGCTGGGTCGTCAACGAGCCCGAATCCACGCTGTCTTCGCTCGCATTGGTGATCACGAACAGGTGCAAAGCACCATGCAGGCCTGGATCACGGCCCTTGGCTGTCTGGCGAGCTGCCGCCTGCTTGATCGCGTCTGCCAATGGCGGCCAACGGAAATACTGGTTTTCGATATAGATAAACTGCGTCGCGTTGTTGACCGCTTTCAGGTAGAGCTTCTCGATATCACGCTTGCCGTCCTGCGCCTGGGTGCGCAGCAGTTGGGCCAGTTGGCGAGTGGCGCCGGGCGTGCATTGCAGCTGCAGCCCGACTTGCTTGGCTTGACGAAGATCGATCAAGTCCTCACCGGTCTCCGTTAGCCAGGCACTGGCAAAGTTGTGGTGTAGGTGCTCCAGAATGGGCCCGCTGACCTGGCTCGAAATATCCTGTCGTGGGCTATGACCACGCGGGCCGATGTCGGGCTTGGGTTTGCTGCTTTCGGTTCGATTCAGCGCCGAATGCGCATCTGTGTCCCAGTACTCGTCGAGCATGTTGTGGCCCATCACAAACCCAACGGCGCTGTCAGGTACTTCATAGTCTAC
Organism: Pseudomonas sp. AC463; assembly: GCF_979253585.1. Taxonomy (NCBI): domain Bacteria; kingdom Pseudomonadati; phylum Pseudomonadota; class Gammaproteobacteria; order Pseudomonadales; family Pseudomonadaceae; genus Pseudomonas; species Pseudomonas sp. AC463. The sequence goes on along the minus strand of NZ_CEEDDZ010000012.1, from coordinate 55,942 downwards.
GAGTACACTTTTCTGGTGATGGGTGACGGTCAGCATCAGTGTGTTGCGCATTTTTTCGCTGATCTGCGGGTCGAGGCCTTCGTGTTCCACCTCATCGGAAATCCGCGATCTATCTTCCCAACGGAAACCGCGGCTGACGAACAGCGGAACTCTGGTCTCTGCTCGAAGAGCGGCCTTGTTACCCGCAACCGCACATTCGGCAAACCAGCGACGATCATTGTCGTATTGTTCCTGCGTTGAACTTTGCAACGCCCGATCTTTGATACGGATCAAGCCCTTGCCCGGCAGGTTGGCCTCACCGGCAAAGCCTGCGCAATTGAACGGCATTTCCCAGCCCAACACGCGGACCTTGACGCCTTCTCGAGCCTTGGCCTTGAGCAGGTCACCGATACTCGGGCTCCTGCCGTTACGGATAAAGAACATCGACGGTTGAAATCCCCAGCAGATGATGTCGACAGTTCTGGTGGCTTGGGCGATAGCCAGGTGCACGGCCTCGAAGGTTTCTTCGCCATTAACTAGTGGCTTATAGGTGGCCTCAACGGGATGATATTCACTGTCATGTACATACCAGGGCGCGGTACAGGTTGCCTGCTGGGTATGTTGCAGAGCGACGGGGACAACGATGTCAGGGTCAGTCATGAGGTTTTTCCTCCCAAGCATTAGTTGCGCTGAGCATTGCGGTGTATCGAGCGCGGTGATCTGTGTGCGATAGGGGTTGGTTCACGTGGCCATCCGTTTGCGTGGGGTGGTTGTGAAAACCACCGTTGGCCAGGTTCGCTTGCTCGCAATTGCGGTATTCACTCGGCACCGGTATCTGGTAGTTCACGCCGTTGGCCAGCTCTATCCGGTATTGCTGGGTGACGGCCTGATGATCGATGGAAACCTGCCCGGCCTTATCCAGCACACCCTCCTTGAGCACTGCACCGTCGGCGAAGAGCGTGTACGGCATCCCCGCCCAGCCTTTACCCGGTGCATTAGGGGTTTGCGACAGGCTGAATCGCAGCAGTTGCTTTGAAAGACTCTGCGGATACTCCGGATGTGCGGCCTTCATGCTGGCCGGCCCGAGGAAGTCGAAGTGCGCCGCCTTGATGTAGTGGTCCCCCACCGTCCCTGACTCAATGCGGCTTCGATCCAGGGTGATGTAGCTGCCGCCCGCATTCAGGGTGATTTTCTTTTTCGCCACGATGCGAATTTCATCTTCGCTGCTGATGATCTCCAAGCCTTGGCGGGCCATCAGCTCCAGCGTGTCGTTTTGTGCCTGGATTTTTACCGGACCCTGGTTGGCAATCAGCTTGATCCCCAACTTGCGCACAAACACGCTCAACCCTTGCCCCACGCCGATGAACATGCGCTTGACCACACTGATATCCGCCTCGGCTCCGGCGTTGATCATCAGGTTGTTCTGCGCCGCCAATTGCAGGTGCTGGCCGCTGGTCAATGCCATGCCATCGGGAGCGCTGAGCATCAATACGGATGACTTGAGTTGCTCCAGATCCTGCTTGAGCAACTTCAACTGGGCCTGCACATCCGCAGCGTCTGCATTAGCGGCCTGGGCATCAACCGACAAACCGTCCAACTGCTCACCGGCCTGCTGTAAGCGGCCGAGGGCAGCGCTCATTTCCAACATCTGGCCCTGAGCTTTGGGTTGAATATCTGCACTGATGAAGATGCCCTTGCCACCACGCAGCGCGCCCCAGCCATCGGTGCGCAGCTCAAACCCTTCCCCCCGTTTTTTACGTTCGGCATTCACCAAATGCCCCAGGTTGAGCTGGCTCTTGCCGCTGTGTTCGGTGCTGAGCTTGATGTGCTCCTGCCCACGTTGGTCGTCCATGCGCAGCTTGTTGTTCGCCGGGGTACGCAGCACGTTGCGTTTGTCGTTGCGCATGGTCACGTGGTCCACATGCCGGCTGTCGTGCAGGGCATGGGCGATGTAGGGGCGGTCCGGGTCGCCTTGTTCGAAGGCGATGGCGACTTCGGTGCCGGCTATCAGCGGCAGGTGCAGGCCGTGGGTGTCGCCGGCGTACGGGCGGGCCAGGCGGAGCCAGACGCTTTCCTGGCCGGTTTTCCAGCTGTCACGGTCGAACAGGAAGTTGACGCGGTAGCGGCCTTCCAGGTCGATATGCGCATACGGGTCGTTGACCCGCGAACTGGTGACGCGGGCCGGGACGGTGCCGGCGATTTGGGGTTTGGCCTTGAGCGGCGGGCGAAAGCACACGCTTTCCGAATAGGGCATCGCCTTGAAAGTGGCGATGAAACTGCTGTCGCGCGCGGCCGTGGTGGTCAGCCCGGTGATTACTGCGCCGAGCGTGAAGGCCTCAGGCGCACCGCCGGACACTTTGAGCACCTGCCCCGGTACCAGAACGGCACTGCTGCTGATACCACTGAGTTGGGTTTGCTCGTTGAGATAGCGCTCGTGACGCAGGCGCGCATAGAAGTAGCCGCTTTCGCTTAGCAGGCGCTCGTCTTGATCGAGGCGGTCGCCCAGGGCGCTGTAGGGTTCGGCGTAGTGGTAAGCCTCGCCGTAGGTGGTGGTTGCACCGCGCGTCTGGTCGATCTCGCCGCTCAGGTCGGCGCGGGCGTCGCGGTGCTGGTAGGCGCGGATATGCACCTGCTTCTCGACCACCGCGTGGCTTGATTGCAGTTGCCACACACCGTCCTGCCCGCTGCTGCCGAGCCCGGACTGCGGGCGCAATGGCAGCTCAAGGCCGAACTGATAGAGGCGTTGATCGTCGCAGAACTCGACCACGTCGATACCCAGGCGGTCGTCAGCGGTAAAGCGGTACCAGATGCCGACTTCGGCCAGCAGGCGGGCGATAAAGTCCAGGTCGCTTTCGCCGTATTGCATCACCTGTTCGCGCCGGGGGTAGTCGCGTTTCAGGCTGAACAGGAAGTCCTGGCCAAGGAAGCCGTGGCGGTTACGCAGGATGCTTTCGACGATTTCCGGCACGGATTGGTGCTGGTAGATGCGGTACTGCCGACCGCGCGCCAGTAGCGCCAGGCGCGGCTGCAAAGTGACGGCATAACTGGCCTGGTCGCTGGAGCCGGAGTTGCGTTTGAAGCCGGTGACCACGCCATACAGGGTGCGCAGCGGTTTGATTTCCTCTGCACTAAGGTCCAGAAACGAGCGTTTTTTTTGCGCTGCGGCGTGCAGGCTGAAACGGGCGTCCTGGCCGAGCAAGGTGTTTGCCGCCAGGTCACGCTCGGTGCTGGTGAATTCCACGGTGTAGGTGTAGGGCTGGCTGAGGTGTTCGTGGCCCTTGAAGGCCAAGACATCGAGCCGGGCTTTGACCTCGCGCACATTCAGGGTGTGCCGGCTGTGGTCGAAAAAGACGCTCGGTAGTACGCTGGAAGTCATTCCCTTTACTCCTGGACGCGAAAGCCCGAAGAGTAAAGTTTTGTTATCGGTGAACGATGTCGGAAAAGTCGCCTTTACGAGACAGGCACTTCCTGATCACAGCGTGGCGCAGATCCAATATGGGAGGGTGTAAGTCGAATCGTCGCACCGCCCTCCCACATTTTTGACCGCGTTTATTCAGACGGCAGCGCTGGGGTTCGCGGCGGAATCAGGCGTTTGCTGCCTGTCGCTTCAAACGCCGCCGCAAAGCGCAGCAGTGCCGAGTCATCATAAGCACGGCCGGCGAAGGTCAGCCCGATCGGCATGCCGATATCCGCCATCACGCCCATGGGCACGGTGACGGTGGGGACGCCCAGGTGGCGGATCGCGAGGTTGCCGTTGGCCACCCAGATGCCGTTGCTCCAGGCGATGTCGGCGCTGGCCTCGTTCACGTCGGCATCCGCCGGGCCCACGTCGGCGACGGTGGGGAACAGCACCGCGTCGAGCCCGAGCTTATCCATCCAGTCTTCCAGGTCGACCCGGCGGGTTTGTTCCAGGCCGCGCAGGCCGTCGGGTACGGTGCTGATTTCGTTCCACGGGGTGATACCGCGTTCCGCCATGCGCACGTATTCGTCCATGCCGGCGGCCAGGTCGTCTTCGCGGTTGGGCAGGGTGCCGGGGTCGTGGGGGAAGATCTGCGGCCCGTCCACATCCGCCAGGCGGTTCAGGTTCGGGTCGTTGTTGGCGCGCAGGAAGTCGTCGAAGGCCCAGGCCGACAGCTCCCACAGCTCATCGTGGAGAAATTCCCTGGACACCAGGCCACGGGTAAACACGGTCGGCGCGCCAGGGCGGTCGCCTTCGCAGTTGGACACCAGCGGGAAATCCACCTCGATCACTTCGGCCCCGGCGGCTTCCAGCGCCTGGCGTGCGTCTTGCCACAGGTCGATCACGCTGGCGCGGGTGTTGATCTTCTGCCCGGTCGGCCCGCCGATGCCGGGTTTTTCGCTGGTGCCGGCCTCGGGGTCGGCATTGATATACATGCGCGGCACGCCAAAGCGCTTGCCGACGAGGGATTCAGCCGGCACAGCCAGTTCAGCGTAAGAGGCCGGGCGCACGTCGGCCACGCTCGGGATCGGCACCCACGGCTGCAGGCGCCACAGGTCGCCACGGGTGTCCGGGTCTTCGGCGACCACCACGTCGAGCACTTCGAGCAGGTCGGCCATGGTGCGCGCGTACGGCACCACCACGTCCATGGTCGGGGTCAGCGGCCAGTTGCCGCGCACCGAAATCACCCCACGCGACGGGGTGTAGGCGCACAGGCCATTGTTGGACGCCGGGCCACGCCCGCTGGACCAGGTTTCTTCGGCCAGGCCGAACGCGGCAAAGCTCGCAGCGGTGGCGGTGCCGGCACCGTTGGACGAGCCGGAGGCGAATGGCGCGGTCAGGTAATCGGCGTTATACGGGCTTTCGGCACGGCCATACACGCCGCGCTGCATGCCGCCATTGGCCATCGGCGGCATATTGGTCTTGCCCAGGCAAATGGCGCCGCCGGCGCGCAGGCGCTCGATGGTGAAGGCGTCGCGATGGGCAACCAGGTTGGCGAAGGCCGGGCTGCCGGATGCAGCGGTCAGGCCCTTGACCAGGTAACTGTCTTTGGCGGTATAGGGAATGCCATCCAATGGCCCCAAGGTTTCGCCCCTGGCCCGGCGCGCATCGGATGCCTCGGCTTCTTTAAGGGCTTCGGGATTGCGCACCACCACGGCGTTGAGTTCGCCGTTATAGGCATCGATGCGCGCCAGGTACGCGTGAACCAGTTCAACGGCCGTGGTCTGGCCGCTTTCAAGCGCCGCGCGCAATTGGGCAATGGAGACTTCGGTAACTTGCATCAGGTTTTTTTCGCCGCCTTCAGATGGGGGTATGGCCGCAGTCTACGTACAGATATTTCACAAAACCAGTGCGGCATATTCCTCATAGGCGGCGCGCATCACCTGCCAGGTGGCATCGTCGGCGGGAATCAGGTGCTCGATTCGCAGGGAGGTGAGGGTGATGTCCTGGGGCATGCCGAAGGTGGTGAAGGTCGACAGAAAATTCAGCTCGCCCTGGGTTGAGCGGATGCGGGTTAGTACCAGGGGCGGCATCTGTTCGGGCATTTCGCGGCTATTGGGGGCTGGCAGGCTCGCCAGTAAGGTCGCCAATGCCGGGTTGCCCAACGCCTCACGGGTCGCGCGCTGCCAGGCCAGGCTGCGGATCTCGTCGGCGTTGATGAGGTGATCGCCGAGGCCGCCGGGTTGCAGCAGGGTGGTCAGCAGGTTCAGACCGTCTGCCGCGTCCGGCGCGATACCCACCAACGCAAACAACACGCCGGTGCTGGCATTCGCCGCCAGCACTTCCCACTGGCTGCCCAGCAGGATCGCCGGGGCCGGATTGTTGGCGTGCAGCACATGGCTGACCGCCTCGCGAATCGCCGCCATGCTCGGTGACGCGAGCGGGGTGGCGGTGTAGCGGGGCGCGAAGCCGGCGGCGAGGAACACCTGGTTGCACTGCTCCAGCGGTGCCTCCAGTGCGGTCAGCAGGTTATGCAATGTGCCGGGGCTTGGCTTGGCGCGGCCGGTCTCGAGGCAACTGAGGTGGCGCTGGGAAACCCCCGTGATCAGGGCGAGGTCGAGCTGGCTCAGCTTGGCGTGTCGGCGCAATTGGCGCAGCTGTGCGCCGGCGGTAGCAGGGTTTTCCATGACGGGTTCATGACCTCCGAGGTCATTGCGAGGGCTGCCACCTTATCACTAGGGTGGGCCTCAATCACTTCAAGGAAGACCCCATGCGCAAACCCTTTCTGGCCCTGGCCGCGTTGCTCGGTTTTTCGCTGTACACCCTGTTCACGATGCTCACGGCCGAGCAGTCACTGCTGGCCTTCGGGCGCGAATTGATGGCGCGCCCGGACACGGCGCAGGTGGTGATCGACCTGTACCTGATGGCCGCGCTGGCCTGCGTGTGGATGTACCGCGATGCGCGGCGGCGCGGACGGTCGGTGGCGTCACTGCTGCCGTATTTTCTGCTGACGGCGGTGTTCGTGTCGGTGGGACCATTGTTGTATATCGTGGTGAATGGGTGGCGGGATGAGTGAGTGGTGGGCGGGAGATTTTTTTGTGGCGAGCTCGCTACAAGAAGCTCGCTCGCCACATAGAACTCATTGGCTTCAAATCAAGGATTGAGAAACGCCTGGTAGTTGTCTTTGGTGATCTGCTGGTAAGGAATGGTCAACTCAGCCTCGTAGGGTTGTTTTTTCACCATCTTCACCGCCAGGTCAATCGAGCCGACCGCTTGCCCCTTGTTGTCCTGATACGCCGTCACCAGCAACAGGCCTTTTTTCACCGCATCCAGCCCGGCCGCGCCGCCATCGCTGCCGGCCACCAGGATGTCCTTGCCCGGTTGCATGCCTGCCTGGCTGATCGCCATGGCTGCGCCGATGGCCATTTCATCGGCGTTTGCGGCCACGGCATCGATTTTTCGGCCCGACACGATCCAGTTGTTCATCAGGTCAATCGCTTTGCTGCGCTGCCATTCGGCGCTCTGCTCCTCGACGATCTTGATGCCGGGGTAGTCCTTAAGCACATTTTTTACCCCCAGCGTGCGGTTGTGCGTGGCGTTGTTGGAGAGCAGGCCCAGCATGATCGCCAGGTTGCCCTTGCCGCCCATTTTCTCGGCCAGGTAGCGCATCTGGATTTCGCCGGCCTTGATCTCATCCGAACCCACATAACCCACCCCCGGCGGCACGTCCTTGAACTCGGGACGGCGGTTGATATACACCAGCGGGATCTTCGCCTGCTGGGCATTCACTGTCATTTTCTGGGTGGCGGCGGTGTCCACCGCGTTGACGATAATTGCGTCCATGCCCTGGGCGGTGAAGTTCTGCACCTGGTTGAGCTGGCGCACCACGTCGCCCTGGGCGTCTTCGAACTGCAGGGTCACGCCGGGCAGTTCCTTGGCATGGGCGGCCATGTAGTCACGCATTTGCGCGAGGAACACATCGTCGACCTGGGCGATGCTCACGCCGATGCGTATATCGGCCAGGACCCAGGGGCTGATGGCGAGGGTAAACAGTGCCGCAAGGAGTTGCTTTTTCATCATGGTGCTCCGCTGTTTTTGTTGTTGTTAAAGCGATTCATGCCTGACGCTTGGCCCGCTGCTGCGCCACGGCCGCGGCGAAGTCGGCAATGGGCCAGCGCTCGTTGAGGGCTTGCAGCATCAGTTCCTGCCCGGTTTGCGGGGCCAGGCCCTTTAACGGCGGGTCGGTGTCGAGGTTGGTGGGGAAGGCATAGCCATCGGCGGTGCAGGCGACCACGGCCTGGGCGTCCAGGGCCGGGTTGGCCAGTAGCGCGGGGTAGATCGCCAGCATCATGCGCTCGCGGTCGAGGGCTTCCATGGGCTTGCCGAAGGCCGAGGAGATTTGCAGCAGGTTGGCCATGCGCTGGCGGTCCGGGGTGCGGTTGGTGCCGGCGGCATGGAACAGCGCCGGGTTGAAGAACAACAGGTCGCCTTTGTTCAACGGCAGCTGCACCGCGTGCTGCTGGAAGTAGTCGATAAACTCCGCGCGCCGCCAGGCCAGGTAGCCCAAGGCGTATTGCTGTGAGAACGGCAGCAACTGGGTGGGGCCGGTTTCCAGCGGCATATCCGAGTGGGCGACCGCGCCCTGCAACGTCAGGTATTGGGACAGTTGGTGCAGCGACAAGGGGAAGCGCTCCACGACCTCATGGGTCTGGAAGCCCAAGTGATAATCACGGTGCGGCTGCTGCGCCTGGCCGCCGGGGTGCACCACATTGACCTGGGCGGTGACTTGAAAGCTCGGCCCCAGCCACGCCTCGGCAATCAACCCCAGCAGCGGGTTGGCGTAGTACTCGGCAAAGGATTCCGGCGATTGCAGCGCGGCCTTTTGCAATGAATTCCAGATGCGCCCATTGGTGCCGGCCTTGGCGAAGTGGTCGGCGCCCGCACCGTGTTGCGCTTCTTGGGCGAAGATCGCTTCGAACACCTGGCTATGACGGTCCACCACTTCCAGGTCCTCAAAGGCGCGGCGCACCACCATCACTCCCGGCCCGTCGCTGAACAGGCGGTGCAGTTCATTCATCACCGAGAGGCGGTCGCTGTTGCGCAAGGTGTGGGCCTGGTAGATCGGTACGTTCCTCAGCACTCCAGCGGCCAGCGGATAGTCCTCGACACGCGCCTGCTGCGCACAAATGCGCTGGAAGTCTTCGATGCGCACGGCGTCGGCCGTAACGAACACCGACATCACACACCGCCCGTCAGGCTCAGGGCCTGATGCGGTTGCGGGCTGCCGGCGTCGGTGCAGCCCACCACGCCTTGCTCCAGGTCGATCACCGAACCGGTCATCATCCCCGACTCGCGCGACAGCAAGAACGCCACGCTTTGCGCCACTTCCGCCGGCTTGAGCAGGCGCCCGAACGGCTGCGCGCTTTCGGCCTTTTCCAGCCAGCCGTCCAGGGCACCGTGGTACTGGCGCTGGATGTCATCCTCATGAGGCGTGTCCATCCAGCCGATATTCAAGCCATTCACGCGGATGCGGTTGCGCAGCGCACTGAACGCGACGTTCTTGGTGAGGATCGCCAGCGCGCCCTTGGACGCCGCATAGGCGCTCAAGAACGACTGCCCGCCATGCCCGGTGACGCTCTGGATATTCACCACCGCGCCTTCCACGCCGTTGCTGATCATCAGCTTCAACGCCTCCTGCATCAGGAAGAACGGCGCGCGCACATTCACCGCCATCAGCCGGTCAAACAGCTCCGGCGAGGTGTCGAGAATGGTGCCGCGGTCCGACATGCCGGCGCAGTTCACCAGCCCGTGCAAGGTGCCGAAGTGGGTGCGCGCAGCCTCGATGATTGCGCGGCAATCCTCGACCTTTTCCAGGTCGGCCTCGACAAAAAACGCCGGGCAGTCCAGCTGCGCCAGTTGCCTTACCTGTTCCTCGCCCTGGGCGCGGCGGCGCCCGCAGATGATCAGCCCGGCGGCGCCCCGTTGCGCCAGGGTGTGGGCCACGGCGGCGCCCAGGCCTTGGGTGCTGCCGGTGACGACAAAGTATTGGCCGCTGAACGAGGTGGCGAGGTCGGTGTGAGGCATGGGCTTCTCCAGTTTTTTGTTGTTGTTCATCGCCAGGCTCGACGCCGGGCGAAACTGAGACTAGCATTGCCAAACCTCAGTAACGCCCAAAAAAAACCTCAAAAACACCTCAGGCGAACGCCATGCTCGAACGCGCCAAACACTTCTCCATCAAACAGCTCGCCACCCAGGCGGGTGTGAGCAAAGCCACGGTCGACCGCGTGTTGCACCAGCGCGGCAGCGTGCACGCACAGACCCGGCGGCGTATCGAGCAGGCGTTGGAGGAGTTGGAGTCTCAGGAGAAAAACGGCCTGGCGGTGGGGCGCACATTTCATGTCGACGTGATCATGCACACGCCGCAACGCTTCAGTGCGGCGGTGCAGGCGGCAATCGTCGCGCAACTGGCCAGCCTGGCGCCGTTTCGGATTGCCCCGCGTTTTCACCTGTTCGAAGAGATCGAGCCCCAGGCCATGCACGACCAGTTGCTGCGCTGCCTGGACACCGGCAGCCAGGGCGTGGTGCTCAAGGCCGCCGATGAGCCGGCCGTAAACCAGGCGGTCAAGCAACTGATCGCGGCGGGGATTCCGGTGGTGACGTTGGTGACGGACCTGCCGCAAAGCGAGCGCATCGGTTATGTCGGCATGGACAACCGCACCGCCGGCCAGACCGCTGCTTACCTGATGTCGCGCTGGCTGCCGGCGCAGCCCCAGGACGTGGCCGTGGTGATCGGCAGCGAACTGTTCCGTGGCGAAGAAGAACGCGAGATGGGCTTTCGTGCCTGGCTGCGCGGGCGCGCGGCGCACTTGCGCGTGCTGGATATCAGCGGCGGTTACGGTGTGTATGACCGCACCTTCGAGCGTGTCACCCAGGCTTTGAAACACAACCCCGACCTCAAGGCGGTGTACAGCGTCGGCGGCGGCAACCGCGCGATTGTCGACGCCTTCGCCGCCCTTGATCGGCCGTTGGAGGTGTTTATCGGCCACGACCTCGACGAAGAAAACCGTCAGTTGCTGATCGACGAAAAAATCGCCGCGATCATCGACCACAACCTGCAGATCGATGCCCGCAATGTGTTCCTGCATATCCTGCAACACCACCGGTTGTGGAAGGCCGGGCCGATTGCGCCGTCACAGGTGCAGATCGTGACGCCGTTCAACCTGCCGGACTGAGCACTCCCTTCAAAAACAACATCAGGAGTTCACCCATGCTACGTATCGCCGTTCTAGGTGCCGGGCGCATCGCCAAGATCCACGCTGCCAACGTCGCCGCTCACCCCAATGCCACGCTGGTGCTGGTGGCCGACCCCTGGCGCGAGGGCGTCGATGCGCTGAGCACGCAACTGGGCTGCGAGGCGGCCTACGATTGTGCTGCGGTGCTGACCCGCAAAGACATCGACGCCGTGGTCATCGGCACGCCCACCGACACCCATATCGACTTGCTGCTGGCGGCGGTGGCCGAAGGCAAGGCGGTGCTCTGCGAAAAACCCATCGACCTCGATATCGCCAAGGCCCGCAGCGCCGCCCAGGCCGTGGAGCGCCAGGGCGGCAAGGTGATGCTCGGCTTCAACCGCCGTTTCGATCCCGACATGCTGCGCCTGCGCCAGGCCCTCGACGCTGGGCAAATCGGCGCCGTGCGCCAAGTGATCATCACCAGCCGCGACCCCGGCCTGGCGCCGCGCGATTACCTTGAACACTCCGGCGGCATCCTGCGCGACATGACCATCCACGACTTCGACACCGCCCGCCATCTGCTCGGCGAAGAACCGGTGGAAGTCAGCGCCATCGCCAGCCGCCTGGTGGACCCGAGCCTGGAGCAGATCGACGACTACGACAGCGTGATGGTGCTGCTGCGCACTGCCTCCGGCAAGCAATGCCATATCAACTGCTGCCGCCAGGCGGTGTATGGCTATGACCAGCGCGTCGAGGTGTCCGGCGCCCATGGCGTGCTGCTCACCGACAACCACCGCCCGAGCACCTTGCGCCACTGGAGCGCCGAGCACACCGAAGCGCTGGAACCGTTGCAGCACTTTTTCCTGGAGCGGTATGCCGATGCCTATCGCAATGAGCTGACCCAGTTCATCGATGCGCTGAACCACGGCCAGGCCTTGCCCACCAGCGTGCGCGACGGGTTGTATGCCTTGCACCTGGCGGATTGTGCGCTGGAGTCGGTGAAGACCGGGCGCAGTGTGGCGGTCAATTACGACCTGTAGGCCCCGGTGCGGTCCACCAAGCGAATGCTGTCACGCCCGCCACGCTTGGTTTCATACAGCGTGGTATCACCCTGTTCGATCAACGCGGCCAGGCTGGCCGGTGGCTGGTCGAACAGGTTGGCGCCGATGCTCAGGGTCACCGGCGCCGGGGTGGCGCAGGTTTGCGCGGCCAGGTACTGGAACTGCTCGCGCAGGCTGCTGCCCAGTTCGACGATCTGCGCGGTCGCGGCCGGGTGCAGCAGGATTACAAATTCATCCCCGCCCAGGCGTGCAGCCAGCGCGCCTTGGGGCACCACGCTGCGGATCATCTCGCTCAAGGCGATCAGCAAACGGTCGCCAGCGGTATGGCCGTAGAGGTCGTTGACGCCTTTGAAATTGTCGATATCGATCAGCAGCAGCGCACCCGGTTGCGCCGGGGAAACCTGGGCGAGCAGGCGCGGCGCGCGTAAGTCCAGGGCGCGGCGGTTGTAGAGGGCGGTGAGTGGGTCGCGGGCGGCGAGGCGGGCGATCTGCTGTTCGCGGCGGTAGCGTTCGGAGCCGGTCATGGACAGGGCAATCAGCATGATCGCCATCGCGCCTTCCACCAGGGAAATCTGGATGATCTCGCCCTTGAACGCGGCCAGGTCGATCAAGGTGCCGGGGATCAGCACCGACGCGGCCTTGATCACATAGAAAATCCCGTGGATCAGCAGCACATAGCGCAGTTGCACCGCGCCGATGCTCAGGGATTTGCCATGGGGCCGCAGCAGGAAACTCGCGCGCAGGGTCGGCAGCGCCACCAGCAGCGACTGCACCCCCAGCATGGCTTTGGACCAGGGCAGGTCGGCCGGCAGCATCAGCATGCCGAGCCAGACCACCAGCATCAGCAACCACAGCGGCGAGAGGCGCACTTGAGTAAACCGCGCCACACCGAGCAAAAACAGGCAATGCGCGCTCACCAGCAAGCCATTGGCGAACCAGATGCCAATCACCAGATAACCGTTGATGCGCAGCAGGGCGAGGGTGGAGCCAATGGTGATAGTGGCGAAACCGGCGCTCCAGAACAGCAGCGACGGCTCGCGCACGCTGCGCCATTCAACAGCCAGGTAGAGGGCCGCGGCGGCGGCCAAGGCAACTGTCAGTGCCAAAATCGTAGGAGGGTCGAGCGTCATGTCTTGCCGGGTCTGCCTGGTGTGCGTTGAAAACCGGGATTGTAAGCGCACACGCAGGTTTTTCGGAGCTTTCATCGTGCTGGCCTACGGCCAGCCGATGATCGGCAGTCTAGACGCCTTTGGTCGAGGGCAACAGTATTGTCAGGATGCCCACCAGCGGCAGGAACGAGCACAGCGTGTAGACATACGCGATGCCATGGCTGTCGGCGAGCAAACCCAGCAACGCCGCGCCGATGCCGCTGAAGCCGAACATCAGGCCGAAGAACACCCCGGCGATCATGCCCACATTGCCGGGCACCAGTTCCTGGGCAAACACCACGATGGCCGAGAAGGCCGAGGCCAGGATGAAGCCGATCACCACGCTGAGCACGGCGGTCCAGAACAGGTCGACGTAGGGCAGGGCGAGGGTGAAGGGCGCGGCGCCGAGGATCGAGAACCAGATGACCTTCTTGCGGCCGATCTTGTCGCCGATCGGCCCGCCCGCAAAGGTGCCCACGGCCACCGCGCCGAGGAACAGGAACAGGTACATCTGCGAACTCGCTACCGACAGCTGGAATTTCTCGATCAGGTAGAAGGTGAAGTAGCTGGTCAGGCTGGTCATGTAGAAGTATTTGGAAAACACCAGCAGCGCCAGAATCACCAAGGCAAACGTCACGCGGCCTTTGGACAAGCCATGGGTGGCTTTGCCGCCTTGCTTGAGCTTGAACAGGTTGAGGTGGTGGCGGTACCAGCGGCTCAGCCCGTACAGCACCAGAATCGCGAACACTGCAAACAGCCCGAACCAGGCGATATGGCCCTGGCCGTAAGGGATGATGATCGCCGCCGCGAGCAATGGGCCCAACGCGCTGCCGGTGTTGCCGCCGACCTGGAAGGTCGATTGCGCCAGGCCATAACGCCCGCCGGAGGCCAGCCGCGCGACGCGCGAGGTTTCCGGGTGGAAGGTTGACGAACCCACGCCCACCAGGCCGGCCGCGAGCAAAATCATCGGGAAGCTGCCGACAAACGCCAGCATCAGGATGCCCACCAGGGTGCACACCATGCCCGCCGGCAGCAGCCACGGCTTGGGATGGCGGTCGGTGTGGTAGCCGATCCAGGGTTGCAGCAGCGAAGCAGTCAGCTGAAAGGTCAGGGTAATCAGGCCGACCTGGGTGAAGCTCAGCCCGTAGTTGGCCTTGAGCATCGGGTAGATCGACGGCAGCACGGCCTGGATCAAGTCGTTGATCAGGTGCGCCAGGGCACAGGCGCCGAGGATGCGCATGACCAGCGGGCTTGCTTGGGGCGGGCTTGACGTTGCGGTGGGTGAGGCGGTGAGGGTCGTCATGCAGGCATTCCATATCAAGGCAGCGAACAGGGTAGCCAGTGCTTGGCCGGCTGACCATTTCAAATTGTTGCGACGGTTATGCTAGATTCGCCACCCATGCCTGTCTCGCGAAATTCGGGAGGCAACCGTCGCAAAAAGGGCGAAATGATCAAATCACTGGATAAATTTCTGCAGGAGATCGATGAGGGCGACTGGGCCGTCATCAGTTCGGCCACCGACTACCCGGAAAACTGGGTGATCCCCGACCACAGCCATGAAAAACACCAGTTGCTCTACGCCACCGAAGGCGTGATGGTGGTGCACTCGGCGCAGAACCAGTGGACGGTGCCGCCCAATCGCGGTTTCTGGATGCCGTGCGGGCACGTGCATTCCCTGCGCTGCGTGGGCGCGCTGAAAATGCGCAGCGTGTTTGTGCGCCCGGACAGCTTCCCCAATCTGCCCAGTGAGACCAAAGCGGTGAGCATCTCGCCGCTGCTGAGCGAGCTGATCAAGGCTTCGGTGAGTTTGAAGCCGCCGTATGCCGAAGACTCACGGGATGCGCGGATCATGCACTTGATCCTCGACGAACTCGCGCTGTTGCCGGCCTTGCCGCTGTCGCTGCCACAGCCCGCCGACCCGCGCATCCAGCAGATCTGCGCGGTCTGGCAGCACGACCCGGGCGATGCCTCCACCGTGGCCGACTGGAGCGAACGCCTGGCCCTGGACCAGAAAACCATCCAGCGCGTGTTCCGCAAGGACACCGGCATGACCTTCGGCCAATGGCGCCAGCAGGCGCGGTTGCTGCTGGCGCTTGAGCGCATTGCGGTGGGGGAGAAGATTATCGACGTGGCCCTGGAACTGGGCTACGACAGCCCCAGCGCCTTTACCAGCATGTTCAAGAAACAGTTTGGCAAGACGCCGAGTCATTTTTTCCGTTGATGCCGCCTGCGTGCAGCTCCAGCAGGCCGGTGAACGTGTTGAGGTCCAGTGGCCGGCTGAGGTAGTAGCCTTGGCCCTCGTCACAGTCCACCGCCTTGAGCATGGCCAGGTGTTCGGCAGTTTCAATCCCTTCTGCAGTCACCGTGAGCGCCAGGGCATGGCCCAGCCCGACAATGGCCTGGATGATCGCTTGGTCGTCGGCGCTTTCCTCCAGCCGGGTCAAAAAACTGCGGTCAATCTTCAAACCGTCGAACGGAAAGCTGCGCAGGTAGCTCAGGGACGAATAACCGGTGCCGAAGTCGTCCATGGCGATGCGGATGCCCAATTGCTTGAGCGTGCGCATCACCTCAAGGGCTCCGGCGGCGTCGTCGAGCATAACGCTTTCGGTGATTTCCAGCTCCAGGCGCGCCGGATCGATGCCCGATGTCTGCAGCGCGTCGCGCACCCGCTCCACAAGGTTGCCGCGTTTGAACTCGGTGGGCGACAGATTGACCGACACAAACAGTGCGTGCGGCCATTGCGCCGCGCACGCGCAGGCGGTTTCCAGGACCCAGTCACTGAGCGCCAGAATCAACCCGGATTCTTCGGCAATCGGAATAAACGTGTCCGGCGCGATCAACCCGCGCGTCGGATGCTGCCAGCGCACCAGGGCTTCGGCGCCGACCATTTGCCCGTCGCCGATGCGGTAGCGGGGCTGGAAGTGCAGGCGTAACTCGGCGTGTTTGATCGCAAACCGCAAGTCGCTTTCCAGGCGCCGGCGTTCGATGATCCGTGCGTTCATTTCGCCGGAGTAAAACCGCCAGGTGTTACGTCCGGCGGACTTCGCCTCGTACAGCGCGATATCGGCGTAACGCAGCAATTCGCTGGCTTCACGCGCGTCGTCGGGGGCGATGGCAATGCCGATGCTGGCGCTGATAAAGACGTCCTGTTCGTCGATGCGGATGCGCTGCTCAATCGACTCGATCAGGCGTTTACACAGGCTTTCGACTTCCTCCTGGGTACCGGCCTCGCTGAGGATCAGCACAAATTCATCACCACCGACGCGTGCCACCAGGTCGCCATGGCGCACGCAGTCGGCGAGGCGCGCGGACACTTCGTTGAGTACCCGGTCGCCGGCCGCGTGCCCGAGCAAGTCGTTGACCGGTTTGAACCGATCAAGGTCGAGGCTGAGCATCACCAAAGAATGTTCCGAAGCGGGCAGTGCCTTGAGCTTGCCCTCCAGGAACGCTTGCAGGCGCGTGCGGTTGGGCAGCCCGGTCAGGGCGTCATGCTGGGACAAAAACTCGATGCGCCGGCGCGACTCGACTTCTTCGGTGACGTCGGTGGCGGTACCGCGAAAACCGCCGCAGGGCATTTCCCGCGCCGACAATCGGGTGCTGCGTTCCTGGCCTTGGGCATCGACATAGCGGCACTGCACACTGATCGCCGTATGCCGCTCCCGGGCCTCTAGCCACTGCGATAGATGGGCGCCTTCGGTGTCGAGCAAGTCGCTCATGGCGACACCGATCCAGGCGTGCCGCGCCAGGCCGGTGACGCTCTCGAAACGCTCCGACAGGTAGGTAAAGCGCCAACGCGCATCGATTTCCCACACCCAGTCGGAACTGGCTTCCACCACATCGCGAAAACGCGCCTCGCTGGTGGCCAGCGCATTCTGGCTATTGAGCAGCGAGGCGTGGCTGGCATCCAGGTCGAGGGCTGCGGCAGTGGCGCGGCGCAAAATCACCCAGGTCATCAGGCACACCAGCAGGGCAGCGAGCCCCAACAGCGGCAGGCCGACCGCCATCAGCCGCACGCCTGGCCGCGCAGGGTCCCAGTGCAGGCTGCCGGCGGAGCCGTCGAGGCCAAGGGGGAAAACCAGGGTCTTGCCAATGTCATCGGGGGTGGCGACGTGCAGGTTGCCCACGCCGAAGTCCTGGCCGATCGCGGTCAGTTTGGCGCTGTTGAACAGGTCGACGAAGATCAGCACCGACGCTGGCCGGTCGTCGGCCTGCACCGTCGGGTCGGTGCCGGGGGTGATCGCGGCGGCGGCCACCAGCGCGGGGCTGCCGTGCACGTTGACGAAGGCCGTGACCGGGGTTTCATTGTCCGCGTCGGCGCGCGCCTGCTCGATAATTTCGGTCAGGGGGTGGCCGAGCCATTGCGTGAGTTCGACGGGCGCAAGCTTGCCCTCGATCACGGCGTATACGGTGTGGTTGACGCCGTTGACCACAAACAGGCCCTGAAAGCCGAAATCCTCATACAGTGTCGCCCCGAGATTACCGCGGGTGTAGGCCCAGTCCGTGTCCACCTGCTGGTGCATGTGCTTGTAGGTGTCGCTCCAGAACGCATAGTCCTTGACGGTGACGCGCAGCGACTTCTCCAGGGATTGCATGGCTTTACGGGTGTAAAACGCACTTTCCTCCTGCTCTGAGTGGTCCAGCTCCTGGGCGAGGAACACCAACGAATAAGCGGCGGCTGCAAATACCAGGGTCAGTAGCGCAATGAAATTGAACAGCGAGGTACGGGTCAGGGACAGGCTGGTGCGAATGGAGAGCTGGCGCACAAGGGGCGTAAGAGTGTTCGGCATTATTTCCCGCAGCTTGCGACTGCACGTCAGGGGTATCCAATGGCATCGGCTGGCGGCGCAAAATAATGAAGGTTTCGGACGGATGGGCGCATGCGCAACATCCGTCCATCACGAGCCTAGGCATCGGCGGTTGCCGTCCGCGCGGGGGGGCAGGATGCGGCCCACGCCAGTATCGCCGCCACGCAAAGCAACCCCGCGCTCAGTTCGAAGGTGGCCTGGTAACCACTGAGGTCGAACGCCACGCCACCGACCGTGGCGCCGGCGGCAATCGCCAGTTGAATGATCGCGACCATCAACCCCCCGCCGGCCTCGGCGTCCTTGGGCAGCGTGCGTGCCAGCCAGGTCCACCAACCCACGGGTGCGGCGGTGGCCACCAGGCCCCAGCCTCCCAGCAGGCAGGCGGTGACGAGTGCTGAACTGCCGAATGCAATCAGCGCCGATGCGATCACCGCCATCAGCAGCGGAATGGCGATCAACGTGGGGTACAGGCCGTTCTTCAGGAAGCGTTCGATCAGCAACGTCCCCGCCAGCCCGGCCAGCCCCAGCACCAATAGCATCCCTGACAGCAGGGGCACACTGACCTGAGTGACGCTCTCCAGAAACGGCCGCAGGTAGGTGAACAGCATGAACTGGCCCATGAAAAATACGCTGACGGCGAGCATGCCCAGCGCCACCGGAGGGTTCTTCAGCAGCAGGAACACATTGCCGGTTTTCGCGCTGCCATCCGCCTTGATCGACGGCAGGCTCACCAGCAGCCAGACCACCGCGATGACGGCCACGGGGACGACGCAGAAAAACGCACCCCGCCAGCCGATGATCCCACCGAGAAAACTGCCCAGCGGCGCCGCAATCACCATCGCCAGTGCATTCCCACCGTTGACCAACGCCAACGCCCGTGGCACCTGCGAATCGGGTACCAGGCGCATGGCCGTGGCCGCCGACAGCGACCAGAAGCCGCCGATGGCCACGCCGATCAGCGCGCGGCCAAGCATGAAGATCAGGTAGTTCGACGCGAACGCCACCACGCTGCCGGAAACGATCATCAGCAGGGTCAAGGCGAGCAGCAGGCGCTTGCGGTCCACCCGTGCGGCCACGGCCGCGATAACCAGGCTGGTGAGCAGGGCAAACAGCCCGGACACCGAAATGCCCTGGCCGGCCTGGCCTTGGGTGATACCGAGGTCGGCAGCCAGTGGCGTCAGCAGGCTCACGGGCATGAACTCCGACGCAACCAGCGTGAATGCCGCCAGCGACATGGCGAACACCGCGCCCCAGCGGGCCGTGTGAGGGGTATTGGACATTACTTGAGGTTGCCTTTGAAGAAGGTGGTGAGTCGGTCAAACGGGATCAGGTTGACCCGGTCGTACAGGTCGACATGGCCCGCGCCGGGGATGACCAGCAGCTCCTTGGGCTCGGCGGCACGCTTGTAGGCGTCCTCACTGAACTCGCGGGAGTGGGCGTTGGCGCCGGTGATCAACAGCAACGGGCGCGGCGAGATCGTCTCGATGTCGTTGAACGGGTAGAAGTTCATGAATTTCACATTGCTGGTCAGCGTCGGCATGGTGGTGGTTTGCGCCGACGCACCGGCCGGCGTGACCTGGCCGCGTGGCGTGCGGTAGAAGTCAAAGAACTCATCGCCAATCGGGTTGCCCGTCAGCTTGAGCGGCGAGCCGCTGGTGTAGAGGGTTTCGCCACCCTGGAATTCCACATAGCGCTGGTTCGCCGCCTGCAACAGCACCTGGCGCCGCTGCTCCAGCGTCACGCCCTGCTTGAGGCCGTTGCGGTTGGCGGCGCCCATGTCGTACATGCTGACCGTGGCGATGGCCTTGAGGCGTGGGTCGATCTTCGCCGCCGCGATGGCGAAGCTGCCGCTGCCGCAGATGCCGATGACGCCGATGCGTTCACGGTCGACGTTGGGGCGAGTGCCGAGATAGTCCACGGCGGCGCTGAAGTCTTCGACGTAAAGATCGGGCAACACCGCATTGCGTGGCGTGCCTGCGCTTTCGCCCCAGAACGACAGGTCCAGGGACAGGGTGACAAAGCCTTGCTCGGCCATTTTGGTGGCGTACAGGTTGGCGCTTTGCTCTTTGACGGCGCCCATGGGGTGGCCGACGATAATCGCCGGGCTTTTTGCGCCCGAGGCAAGGTTTTTGGGCACGAACAGGTTGCCGGCCACCTTCAGGCCGTATTGGTTGTTGAAGGTGATTTTTTCGACGGTCACCGTGTCGCTTGTGTAGAAGTTGTCAGCACCGTTGGACATATCGGCTCCCAATGAGGAAAGAGAAGTCACCAGCAAACCCAGGGCAAGTAAAAGGCGTTTCATGGGGGAATCCTTGAGGCGGTTGGTCCGCACATTTTCCCGGCCTGTACCTGCGATCTGTAGTGCGTTCCACTGGATTACTTGCCTGATCCTCCGAGTCTCGCCGGTGAACGGGGACGCCAAGGGCGGTGCGCGGTAAAGTGCGCTGACGAACAAAAAGGGCGGGTTATGAACAACACTCTGGACGCGCTGGTGCACGCCATCGGTTCGCGGATCTTTACCCCCGGCGACGAACCCACGGGCGTCCCGGGCCTGAGTTTTTACCGGCGCGAGCAACCCTGCCGGCCGGTGGTATGCATGGTGCCGCCAAGCATCGTGCTCGTCGCCCAAGGTGAAAAGCAGCTGTGGGTCGGTGGTGAAGGCTACCCGTATGACACGGCGCGATTCCTGGTGACCTCGCTGGACATTCCGGCCAATTCCGAAGTGCTCGCGGCCAGCCCACAGCAGCCGTGCCTGGGGCTGACCTTCAAGCTGGACCTGCGCATCCTCGCCGAGCTGATCGCCCAGAGTGAGCTGCCGCCCAAGCGCGAGCGGGCGGTGCTGAAGGGCGTGGGGATTGGCGTGGTGACCGAGGGCATGCTGGCGTCGTTCGCGCGTTTGGTGGCGCTGCTGGATGAGCCCGAAGCCATACCGGTGCTCGCGCCGTTGATCCAGCGCGAGATTCATTACCGGCTCTTGCAAAGTGATCAGGCCGGCCGCTTACGCCAGATTTGCGCGGTAGACGGGCAGGGCTATCGGATTGCGCGGGCGGTCGACTGGCTGAAGCTCAACTACGACGCGCCGCTGCGCGTGGATGAGTTGGCCGCACGCGTGCAAATGAGCGCGGCGACTTTTCACCATCACTTTCGCCAGCTGACGGCGATGAGCCCCTTGCAGTATCAGAAGTGGCTGCGCCTCAACGAGGCGCGGCGCTTGATGTTGAACGAGCAGCAGGACGTGTCCAGCGCTGCCTTCAAGGTGGGTTATGAAAGCCCGTCGCAGTTCAGCCGTGAGTACAGCCGCTTGTTTGGCGTGCCGCCCAAACGCGATATGGCGACGCTACGCGGCAAGCCGACCATCACTGCTCAGTCGCGGTCAAGTTAGCGTAGAAAATGCAGCCGATCAGCCGCGCAAACAGGCTGAGGGTTTCCGGCAGGTTGGGGTCGTCGAACAGCATCCCCCGTGAGTCCAGCGCACACAGTGCGCCGAACAGGCGGCCGTCGGGGAGGAAGATCGGCGCACCGGCGTAGCTCTCGATCGAGAACTGCTTGACCACCGGGCGTGTGGCGAAACGGCCGTTGTCACTGATTTGCGGGATGAACAAGGTTTGCGGGTTGATGCAAAACTCGCTGCACAGGGTGGTTTCGAGGTCGAGCACGTCATCGACGTGGATGCCCATGTCGGCGGTGTCGTGCACCGAGCAGACAACCCACTCCAGGTCGGTGAACTTGGCGATCCCGGCAAAGCGCATGCCGGTCAGGCGGGTGACCAGTTGCAGGATGCTGGTGGTGGCTTCGATTTCGGCGATGGCAGCGCGTTCGTCGGCGCTGAGCAAAGACTGTGGGGCGGTGACGCTTGGAAGCATGCTGAACACTCCAAAGGCATGGCGGCAAGGGCCGCCATGCCGGGTAGGGGCTTAATTGATACGCGGATGCTGCTGCACCAGATTCTGGCGCTTGGCTTCCAGTTCGGCAATTTCGGCGTCGATGTCTTCGATTTTCTGCTCGATATTGTCGTGGTGTTCCTGCAGCAGTTCCTTGGCTTCTTCCATGTCGGAGGCGGCCGGGGCCGCGCCGCGCAAGGGCTTGTTGGCAGTTTCCTTCATGGTCAGGCCGGTGATCAGGCCGACCACCGCAAATACCATCAGGTAGTAGGCGGGCATGAACAGGTCGTTGGTGCTTTCCACCAGCCAGGCCACGGCGGTCGGGGTCACGCCGGCAATCAGCACCGAAACGTTGAACGCACTGGCCAATGCACTGTAGCGCAGGTGAGTGGGGAACATCGCGGGCAGCGTCGAGGCCATCACTCCGATGAAGAAGTTCAGGATCACCGCAAGAATCAGCAGGCCGGCGAAGATCAAGCCGGTCTTGCCGCTGGTGATCAGCATGAACGCCGGAATCGCCAGGAACAGCAGGCCGATGCTACCGGCGATGATGAAAGGCTTGCGGCCGATCTTGTCGCTGACAAAACCGATGAACGGCTGCACGAACAGCATGCCGACCATGATCGCGATGATGATCAGTACGCCGCTGTTTTCCGAGTAGTGCAGGTTATGTGAGAGGTAGCTCGGCATGTACGTGAGCAGCATGTAGTAGGTCACGTTGGTGGCCGCGACGATACCGATGCAGGTCAGCAGGCTGCGCCAGTGCTTGGTGGCGATTTCCTTGAACGAAACTTTGGGGCCGTGGGTCAGGCCTTCGCGGTCGCCTTGCTCGAGCTTGTCGACATGCTGTTGGAAGGCTGGGGTTTCTTCCAGTGCGTGGCGCAGGTACAGGCCGATCAGGCCCAGAGGCAGCGCAAGGAAGAACGGCAGGCGCCAGCCCCAGGACTCGAATTCGGCTTCGCCAAGCACGCTGGAAATCAGCACCACCACGCCAGCACCGAGCACGAAACCGGCGATGGAGCCGAAGTCGAGCCAGCTGCCGAGGAAGCCGCGCTTGCGGTCGGGGGCGTATTCGGCGACGAAAATCGATGCGCCGGTGTACTCGCCGCCCACGGAGAAGCCTTGGGCCATCTTGCACAGCAACAACAGGATCGGTGCCCAGATGCCAATGGAGGCATAACCCGGAATCAGGCCGATGGCGAAGGTGCTCAGGGACATGATCACGATGGTGGCGGCGAGGACTTTCTGTCGCCCGTATTTATCCCCCAGGGCGCCGAAGAACAGGCCACCCAAAGGGCGAATCAGGAACGGTACCGAGAAGGTCGCCAGTGCGGCGATCATTTGTACGCTGGGCGAGGCGTCGGGGAAGAACACTTTACCGAGCACATAGGCGACAAACCCGTAGACGCCGAAGTCGAACCATTCCATGGCGTTGCCGAGTGCGGCGGCGGTGATCGCCTTGCGCATCTTGGCGTCGTCGACGATGGTGATGTCTTTCAAACCGATGGGTTTGACGCTTTTCTTACGTAATTTCATGCGGGCCACTCTAAAACTGAACACAGGGGAGGTGCCATCGTTGCGATGGCACCGCTCTGTCAGTTCAGATACAACTGCATACGAAATAATTCACCACTATTTTGGTTTTTTTGCGCATGGATTGAACTTAGTTGATTTGGTCGGGAGATCTCCGCATGCGTGTCATCGCCTCACGTCTGATTTACCGCCAGCCGAAACCCACAGATGTGCAGCGATTGTTCGCGATCTTCGGTGACCCTCAGACTAACCTCTTCAACCCCGCCGGGCCGATGCCCAGCCTGTCTGCCGCCCAGCGCCTGCTCGACCATTGGCTCGAACAGTGGGCCACCCTCGGTTATGGCTGGTGGGCCATCGCCCGCGTTGAGGCGCCGGAGCACATCATCGGGTTTGGCGGCATTGCGCCGCTTAACTACCTCACACAACCGCGCGTCAACCTGGGCTATCGCTTTGCCGTGGAAGCCTGGGGGCAGGGTTACGCCACCGAACTGGCGCGCGATGCGCTGGTGCTCGCGTTTGAAACCCTGGGCTTGCCCGCAGTGTATGGCCTGGTGCGGCCGGACCACGCCGCGTCGATCCGCGTGCTGGAAAAGGTCGGCCTGCAGCCGTTCGGCGAGCTGGACGATGTGCCGGGCAAAGCGCCCAGCCGGGTGATGCGCATTTGTCATCCTACAACTGCGACAATCTGACACTTTTCGTAACCACGTAAGCACTGGACATACGCCAATCTTTGCGATTGACACCGGGCAGGCGTCCCGATATAAAAGTCGCAGTTGTACGACGACATATGACGTTACATATGTCCTATCTAACAAAAATAAAAAGTGATGCCATGAACTTGAACGAGCCCATCAACGCCCACCGCGTTGGCCAAGCTGTAGGCAACTATCGCTGGACCATCTGCGCGATGCTGTTTTTCGCCACCACCGTCAACTACCTCGACCGCCAGGTGCTCAGCCTGTTGGCCCCGCAGTTGTCGACGCAATTTGGCTGGAGCAACACCGACTACGCCAACATTGCCGCTGTGTTCCAGTTTGTCTATGCGATTTCGATGCTGTTCGCCGGGCGCTTTGTCGACAAGATCGGCACCAAGGCGGCCTACGTGGTAGCGATTGGCATCTGGTCCACCGGCGCGATCATGCATGCGTTTTCGGTACCGATGGGCGAGGGCATCGCCGCCGTCAGCGGGGCGATTGGGCTGGCGGTGATTCCGGTGTCGATTGCCGGCTTCATGTTGTCCCGCGCCGTGCTGGCGATTGGCGAGGCGGGTAACTTCCCGATCGCGATCAAAGCCACTGCGGAATATTTCCCCAAGAAAGAACGCTCGCTGGCCACCGGTATTTTCAACTCCGGCGCCAACGTCGGTGCGATCCTGGCGCCGATCTGCGTGCCGTTGATTGCCGGCATGTGGGGCTGGGAAGCGGCCTTTATGGTGATCGGCATGCTCGGCTTTGTGTGGGTCGCGGTGTGGGCGGCGGTGTATGAAAAGCCCGAGCAGCAAAAACGTTTGTCGGCCGACGAGCTGGCCTATATCCGCAGCGACCAGCCTGTGCAGGCATTTACCCAGGCGCCGGCCGGCGGCGTCGAGAAGAAAGTTTCGTGGTTCAAACTGCTGACCTACCGCCAGACCTGGGCGTTTGCCTTCGGCAAGTTCATGACCGACGGCGTGTGGTGGTTCTTCCTGTTCTGGCTGCCCACCTACCTGTCGGCGCAATACGGCATGAAAGGCGCCGATATCGTCATGCCGCTGGCTGTGCTCTACAGCATGACCATGGTCGGCAGCATCGGCGGCGGCTGGTTCCCCAGCTACTTTATGGCGCGCGGCGATGCACCCTATGACGGCCGCATGAAAGCCATGTTGGTGATCGCGCTGTTCCCATTGGTGGTGTTGCTGGCGCAGCCCTTTGGCTACATCAGCTTCTGGGTGCCGGTGCTGTTGATTGGTGTGGGCGCCTCGGCGCACCAGGCGTGGTCGTGCAATATCTTCACCACCGTGTCCGACATGTTCCCGCAGAAAACCGTGGCCTCGGTGGTCGGCATCGGCGGCATGGCCGGCGGCATCGGCGGTGTGGTCATGACCAAGATCGGCGGCTGGGTGTTCGACTACTACAAGTCGATCAACGATATCCACACCGGCTACATGATCATGTTCGCGATCTGTGCCCTGGCGTACCTGGTGGCCTGGAGCGTGATGAAGACGCTGGTGCCACGCCATAAGGAAATCACTGACCTGTAATCGGTCCGGGGCTTGAGTTTCTCAGGCCCCTTTTTTACAGCGCGCGGGCCCAGGTCTGGCTGACCAGTTGCTTGCCGAAACTGAGCATTTGTTCTTCCTCCACCAACTCGAAACCGGCTTTCTGATAAAGCTTGCGCGCGTCGGTGAGGATGTCCACGGTCCACAGCAGCATGCTTTTATAGCCGGCATGGCGCGCAAAGCGCAGGCATTCGTCCACCAGGCGCTGGCCGATGCCCAGGCCTCGGGCGCTGGCGTCCACATAGAGCATGCGCAGCTTGGCGGTGTCGTCGTCATGGCGCACCACGAATACCGAGCCGACCACTTCGCCATCCTTCTCTGCAATCCAGCAACGCTCCCGCGCCGGGTCGAACTCGCGCAGGTACTTGGCGACAATCTCCGCCACCAGCGCTTCGAACTCCCAATTCCACTGGTACTCGCGGGCATACAGCGCCGCTTGCGCCTGCACCACGCGGCCCATGTCCCCCGGTTGCGGGTCGCGCAGCAAGTAGCTGGGCGCAGTGCCTTGCAGCAGGGCCTGGATACGGCGCATGGCGTCGGTGAGCTGCTGTTGCTGGGCTTCAGGCAGGCCGTCGAGCAGGGCGATCACTTCGTTCTGGGTTTGTTGCTCCAGTGGCGCCAGCACGGCGCGGCCGTGATCGCTGAGGTGCAACAGCACCGCGCGCGCATCGGTGACGGAGCGGACTTTCTGGATCAGGCCTTTTTTCTCCAGGCCACCGGTCAGCCGGCTCAGGTAGCCGGCATCAAGGCTGAGCATTTGGCACAAGTCGGCGCTGGTGAGGTCGCCACGCGACGACAACTCATACATCACGCGGATTTCAGTCAGGGAAAACTCGCTTTGCAGCAGGTGTTCCTGCAACACGCCGATCTGATGGGTATAGAAGCGATTGAAACCGCGCACGATGCCGGCGCGTTCGACAAGCAGGGGTGTAGACATGACGAATGCTCGAATGGTTGCCTGAGGCAATTATATTGTTGCCTTAGGCAACCATGTCAAAGGTTTTCCTCGTAGGCGCGGGCGTGCAAGGAGCGCCGTGCACCACTGAGGATAATTCGCACCGCCATCACCACACCGATCAGCACCGCGGCCAGGCCCGCCGTCTCCATTGGCGTGGGCCAGCGCCCATGGAATCCCAGGCCGAGCAGGCTGGCGAAAAGTGACTCAAGGGCGATCAATTGGCCGCTCAGCACCATCGGCAGACGACGGGTGGCAGCGTTCCAGGCCCAGGCGCCGATTACCGTCGACATCACAGCGATGGTCAGGCTCCAGGCATACAGCGGCCCGGCCTGGGCCAGGCCAAAACCAAGGGTCGGCAATTTGAACAAGCCGAGGGCGTAGACCAACGGGATCAAGCACAGCACGGCGACGCCGGTGCCAAGCAACATCAGCGCGGTCCACAGGCCGGTCGCTTGCGCCGCCAGGCTTCCCAAGTGCTTTTGGTTGATCACGCTGAACCACAGCCAAACGCCAAGCGCACTCAGCGAAAACAACAGCCCTGCCAGCCAGTTACCGGCCGCCAACGAAGGCTGCTCGAGGCTGCCGAGGTTCGACAGTAAAAGCCCCAGCGTCAGGCACGCCAGCGGCGCTGCGAGCCGGCGCCACGGGACGCTCCTGTGCCTGGCATTGCCGAGCAGGGCCAGCAGCACCGGCACCATCCCGACAAACGCCGGCGTCAATACCGGGCCGCCAAACATCACGCCTGCCGCGATGCACAGGCCGTAGACCAGGCAACCCAATGCCCCGAGCGCTGCGGCGAGGCACCGTTGGCCTGGCCCCAGCAGGTGCAGCTGGGCACGACACAGGATGGTGCCGATCACGCCGAGTGCGCCGGCGATCAGAAAGCGCACGGCCATCAGGTCGTAAAGGCTGTAGTCACCCGTCACGTAGGGCGCAATGAAGTTCAGCGCCCAGCCGAGCGTCGCGACGACCGCAAGGGCCACGCCAACGAGGATTGAGGTATGCGCAGAGGTCATCAGGGTTATCCATCAAGTAATGGATTCATGGTGCCCACCCGCAGGGCTGTGCTACAAACAAGTTCTCGGCCCCGAATGCATAACCTCAGATTATGAATACACTCGGCAAAACCCTACCGCCCCTGGCCAGCTTGTTGCCCTTCGAAGCCGCCGCGCGTCTGGCCAGTTTCTCCAAGGCTGCTGACGAGTTGCACATCACCCAGGCCGCCATCAGCCGGCAGATTCGCGGGCTGGAAGACGACCTGGGCGTAAAGCTGTTCAGCCGGCGCAATCGTGGCGTGTTTCTTACGCAGGAAGGGCGTGAGTTGGCGCGGGTAGTCGGCGATTCGCTGCGAAGTATCAGCGACGCTGCCACGCGCCTGCGGGGCTCACTTCACAGCCATCGCGTGGTGTTGCTGTGCCAGTTGTGCGAAGCGTTTTATTGGCTGATGCCGCGGCTGTCGACCTTCCATCAGCAATACCCGCATATCGAAATTCAGGTGGTGACCTCCACTCGCCCACTGACCGAATTCAACGATCACTTTGACGTCGCGCTGCAAAGCACGCAGCGCGCCAGTGGCTTGCACCCTTTGATGTTCACCGCCTCCGATGAGGTGTTTCCAGTGTGCAGTCCGGCTTACCTCAGTGCAGCGCAGCCGCTGTCGCTGGATGCGTTAAAGCCTTGCACGTTCCTGCACCACAGCGCCCATCCCCCGCACTTGATGGAATGGGACAGTTGGTTGCAGGTGTTTGGCCAGTCACTGGCCGCTGATGGGCACGGGGTCACCTTCGATAGCTACCCGCTGATGTTGCAGGCGGCGGTGGAGGGGCATGGCGTCGCCATGGGCTGGCGACGTACTGCGAGCCGCCTGATTGAGAGTGGTGCGCTGGTCAGGCCCTGCGCGGAGAGTGTGCATTTGCCGCAAGCCATTTCGGTCTACAGGCACCAGGAAGGCAAGAGCCGCGCCGAAGTTTCGGCACTGCTGAACTGGCTGCAAACGCAATTGCTGAGTGAAAGCTGACAGGGGCGAAGCCGCCCCTGTCATACGCCGCTACTTATTACGCGTCACCCGCCAAACGGTGTTGGCCAGGTCATCGGCAATGATCAGCGCGCCTTTCGGGTCGACCGTCACGCCTACCGGGCGGCCACGGGTCTTGCCGTCGTCACCGCGAAAGCCGGTGGCGAAGTCAATCGGCTCGCCGGAGGGCTTGCCATTGCTGAACGGCACGAAGATCACCTTGTAGCCCACCGGGTTGTCGCGGTTCCAGCTGCCGTGTTCGCCAACGAACACGCCGTCGGCAAATTTTTCGCCCATGGCCGGGATCGAGAAGTCCACGCCCAGCGCCGCCACGTGGGAGCCGAGGCTGTAATCCGGCTTGATTGCGGCGGCGACTTTGGCCGGGTTCTGCGGCTGCGCGCGCGGGTCGACGTTCTGGCCCCAATAGCTGTAGGGCCAGCCATAGAAGGCGCCTTCCTGTACCGAGGTCAGGTAGTCCGGCACCAGGTCGGGGCCGAGTTCGTCGCGTTCGTTCACCACCGTCCACAGCTTCCCGGAGTCCGGCTGGATAGTCAGCGCCGTGGGGTTGCGCAGGCCTGTCGCGTAAGGCTTGTGCGCGCCGGTGGCGGCGTCGATCTGCCAGACCATGGCGCGGTCGATTTCCACTTCCATGCCGCGCTCGGTGACGTTGCTATTGGAGCCGATCCCCACGTAGAGCTGGCTGCCGTCGTCGCTTACGGCCAGTGATTTGGTCCAGTGGTGGTTGATCTGCGCCGGCAGGTCGGTGACTTTGCTGGGTGGGCCGCTGGCTTTGGTCTGGCCGTCGGCGTAGTCGAAGCTCACCAGTGCGTCCTGGTTGGCCACGTAGAGTTTGCCGTTGGCAAATGCCAGGCCGTAGGGCGCATTGAGGTTGTCGGCAAAGACGGTTTTCAGCTCGTAGGTGCCGTCACCATCGGCGTCGCGCAGCAGGGTCAGGCGGTTGCCACTTTTGACCTTGGTATTGCCTTCGGCCTTGATCAGGCTGGCGATCACGTCCTTGGGCTTGAGTTTGGCCGCGCTGCCGCCACGGCCTTCAGCGACAATGATGTCGCCGTTGGGCAGCACCAGGGTCTGGCGCGGGATGGCGAGGTCGGTGGCGATGGCGGTCACGCTATAGCCTTCGGGCACCTTGGGTTTCTGCTCGCCCCAAGGGGTTGGCTCGGCGATCTTCATGCTCGGCAACAGGCTGCTTTGCTGCTCCGGCAGTTTCGGGTCGGGGCCACGGGCCTGGGTTTTGTCACCTTCAGCACCGCCGCAGGCGCTCAGCAACAGCGCGGCACTTAACAGGCTCAGTGTGTGGAATGTTTTCATTGGGCACCTCCCGAACGCAGGCCGGTCCAGGTCGAAGCCAGCGCGAGCACCAGCACGATGGCCGACAGCACCAGGCCGGCGGGCATCATGGCGTAGGCGTCCTTGGCATGTTGGAAGGCGTTGACCAACCCCAATACCCAAGTGGCCAACAGCAACAGCACATAAAGAGTCGGTTGCCCGGCCTTGCGCTCGGCGCGCAGCAGGTTGACCAGCGCGAACAGAAACGCGAAGCCCGCGAACACCAACCCGCCGGCGATCAGCCAGGAGGCGAAGTTTGCCCATTGAATCTGGTAGGTCTGGCCGTAGGCAATGTCACTGAGCAAGGCTCCGAGAAACAGCGGCACGGTGCCGGCCAGCAGGGTCGCGTGCAGCGGCCCGGGTGTGTAGCGGTAGGCGGGGAGGGTAGTCATAGGCGTGGCGGCTCCTTGTTGTACAACGCCCCTGGGGCGGGGCAGCGCATAGGAAATGAACGCACCACGTATCAGAAAGTTC
This sequence comes from Pseudomonas sp. AC463, assembly GCF_979253585.1. Classification (NCBI taxonomy): domain Bacteria; kingdom Pseudomonadati; phylum Pseudomonadota; class Gammaproteobacteria; order Pseudomonadales; family Pseudomonadaceae; genus Pseudomonas; species Pseudomonas sp. AC463. The sequence goes on along the minus strand of NZ_CEEDDZ010000012.1, from coordinate 25,856 downwards.
AGCGTGATTGGTTTCCAAATATTATGAACCCGCTGACTAAGCCCACACCTAACGCCGTATCATTCCGACCTTTCCTTTCGCCGGGCGCCTACATGACTCACCCTCGCATTGGCTTTGTTTGCCAGTACAAACATCCCGAACGGCTGCTGTCGGCCAGCGCCCTCAAGTTGATCGAAGGCCCGTTCAACCCGCGCACCACTACCTTGCGCTGGATGGACAGCGTGGCGCCGCAGGTGGCCCGTGACAAACTGGTCGAAGTGGTCACCCATAACCTGGCGGCACAATTGCGTCTGCTGGCCTACGTTGCTGAATTGCCGCCGACCTTGCGCATGCTGCGCCTGAGCAGTGATCTGCTGCCGTTCTACAGCCACCCGAAAGTTGCTGACGCGTATAAAGACCCCGCCATCGAACGCCAATTGATCGACGGCTTTGCCGCCATCGGCGAGCTGGCACGTGCGTCGGATATCCGCCTGTCCTTCCACCCGGGTCAGTATTGCGTGCTCGGCTCGGAAAACCCTGGCGTGGTGGAAAACAGCCTGGCCGAGTTCGAATACCACGCCGACATGATCCGCATGATGGGCTACGGCCGGCAGTTCCAGGACCTCAAGTGCAACGTGCACATCGCCGGGCGCCTGGGAGTGGAGGGCACGCGCGCGGTGTGGTCGCGCTTGTCGCAAGTGGCGCGCAACTGCATCACTTTTGAAAACGATGAAAAGACCTACGGCCTGGACCACTGCCTGCAAGTCGCCGACCTGGCGCCGGTGGTGCTGGACATCCACCATTGCTGGATCAACGAAAACGACTACATCGACCCCCATGCCGAGCGGGTCAGCCGCGTGATTGACAGCTGGCGCGGAATTCGCCCGACCATGCATTACTCCCAACCCCAGGAGATCTTGCAGGAAATGGGCTTCGACGCCGAGCACAAGCTGGAAATGGACGCGCTGTTACAGGTGGTCGCCAAGCGCGACCTCTACGCCCACAGCGCGCAGATGTGGAACCGCTGGACCAACGACTACGCGCTGGAGTTTTTTGATCGGTTCGACATCATGCTCGAAGCCAAGGACAAGAATGTGGCGGCGTTGGCGTTCTACGAGCATTTCAAGCGTCGTTCAAAGTAGAAGAGGAGATTTTGCCCCATGCCCACCCTACATCTGCTGTGCGGCAAAATCGCCGCTGGCAAGTCAACGCTGGCGAAGGCACTTGTGGCCGAGCACGCGGCCATCCTGCTAAGTGAAGACGCTTGGCTCGCTCAGCTGTACCCCGGTGAAATTTTGTCGATAACCGACTACCTGCGCTTCGCCCAACGCATTCGTGGGGTGTTGGAGCCGTTGGTGGTGGACCTGCTCAAGTCCGGCATCAATGTGGTGCTGGATTTCCCGGCCAACACCCTGGCCAATCGCGAATGGCTGCTGTGCTTGGCGCAGGGTGCGGGTGGGCCCCACCGTCTGCACTATCTTGAGTTGGACGACGCAACCTGCCGCGCCCGCTTGCATGCGCGCAATGCCCGGGGGGCGCATGATTTTGCCGCCACCGATGCCGAGTTCGAGCTGATCACACGTCACTTTTGTGTGCCGAGTGTGGACGAGGGGCTGGTGATTGAGGTGCATCGTTCGTGAACTCGCCACATTCAAACGGCGTCGACGCAGAGGGCTTTGTCCTCACCCTCCCCGAGGCGGCTGTGCAGCCGCAGTTTCAGCCATTGCTTGAGGATGTGTGTACGTTGCTTTCGGCAAACCCCCTGGGGCTGAGCGGCATTTATCTGTATGGCAGCGTCGCACGTGGCGAGGCTACGCCGGGTGTTTCGGACCTTGATCTCACACTGGTGTTGCACGAGTCGCCGACGCCACCGGTATTGGCGCAGTTGGAAGCGATCCGCTGCGACCTGGAGCGGCGTCATCCGCTGGTCAGCAAGGTGGATTTCGATATCGGCTACCGGGCTCAAGTCCTGGCGGATGAAAACCACAACCGCTGGGGCTTCTGGCTCAAGCACCAGTGCCGCTGCCTGTGGGGTGAGGACCTGTCGCTTCACTTCGAACGCTTTCGGCCTTCGCGCGAAGTCGCCATGGCCGTCAATGGTGACTTTGAACCGGTGTTAGCCGGTTACCTCAGTCGAATTGCGCAGGCTGATACCGAGCCGCAACGTCTGCGTCTGCAGCGCGAGGCCTCGCGCAAGTTGGTGCGTGCCACGCAAACAGTGTGTCGTGAAGCCGCAGGCTGGCCACAGACACTCGAAGAGCATGTGGCATTGTTCGTCCAGCACCACCCAGCGAGGGTCACGCAGGTTGCGTTCTTTCTCTTTGAGGCGAGAAACCCGAGCGCCGAGGGTGATCAATTCTGCATCCGACTCCAGGCCTTTGTGGACTGGATGGTTTCAGTGCAAGGATAGATCGGTGTAGGGGCGTTGCACCTGCACTTACATACGCCGTGCCTATGCAACGCCCATGATCAACGTTCGCCTCATTCGCCATCTCTGGCTGTTCCTCGCCAGCGCAGACCAGGCGCTCAAGGTGATCTTGTCTCACCTCGCTGATGCTGGCCCACGGCGTGAGCCTGGCGCCGATTGCCGATTGCGGGCACTTCCCGATGTACTCCTACCCGCAGGCGATGTGGCAGCAGATTTCGCACTTCATCAAGACTTGAAGCGGCCCACCAACCCATTCAACTCATCCGACAGCTGCGACAAGCGCCCGGAGTCGTCCTGCGCCGAGTTGGCCAGGCTTTCCACCAGGCGTGCCTCGTCGTAGATCTGCTGGATATGCCGGTTGATCTCTTCGGCCACGCTGTGTTGTTCCTCGGCGGCGGCGGAGATTTGCAGGTTCTGGTCGCGAATCTCGTTGACCGACAACTGGATGCCTTCAAAGCTGTCCCGCGCGCTTTCGATGGACGACACACTGGCCCGTGACAGGTCCAGGCAACTGCCCATTTTCTGGGTGACTTCCTGGGTCTTGTTTTCCAGGGTGCCGAGCAGGTTCTCGATCTCGCCGGTGGAGTCGGAGGTGCGCTTGGCCAGCGCGCGCACCTCGTCGGCGACCACCGCAAAACCACGGCCCTGGTCGCCGGCACGGGCGGCCTCAATGGCCGCATTGAGTGCCAGCAGGTTGGTCTGCTCGGCAATCGCGCGGATGGTCCCGAGGATCTGGTTGATGCTGCGGCTGCCGGCTTCCAGCTCGACCATGGCCTGGGACGACTCGGTGAGGCGGCGGCCCAGGCGATTGACGTTATCGGTGGTCACTTCGATTTGCTGCTTGCCTTCCGCCACGCGGCGATGGCCGTTCTCGGCAGATTCGGCCGCACCGCTGCAAGAGCGCGCGACCTCGTTGGCGGTAGCGACCATTTCGTTGAACGCGGTGGACACCAATTCCACCGCCTCACGCTGGCGCCCGGCGGCTTCGTTCATGTTGTGCGCCACTTCGCTGTTGACCTTGGAGGCGTTCTGCAAGTTGGCCGAGGCCGCGCCGATATGCTGGATCAACTGGCGGATGGCGGCGAGGAACTTGTTGAACCATCCGGCCAGTTCGGCGGTTTCATCCTTGCCCTGCACCTGCAGTTCGTGGCGCAAGTCGCCTTCGCCCTGGGCGATGGACTGCAAACCGGTGCTGACCTGGCCGATCGGCTTGACGATGACCTTGGAGAACGCTGCCGCGAGCAATCCGAAGATCAACACCAGCACGCCGACGATGACGGCGGTGAGGTAGGTCATGCGCGTGGCCTCGGCCATCACTTCGCGGTGTTCGATCAGCCCGACATAACGCCAGCCCAGGCCGGGGGACGTCCACACGTTGGCCATGTAGCGCACGCCATTGATCTGCACTTCGGTGGAGCCCTGGGTTGTTTCGGCCAAGTGCGCGTAGGGCGCGCCGAGGTCCTTGAGCGGCTTGAAGCTGTGGGCGGCGTCACGCGGGTCGACCAGCACCACGCCGTCTTCGATCAGCATCACGTAGCCGCTTTCGCCCAGCTTGATGCTCTTGACCAGCTCGGTGAGGTTTTTGAGCGACACGCTGACCACAAACACGCCCTTGGCCTTGCCGCTGTTATCCAGCAGGGCGCGCGCGGTGCCCACCAGCGCCACGTCGTCTTTGTCGTAGTAATACGCCGGGGTGCGTACGGTTTTGCCGGGGCTGGCCATCGCCGCCTTGTACCACGGGCGCGGGCGCGGGTCGTACTTGGCCAGTTGTGGGTCATCGGGCCACTTGGCGTAGGTACCGTCTTCAAGGCCGATGGACAGGATGGCCGCCGCCGGGTGCGTGGCGCCATACCTTGCGAAGCGCTCGATCACGCTTTGCGCCTCAGCCGGCAGCGGCTGGCTGGCGGCGTCGGCGGGCTGGTAGTTCTTCAGGGTGTTCACGGAGGTGTATACAGGATCGGTGGCCATCTGATCGACGTTCTGCAGCGTGCCGTCGAAGAACTGGCGAATGTTGCCGTCGATCTGGCGGATTTCCCGCGTGCTGCCGTCGATGAACTGGTCGACCGCCTGGGTCCGTGTGTTCATCACAGAGATAACGGCCACCAGGCTTACCGGGATAAACGCGACCGAGACAAATGCCAGTACCAGCTTATTTTTTATTTTCATCGAGACGACCATCAGCGTGGAGGGCGGCCAAATCGTCGCGCTTCGAAAAAAACGCGAGGCGATTTGCTATCACTGCTGTGTCGGCCCGTCGCCGGCAAATCTTTAGGGTTTTTTGTACACAATACAATTGTCGATTGTTCTGTATCCAATCAGTACACATCACGCAGATAACGCTTCTGTTCGCTCAACTCGCGCCAGTACTCCCCGGCACGCTCAGCGCTCAGCCCACCGTGGGTTTGCGCGATGTGGCGCAAGGTCTGGTCGACATCCTTGGCCATCTGGCTGGCATCCCCGCAGATGTACAGCTTGGCGCCGTCCTGCAGCCAGCGCCACAGCTCGGCGCCTTGTTCGCGGATGCGATCCTGCACGTAGATTTTTTGCGCCTGGTCGCGGGAAAACGCCAGGCTCAGGTGCGTGAGCAAGCCGTCGTGCTGCAGGCCTTGCAGCTCATCCTGATAGTAGAAGTCGCTGGCGGCGTGCTGCTCGCCAAAGAACAGCCAGTTACGGCCCTGATGCCCCTGGGCCCGGCGTTCCTGCAAAAACGCGCGGAACGGCGCTATACCCGTGCCGGGGCCGATCATGATCATTGGGATGTCGCCGTCGGCGGGCGTGCGAAAGTGCTTGTTCGGCTGCACGAACACCGGCACTTCGCAGTCGCCGGCACGGTCGGCCAGGAAGGTCGAGGACACACCCTTGCGCTTGCCATAGCGCACGGCGGCCACGGTGAGGTGCGCTTGCTGCGGGTGGGCCTTGGCGCTGGACGCGATCGAGTACAGGCGCGGTTGCAGGCGTTTGAGGGTGCCGAGCAGTTCGTCGGCCGAGCACTCAATCGGGTATTCCTGCAGCACGTCCACCAGTTGCCGGCCCCAGAGCCAGTCTTTGAGTTCGGCCTTGTGCTCGGGCCGCAACAAGTGCTCAAGGCCAGGGTTGGCGCTGCGCTCGGCGATAAACGCCAGGGTTTCGGTGCCGGGGCGGGCAATCTCGAAGTGTTGGGTGAGGGCCTGTTGCAGGGGCACGTCACCGAAGGTGTCGATGTTCACTGAGGTGTTGGCACCCAGGCGGGTCAGGTCGAGCAGTTCGCTCACCAGTTCAGGGCAGTTGCGCGGCCGTACGCCCAAGGCATCACCGGCCTCGTAGGTCAGCCCGGAGTCGGCCAGGTCGAGGGCGAACTGGCGGGTTTCCTTGTGGCGGCTGTGGGGGTTCAGGTGCCGGTTGAGCAGCAGGCGTGCCCCATGCAGTTTGGTTTTGCCGGCGGGTGTGGGCAGGCTTACGGGCTTGGCCGGGTTGAGGCTGTGCTGGAACTGCAGCAGCCAGGCGTCGGCGCGTTCTTCAAATTCGGTGTCGCAGTCCACGCGGTCGAGCAGGCGGGTGGCGCCCAATTCCAGCAGGCGTTGGTCGAGTTGTTTGCCGTGGTTACAGAACTGGTCGTAGTTCGGATCGCCCAGGGCCAGCACCGCAAAGCGCAGGGACTCCAGGCGCGTGTCGACGGTGCTCAGGCCATGCCAGAAGCTTTCGCCGTTGTCCGGTGGGTCGCCGTCGCCAAAGGTGCTGCTGATCACGGCCAGGTTCTGGGTGCTGGCCAGTTTGCTCGGCGGGAAGTCCGCCATGGCGCTCAGCTCCACACTGATACCGGCGTCGTGCAGGCGCTTGGCAAAGCGCTCGGCCAGGGCTTCGGCGTTGCCGGTTTGCGAGGCCCACAGCAGGGTGACGGCCGGGGAGGGCGCTGTGGTAACGCTGTCTGCACGGCTGAACAAGCCGCCGAGCAAGCCGTCCAGCCATAACCGCGCGTCCTTTGCCAACGGCGCGCTGGCCGGCATCACCGGGACGCCAACGGCGCCGGCCTGCAGGCCGCTGAGGAAACCGGCGAGGTAGGTGCGTTCACTGTCGCTCAGGTGCGGTTTGGCTAGGTTGCGGATGCCGGTGATGTCGGCGAAGGCGTCGAGGCGCGACATGGTGGAGTCCTCTGTTAAAGGGGAAGCGGCAGCCGCTGCCGGTGTGTCGAGAAACTGGTGATCGATCAGCGCGACGCGGGTGAGGGCGACCGCGCAGCACTTGAACTCGGGCTGCAACGAAATCGGGTCGACCGCGTCGTTGGTCACGGCGTTGATCGCCAGGTTGTCGCCAAACACGTCGTTCCAGTGGAAGGGCGCAAAGCAGTTGCCCGGGCGTACGCGGTCGGTGACCACCGCAGGCAGCACGGCGCGGCCGCGCTGGGAGCGGATCTCCACTGAGTCCTTGGCCTTGACGCCCAGGCGCGCGGCGTCGTCGGGGTGGATTTCCACAAATGGGCCGGGGTTGAGTTTGTTCAGTGTGGCGACCTTGCCGGTCTTGGTCAGCGTGTGCCACTGGTGCTGCACGCGGCCGGTGTTGAGCACGAAGGGGAAGGCGTCATCGGGCATCTCCGCAGGCGGCATATGCGGGCGTGGGAAAAACTGGCCCTTGCCGTTTTCGGTAGCGAACTTGAGGGTGCCGGTGTTGAGGTAGCGAATGGGGTTGCGGTCGGCGGCTTCATGCGAGGCGCACGGCCATTGCAGCGGTGTGTCACGCAGCCGCGCATAGCTGGCGCCACGAATGTCATAGCCGGTCTTGGGGTTCCAGGCGTGTTTGATTTCTTCAAAGACTTCACTGGCGTCGGCATACGTGAAGGCGTCGGCAAAGCCCATCTCGCAGGCGACCCGGGCGATGATCTGCCAGTCGGGCAGGGTTTCGCCCGGTGCGTTGACGGCCTTTTGCATCAGGGTCAGGTTGCGTTCGGAGTTGATCATCACGCCTTCGGCCTCGGCCCACAGCGCGCCGGGCAAGAGGATGTCGGCGTAGCGGTTGGTTTCGGTGTCGAGGAACGCGTCCTGGGTGATTACCAGCTCGGCGGCTTGCAGGCCGGCGATCACGGTTTGGCGGTTGGGCGCGCTGGCCACCGGGTTGGTGCAGATGATCCAGCAGGCCTTGATCTGCCCGGCGGCCATCTGCTCGAACATCGCCACGGTGCCGCCGCCGGCCTGGCGCGGCAGGTTGCCGGCGGGGATCTGCCAGAGCTTGGCGATAAATTCGCGGTCGGCCTCCACCAGCACCGAGCGCTGCCCCGGCAGGCCTGGGCCCATGTAGCCCATCTCGCGACCGCCCATGGCGTTGGGTTGGCCGGTGAGGGAAAACGGCCCGCTGCCAGGGCGGCAAATGGCGCCGGTGGCCAGGTGCAGGTTGCACAGGGCGTTAGTGTTCCAGGTGCCGTGGGTGCTCTGGTTGAGGCCCATGGTCCAGCAGCTCATCCACTCGGCGGCCTGGCCGATCCAGTCAGCGGCTTGGCGGATGTCCGCTTCGGCGAGGCCGGTGATCTCGGCGACGGTTTGCGGCGGGTAGTCCGCGAGGAGCCCGGGCATGGCGTCCCAGCCCTCGGTGAACGCGGCGATGAAGGCCGGGTCGGTGTGGCCGTTTTTTACCAGCAGGTGCAGTAGGCCATTAAGTAACGCGAGGTCGGTGCCCGGCTTGATCGGCAAGTGCAGGCCGGCCTTGTCCGCGGTGGCGCTGCGCCGTGGGTCGACCACGATCAGCTTCGCCCCGGCCTTGACCCGGTCCATCATGCGCAGGAACAGAATCGGGTGACAGTCAGCCATATTGGCGCCGATCACGAAGAACAGGTCAGCGCGGTCGAAATCTTCATAGGAACCGGGCGGGCCGTCGGAGCCCAACGAGAGTTTGTAGCCACTGCCGGCGCTGGCCATGCACAGGCGTGAGTTGGATTCGATGTGCTGCGTGCGCACAAAACCCTTGGCCAATTTGTTGGCCAGGTATTGGGCTTCCAGCGACATCTGCCCGGACACATAGAACGCCAGCGCGTCGGGGCCATCGCGGTCGAGGATATGGCGCAGGCGCGCGGCGGTTTCGCTGATGGCGGTGTCCATGGCGATGCGCACCGGGTCGTGGTCGCGCTGTTCGCGCAGGTAGGCGTTTTCCATGCGGCCGGACTCGGCGATGGCCTGGCCGCAGGTGGTGCCCTTGGTGCACAGGCGGCCGAAATTGGTGGGGTGGGCCTTGTCGCCGATCACCTTGAGCACCTTATTGTCCTCGACCTGCATGACGATGCCGCAGCCCACGCCACAATAGGGGCACACACTGCGTACGCTTTGATTTGCCATCGGTAACCCTCGAAACTTTTTTCTCGCCAACAAAAAAAGCGCCCTGCAACCCTCCGTTGGAAACGGGGGCTGCACGGCGCCTTTGTCGTGAATGGGCAATCTGCGTTGACTGCTTGTTAGTGGTGTCTCTAGCAAGTCACGCGCCAGGTTTGGCATGGCCCTTGTGGTCAGTGGCTTTTTGTGGACAGGTGCTTATTGTGGCGAGGGAGTTATGTGCACGGTTATGAAGCGTGGCGCACCAGTTGGAGGCGGATTTGCGTCGGTTGAATTCGGCTTGAGCGCGCATTCACGGGCGATCTACGGATTGGCACGCCGCCTGCAAGTCCACCCTCAACCCACCTCGGTCAACGACGATCGACTACAAGGGCAATAGCGATGGATCCGGCGCAGTCGCCGAACCGATCCCGCCACAAGAACAGGCAAAGACGCCTGGAACCGCAAGGTTTCAGGCGTTTTTTTTTGCTTTTTAAACCGTGATGAATGGTGTCAGGTGCTGATATGAACAAACCGATGAAAACCCTGATCGTCGTGGGCAATGGCATGGTCGGCCATCACTGTGTGGAGCAACTGATCGAGCGCGGTGCGCTGGATCACTACCACCTGCATGTGTTCAGCGAGGAGCCGATGCGCGCCTATGACCGTGTGCATCTGTCCGAGTATTTCACCGGCCGCGATGCCGAGTCGCTGGCACTCTCCGACGCGGCGCTGTACCAGACGCCGGGCGTGACCTTGCACTTGGGCGTGCCGGTACTGGAAATCGACCGCGCCCGTCGTGAGGTGATCACCGCCAATGGCTGCGTGGCCTACGACACGTTGGTCTTGGCCACTGGCTCCTACCCGTTTGTACCGCCGATTGAAGGCGCCGAAGGCGATTCGCGCCTGGTGTACCGCACCCTGCAAGACCTCGACGCGATCCGCGCTGCCGCCGCCAATGCCCGCCGTGGCGTAGTGGTCGGTGGTGGCCTGCTGGGCCTTGAGGCCGCCAACGCGCTGAAAAGCCTTGGGCTGGAAGCCCACGTGGTGGAGTTCGCGCCGCGCCTGATGCCGGTGCAGCTGGATGACTTTGGCGGGCTGGCGCTCAAGGCGCAGATCGAACGCCTCGGCGTCGGTGTGCATCTGTCCCGCGCCACGCAGTCGATCAGTGCGGGCGAGCATTATCGCTATCGGATGAACTTCGCCAATGAGGAATTCCTCGAAACCGACCTGATTGTGTTCTCCGCCGGGATCCGCGCCCAGGATGCCCTGGCGCGCCAGGCCGGCCTGGAGATCGGCCCGCGCGGCGGCGTGGTGATCAACGATGAATGTTTGAGTGGCGACCCGCATATCTACGCGATCGGCGAGTGCGCGTCCTGGAACGGCAGCCTGTTCGGCCTGGTCGCGCCGGGCTACCAGATGGCCCGAGGCGTGGCTGCGCTGTTGTGCGAGCAGACCGCCGAGCCGTTCGTGGGTGCGGATATGTCGACCAAGCTGAAACTGCTCGGCGTCGACGTCGGCTCCATCGGCGACGCCCATGCCCACACCCCGGGCGCGCGCAGCTATCAGTTTATCGACGAAGCCAGCGCCAGCTACCGGCGCCTGGTGGTGGATGCGAGCGGCAAGCATGTGATCGGCGCGGTGCTGGTCGGCGACAACAGCTATTACGACACGCTGCTGCAATACATGCAGAACGCGATTGCGCTGCCGGCGGAACCGGCCAGCCTGATCCTGCCGTCGTCCGCCGGCGCACCGACTCTTGGCCCCGGCGCGTTGCCCGAGTCGGCCACCGTGTGCTCCTGCCATAACGTGACCAAAGGCGCGATTTGCTCGGCCATCGACGGCGGTTGCAGCGACCTGGGTTTGCTCAAGTCCCAGACCAAGGCCTGCACCGGCTGCGGTGGTTGCGCCGGCTTGCTCAAGCAGGTATTCGAGCATGAGTTGATTGCCCGTGGCGTCAGCGTCGACAAGAGCCTGTGTGAACACTTCGCCTTTACCCGTCAGGAACTGTATGCCCTGGTGCGTGTGGAAGGGGTGATCACCTTCGAAGAACTGCTGGCCAAACACGGGCGTGGCCATACCGGTTGCGACGTGTGCAAGCCGGCGGTGGGTTCGATCCTGGCGTCGTGCTGGAACCAGCCGATCATGGACGCGTCCCTGGTGCCGTTGCAGGACACCAACGACACCTTCATGGCCAATATGCAAAAGAACGGCACCTATTCGGTGGTGCCACGGATTCCGGGTGGTGAGATCACCGCCGACAAGCTGATCGTGATTGGTGAAGTGGCGAAAAAATATGACCTCTACACCAAGATCACCGGCGGGCAGCGCATCGACTTGTTCGGCGCACAGCTGCATGAACTGCCGGATATCTGGGCCGAGCTGATCGCCGCCGGGTTTGAAACCGGGCATGCGTATGGCAAGTCCACGCGCACGGTGAAGTCCTGCGTGGGCAGCACCTGGTGCCGCTACGGCGTGCAGGACAGCGTGAAAATGGCGCTGCTGATCGAGGATCGCTACAAGGGCCTGCGCTCGCCGCACAAGCTCAAGTTCGCGGTGTCCGGCTGCACCCGCGAGTGCGCCGAGGCGCAGAGCAAGGATGTGGGCGTGATCGCCACCGAGAAGGGCTGGAACCTCTACATCGCCGGCAATGGCGGCATGCGCCCACGGCATGCGGAGCTGTTCGCCACCGACCTGGACGACGCCACACTGATCCAGTACATCGACCGCTTCCTGATGTTCTACATCCGCACCGCCGACAAACTCCAGCGCACCTCGGTATGGCGCGAAAGCCTGGAAGGCGGCCTGGATTTCCTCAAGGACGTGATCCTGCACGACAGCCTCGGCCTGGGTGCCGAGTTGGAAGCGCAGATGCAGCTGGTGGTCGACCGCTACGAATGCGAATGGGCGAATGCTCTCAAGGACCCGGAAAAACTCAAGCGCTTCCGCACCTTCGTCAATGACAAACGCCCCGACCCGGACATCCACTTTGTCCAGGAACGCGGCCAGCGCCGGCCGATCATGGCCACCGAACTCAACCTGATTCCCGTCATCGAGGAGATTGCCTGATGAGCCAGACTGCCTGGAGAAACGTCTGCAGCGAACACGATCTGGTCAGCAATTCCGGCGTGGTGGTGTGGCTCGATGGCGCGCAAGTCGCGTTGTTCTACCTGCCCGGCGCCCAAGACCAGACGCTGTTTGCGATCGACAACCATGACCCGGAATCCGGCGCGAATGTCATCGGCCGGGGGCTGGTGGGCAGTATCAAAGGCGACCTGGTGGTGGCTGCGCCGATCTATAAGCAGCATTACCGTTTGCACGACGGGCAGTGCCTGGAGGCGCCAAACCAGCGCTTGCGGGTGTGGCCGGTGCGACTGAACAACGGCGTGGTGGAACTCGGCGTCAACTGACACCACGCGGTCCAAATGTGGGAGGGGGCTTGCCCCCGATGAGGGTGTGTCAGTCAACAGATTCATTGGCTGATCCACCGCCATCGGGGGCAAGCCCCCTCCCACATTTTCTACTGTTCCTTGCTGCAATCGCGCGGGGTGATGCCTTTCTCCTTCGCATACTGCGCCGCCGACGCTTCGATGATCGGCCGCAGCAACGCGCGGTCGGCCTGGACCCAATCGCTGATCAGGTTCCAGCGCTGGCCATCCCACTGCTGGAAGCGCACCGCGCCGCCGCCTTCGTGGTCGGCGCAGGAGAGTTTCAGCGGTTGTACCAGGCCTTTGGCGCCGAGGGCTTGCAGGCGCGCATCGTCCAGGTTCAGGTGCTCGAAGCCCCAGCGTACCTGTTCGCCGGTCAGCGGTTGGTGGCCGTATTTTTCCTGGGCCAGGCGCACGGCTTCGACGTTGAGAATGCCGTTGACCACGCCCAGGTTGTAATACACCGTGCCGAAGCGTTCAGGGTCGGCCAGGTTGCCCTTGCCGGCGTCGACCACGCTTTGCTTGATGCCTTGCAGCACCGGAAAATCGGTGCCCGACGGGTGCGTGGTGATCGCGATAAAGCCCTTGGCCGCGCTGCCCGCCGGCACCACATCTTCTTCCGAGTTGCTCCAGATGTTGCCGATGATGTGATCCGCCGGGTAGCCGACTTTTTGCGCGGATTTGAGCGCCACCGGGTTCATCACACCCCAACCACGCAGGATCACCCAGTCGGGCTTGAGGCGCCGGATGTTCAGCCATTGGGATTGCTGCTCGTTGCCGGGGTGCGGCACTTCCAGCAGGGTCAGTTCGAAACCGGCGTTTTTCGCCAGGGTTTGCAGCACGCCGTTGGTTTCCTTGCCATAGGGCGAGCCGTGGTAGAGCACGGCGATTTTCTTGCCTTTGAGTTTGTCGGCGCCGCCTTCGCGTTGGCCGATGTAGTTGATGATCGCCGAGACTTCCGAGTACGGGTTCAGTTGCAGCGGGAACACATAGGGGAACACGCTGCCGTCGGTGGAATCGGTGCGCCCGTGGTTGATGGTGATCAACGGCAATTTGTCTGCGGTGGAGCGGTCCAGCGTGGCGTAGGCGATGCCCACCGACAGCGGGTTGGTGGCGGCAGCCGGTGCGCCGTTGAGCCCGCCCTTGAGGCGCTCGTAGCACTCGACGCCTTTTTCCACCACGTATTCGGTTTCGCATTCGCTCCAGGTCAACTTGACCCCGTTCACGCCGCCCTTGGCGTTGATGTATTGCAGGTAGTCGATAAAGCCACCAAAGAACCCGGTGCCGCCGGCGGCGTAAGGTCCGACCCGGTAGCTCTGCAACGGGAAGTACTGCTCGTTGGCGGCCTGGGCCGTGCCCGTGAGCCCGGCGGTGATCAACGCCAGGCCCAAGGCCAGGCGGCGCAGCGATAAGCGGTGTGTCATAGCGGGTATTCCTGGGGGGTGATGAAAGTCAGTAACGCAACGGCCAGACCCTGGCCCGTTGGCGAAAGCGCTGCCACAGCCGGGCCAGCCCCTCCGGTTCTTTGATCAGGAAGGTGATGATCAGCGCGCCGAACAGCATCTTCTGGATATTTTCCAGCTGGCCCGCGTCCATCAGCCCGCTGGGCAAGAGGCCGAACAGGTTGCCCAACAGGATCGGAAACAACACGATGAACGCCGCGCCCAGTACATTGCCAAGCACGCTGCCGAGGCCGCCGATAATGATGATGAACAGCACCTGGAACGAGCGGCTCAGGTCAAAGCCATGGGGCTCCACCGTGCCGAGGTAGGCGAATGCCCACAGTGAACCGGCGACGCCCAGGTAGAAGCCGCTGATGGCAAACGCCAGCAGCTTGGCCTTGAGCAGGCGGATACCGATCACGGCGGCGGCAGTGTCCATGTCGCGTACCGCCATCCAGTTGCGGCCCATCTCGCTGCGCACCAGGTTTTTACCCAGCCAGAACAGCGCGACCACCACCGCCAGGGTCAACAGGTAGCGGCCCCGGGGCGAGCTGAAATCCAGCCCGGCAATCAGCAGCGGCGGCGAGGTGATCACCCCGGAGGCGTTGTCGTTGGTAAACCAGCTGAATCGGGTGAGCACCCACTCGACCACGAACTGCGCGGCCAGGGTGGCCACCAGCAGGTAGAAACCCTTGATACGCAGGCTCGGCAACCCAAAAAACACTGCCACGAGCGCGGCGATCACACCGCCGAGGGCAAAGCTCACCAGCAACGGCAAGCCAGGCACGCGCAGTTGCAGGTTGTAGGCCGCAAAGGCGCCCACCGCCATGAACGCCGCCGAGCCCAGCGACAGTTGCCCCGCGTAGCCGGTGAGCAGGTTCAGCCCCAACCCGGCGAGGGATAGCACCAGCAGCGGCACCAGGATCGCGCTGAACCAGTAGTCATTGCCCAGCCACGGCACGGCCACAAACGCAAAACCCAGCAACAGCCAGAGTGCGATGCGGTCCTGGCGCAGGCGGAAGGTGCGGCGCTCGGCCGCGTAGGAGGTGCTGATTTGACCGACTTCTTGATACAGCATGCAGGCATTTCCTTAAAAACGATCAGACCCGTTCGATGGCACGCTCGCCGAACAACCCGGCAGGCCGCACCAGCAAAAACAGCAACGCCAGCACGTAGGGCACCCAGTTTTCGATACCGCTGCCGATGATCGGGCCGAGGTAGATCTCGGCGATTTTCTCCGCCGCGCCGATGATCAAGCCGCCGACAATCGCGCCGCCAATCGACGAGAAGCCGCCGATGATCAGCACCGGCAGCGCCTTGAGCACCACCAGCGACAGCGAGAACTGCACCCCCAGGCGTGCGCCCCAGAGCAAGCCGGCCACCAGCCCGACAAACCCCGCCACCGCCCATACCAGCGCCCAGATGCGCGGCAGGAGAATGCCCACCGCCATGGCCGCCAACGGGTCATCGGCCACCGCACGCAATGACAGACCGACACGGGTTTTGTTGAACAGCAGTGACAGCGCCAGCACCAGCGCAGCGGCCGTGCCGGCGGCAAACAGGTCGAATTGCGAGAGCAGCATGCCGCGGATTTCCAGGGGCTCGTCGGCGATGCCCAGGTCGAGCCCGTGCACCTGCGCGCCCCACAGGAACTGGGCAAACCCCTCGATCATGTAGGACAGCCCGAGGGTGGCCATGAAAAGGATGATCGGCGGGCGATTGACCAGCGGGCGCAGCACCACTTTTTCGATCAGCAGCGCCAGCACCACCATGCTCGCCAGGGTGGCGAGGAATGCCAAGGCAAAGGGCACGCCGCGTTCGAGCAGGCTGACAAAGGTCAGCGCGGCAAACAGCACCATGGCGCCCTGGGCAAAGTTGAACACGCCGGAGGCCTTGTAGATCAGCACAAAACCAATCGCCACCAGGGCGTACATCACGCCGGCCAGCAGGCCGCCGATAAGGACCTCGAAGAAAAATTCCATGTTCAGCTCCCCAGGTAGGCGGCGATAACCTCGGGGTTGGCGCGCACCTGTTGCGGGGTGCCATCGCCAATCTTGCGGCCGTAGTCAAGCACCACCACGTGGTCGCACAAGCCCATGACCACGCCGATATCGTGTTCGATCAACACCACGGTGGTGCCGTATTCGCGGTTGATGTCGCGGATAAACTGGCTCATCTGCGCCTTCTCCTCGGCGTTCATGCCGGCCATGGGTTCATCCAGCAGCAACAGGGTCGGCTCGGACGCCAGGGCGCGGGCCAGTTCCACGCGTTTTTGCAGGCCGTAGGGCAGGGTGCCCACCAGCACGTGGCGCCAGGGGTGAATTTGCAAAAACGCGATCACCTGTTCGGCATGCAGGCGGTGCGCGTCGTCCTCACGCGGGGCGCGGCCCAGGCGCAGCATTTGCTCGAGCCAACTGCTGCGGCGCTTGAGGTTGCGGCCGGTGAGCACGTTGTCGAGCACGCTCATGCCCTTGAACAGCGCGATGTTCTGGAAGGTGCGCGCGATACCGCCCTCGGCGGCCTGGTGAGCGCGCATGCGCCGGCGGGTCTGGCCGGCGTAGCGGATGCTGCCGCTCTGCGGTTGGTAGACGCCGTTGATCACATTGAGCAACGAGCTTTTGCCGGCACCGTTGGGGCCGATCAGCCCGCAGATATCGCCGGCCTTGACCTCGAAGCTGATGGAGGTGATGGCCTTGATGCCCTTGAACGACAGCGATATGTCATCGAGCCGCAGTAATACCGTTTCAGTGGGTGCGTGCATGGCGGGCTCGTCAGACGGTTTGAGACAGCAGGGGGGCGACGGGTTCGTGGCGCGTGGAGGGTTCCTGCCAGTTGCCGGGGCGAATCCCCAGCGCGGCAAAAAACGCTGCGCTGTGCGGGCTCAACGCCGGCCCCACCAGCAAGGGCGCACGCAGCCGGCTCATGCCGAGTACGTCACGCAGCGGCCGGCGCACCAGCCAGTGGCCCAGCCAGCGGCGCACGGGCGACGGGGTTGGCTGCATGGCCCAGGTGTACACGCGATGGCTGAACGTGCCAGGCAGCGGCAGGCGTTCGCGCACCCATTCTTCAAGGCGCCCGTAGGACTCGCGAGTGCCCAGCACCAAGGTGGGGCCCAGCTCGCGGCGGTCGGTGTCGCGGGTGCTCAGGGCTTCCGGGAAGTTCAGGCAGAACCCGGCGAGCAGCCAGGGTGCGAGCAGGTAGCGCGCCTGCCCGCTGGCGGCAAATACCCGTGCGGCCAGGGCTTCTTCGTCGCTGCCCAGGTGCTCGCGGGCGATCAGTGTGCGCGCGCCTGCCAGCAACTGCGCATGGGTCAACTGCACGCGGGTGTCGGTATGGAACACGAAGGCCAGATCGTTTGAATGAGCAGCGCACGCCGGCGTGGCGGCGCCGACACACAGGTCGGCATAGGCAATCAGGCGGGCGTGTTGGGGCTGATTCAGGCCGCGCCCGTCGAGGTACACCACCGCCTCGCATTCACCGACCTGCTGCACGGCCTCCAGGTCTTGTGCCAATACCCAGCGCGGGCGCAGTTGGGTCAGCAGCGCGCGGTTATCGCGGTCGGGGTCCAGCAGGGTGACGCTGGCGCCCAACCATTGCGCGGCCAGCGCCAGCAGCAGGGCCTCGGGGCGCGCCTGGCTGAGGATCAACAGGTCATCGTCGCACCCGACACCGCGTTGTTGCAGGGCGCCAGCAAGTTGGCCGATGTCGTCGGCCAGTTCGCTCCAGCGCCGCTCATGCCAGATGCCCAGCCGCTTGTAACGCAACGCAATCGCCGTGCCGCGTGTTTGGGCTTGGCGCAACAGTGCCTGGGGCAGAGTGTGGGGCATGGGTGCATCCTTCGGGGTTGATGCGAAGGCGATTGCATGGCCCATGCCAGGGGAATAAAAACTTTTAATTCAATGGGATACAGCGGTTGTGCGGGAAAGTGGCGTGTGTTGATTCAGCACAAGCTGTCCAGGCACTGTTGGCGCGGCAACAGTGCCGGTCAGTAGATATCTTTGGTGGCGCGGTCCGAATCGTCCTTCAGCTCGTCGGCAAACTTGCGCATCAGCCGTACCAGGTTGTCGAAGTCACCCTCGTCCCAGGTGGAAAAGATCGATACGCCAATCTTCTCCCGTGTTTCATCGACACGGTCGGTCATGGCCTTGCCTTTTTCGGTGATCACCGACTCGCGCACGCGGCGGTCGGCTGCGCTTGCCTGGCGCAGGATCAAGCCGAGGCTTTCCAGCTTCGCCACCTGGCGGCTGACGGTGGTGTAGTCGCGGCCGACGCGGTCGGCCAGTTCGACCACGCCGATCGGGCCCAGCCGTTCCACCAGCACCAGCAGCGGAAACAGCGCGCGATCCAGGGCAATCCCGGCTTCGCGCACCATGGCTTCGTCGCGTTGCGGGCGGTTCATCACACCCACGATCTCCACCAGCGAGCCATGCAGGTCGCGCAGCTGAGCGGATATATGTGCGCTTTGCACATTTTTAATTGACACTAAATTTCTCCCTCTTAATATGTGCGTATTGCACATATAGGTGATCCATATGAACAAGCAAGCCGCTGTCGATGTACTGATTTGTGGTGCCGGTGCCGCCGGCCTGACCTTGGCGATTGACCTGGCCAGAAGGGGCGTCACCTTGCGCCTGATCGAAAAAAGCCAGCAACCGTTCCACGGTTCGCGCGGCAAAGGCATTCAGCCACGCTCGCAGGAAGTCTTCGAAGACCTGGGGATTCTCGACCGTTTGGTGGCACTGGGGGGAGTCTATCCGACTGAGCGGCGCTACCGCGACGATGGCAGCTACAGCGATGCGGATTTCATCGAAGCCCAGGCCCCGACGCCGGCCGAACCGTATCAACAACCGTTGATGCTGGCGCAGTTTCTGACCGAGCGGGTGCTGCGCGAGCGCCTGCTGGAGTTGGGTCATCAGCCTGAGTTCGGCTGTGAGCTGGTGGGCTTTGTGCAGGCCCAGGAGGGCGTCACTGCCCAGCTAGTGGGCCCGGCGGGTGAAGAGCGCGTTCGCGCACGCTGGTTGATCGGCGCCGATGGCGGTCGCAGTTTGGTGCGGCATGCGCTTGATATCGGCTTTCCAGGCAAGACCCTGGGCGTCAGCGCGCTGGTCGCCGATGTGGTGTTGAGCGGTTTATCACGCGACCACTGGCACCGCTTTGGCGAAGGCGACATGCAGCGCCAGATTGCCCTCTGCCCGCTGGCCGGAACCGAGTTGTTCCAGATCCAGGGGCCGATTGCGCCGGATGCCGACATCGATTTCAGCGCCGAGGGCCTGACCGCAATCGTTGCCCAGCGCACCGGCCGCGCTGACATACAGGTGCATGCCGTGGCTTGGGCGTCGGCCTACAGTATGAATGCGCGCCTGGCCGACCAGTACCGGGTTGGCCGGGTATTGCTGGTGGGCGACGCGGCGCATATCCACCCGCCCACTGGCGGCCAGGGGCTCAATACCAGCGTGCAGGACGCCTATAACCTGGGGTGGAAGCTGGCCGCCGTAATCAACGGTGCGCCGGATGAACTGCTCGACAGCTATGAGGAAGAGCGCCGCCCTGTCGCCGCGAGTGTGCTCGGGCTGTCGACTCAGTTGCTGGGCGAGATGAAAAAGGGCGAGATGCGCCGGGGCAGGGAAGTGCACCAGTTGGATATCGGCTACCCGCAGTCCTCGCTGGCCCTGGCACATCCAACGCGTGCGGCCACACTCCTTGCCGGCGACCGCGCGCCGGATGCACCGATCCGCGGCGCCGCCGGGCAAGCAGTGCGTCTGTTCAACCTTATGCAGGGCCCGCACTGGACGCTGCTGGGCTACGGCGTAAACCGCGGTCTGGTAGCGCCACGGCCCGGGCTGCATGTCCATGCATTCGGCGCGCAAGGTGAACTGGTCGACGACCAGGGCCATTTTCAACGCGCCTATGGGCTGGCGATCGGTGATTGGGTGCTGGTACGTCCCGATGGGTATGTCGGGGCGATTGTGTCGTCAGCCCAGGTCGACCTTCTGGAGGCCTACCTTGAGCGGGTTCTCAACTGAGCGCACGGCGGCTTCAAGACCGGCCAGCGCACTGGTGAGCGGGCGTGGGCCTGCGCTGACGTAAGCGGCCGCGCCGCTCATCGATGCTTGAGCCAGCGCAACTCTTGACGCTCCCGCTGTGTAGGCGGCATCGGCGGCCTTGGCGACAGCTGCCAGATAGCCGTCGATGTCACCCGCTTTGAACAATCCCCACGCCCCTGGAACCAGCTGCACCTCGACGGTCGCATTCGAGTGCAACGCCGCCGCGCGGAACAGTCGCGAGGTGGGTTCAAGGGTCGTCTCTACCGCACACAACACCACGACCTTGCCGCCAGCCTGGACGGCTGAAGCGGCCAGTGCTGCGTCGGTGCGCAGGATCGGCGTGCTGGTGGCGATCCCTTCAACCACCGGCCCCAGCGTCGAGCAGGTTAGGACAACCACCTCCGCGTGCCGCGCCAGCGCGAGCAGCGCCGATGCGGTTGACGCGGCGATCTCGGCCGTCAGTTGGCCAACCTGTTCGGCGGCGGCCAAGAGGTCGGCACGCACTTCATGGCGCAGCACTTGCGGGCCGATCCCCAAGGCTTGGGCGGCCGCGTCAAACACGGCGATGTTGCTGGCGGCGGTGTGCAGGCAGGCAATGCGCATGGTCAGGTTCCAGTGCTGGAAATCGAGTTGCAGCGCGTTAAGATGCCGCTCCCACTCTGCTTAATCAAGGACACGCCGTGGCGCTGATCATGGAACGCGTAGCACTGGCCCGCAACGGCGCCAACGACAAAGTCATCTGCCGCATGGCTTCCGGCTGGGCGGTAATGGGGGATGTGCAGTTTCTACCAGGCTACTGCCTGTTGCTGCCCGACCCGGTAGTGGCGAGTCTGAACGACCTGGACACCGAGGCCCGTGCTACCTACCTGCTGGACATGGCGCGCCTCGGCGACGCCGTGTTGCAGGCCACCGGCGCGTTGCGCATGAACTACGAAATCCTGGGTAATTCCGAGCCCGAGTTGCATTGCCATCTGTTCCCGCGCTACGCCTCGGAGCCGGACGACAAACGCCGGATGCCGGCCTGGTTTTATGACTGGAACAATGCGCAGCCGTATGCAGAAGACGTGCATGGGCAACTGCGCAAGGCTATTGCGCAGTTGCTGGGCTGAGACCTCAACCGGCGATGGCGTTCAACTGCGCCACCACGTCATCCGACAATTCCAGTTCCCCCACCGCCAGGTTTTCATGTAAATGAGCGACCGACGAAGTGCCGGGAATCAGCAGGATATTGGGTGAACGGTGCAGCAACCACGCCAGCGCCAGTTGTTTGGGCGTCACCTCCAACTGCTGCGCAATACTGGACAAGGTAGAAGACTGCACCGGGTTGAAACCACCCAATGGGAAGAACGGCACATAGGCAATGCCGTCCTCGGCCAGGTCGTCGATCAAGGCGTTATCGTGCTGATGGGCGATGTTGTACAGGTTCTGTACGCAGACGAACTTGACCAGGGCACGCGCTTCGGCGACTTGCGTCGGCGTGACGTTGCTGATGCCGATATGGCGTACCAGCCCCTGGTGTTGTAGCTCGGCAAGCGCGGTCAATGAGGCTTCGATTGAGCCTTCGCCCGGCCCCATCAGGTTATATGCGCAGCGGAAATTAACCACATCCAGCACGTCCAACCCAAGGTTGCGCAAGTTGTCGTGTACGGCCTGGGTCAGTTCCTCTTTTGACGCGGCGGCATGCCATCCGCCCTCATTGTCGCGACGGGCACCGATTTTGGTGACGAGGGTGAGATCATCCCGATAAGGGTGCAGCGCCTCACGGATGATCTGGTTGGTGACGTGGGGCCCGTAGAAGTCGCTGGTGTCGATATGGTTCACACCGGCTGCGACGGCCTCGCGCAGCACGGCCAGTGCCGCGTCACGATCCTTGGGCGGGCCGAACACATGGGGGCCTGCCAGCTGCATGGCGCCGTAGCCGATGCGGTTGACCTGGCGGTCGCCGAGGGTGAATGTGCCGCTAGTTGTCAAACGTGTCATGTGCGTCGCCCTTGCTTCAACTGAGTAAGGCTCTAATATGAAGGATCCTTCAGATATTGGAATTCGCATTCCATGAGCTTTCCCAAACCCTCATTGAAGCCAAGAAAATCGGCGGTTCAGGCGCGCTCAGCGGTGACTGTCGAGGCGCTGCACCAGGCAACTATTCAGGTTTTGATCCAGCAGGGGTTGGTGCGTTGCACCACCACCCGCGTGGCTGAGCGGGCGGGCATTTCGGTGGGCAGTGTCTACCAGTACTACCCCAACCGCGACGCCTTGCTCGCCGCCGTATTGGAGAAACACCTGGAACGGTTCGCCCAGACTGTGGAGCAGACTTGTGCCCGCCATCATGGCATGCCGGTGGTTGAAATGGCGGCCGGGTTGGTGTCGGCGATGGTCGCCGCCAAACTGCGCGACCAGGGCATTTCCAAAGCTCTGTATGCCATCGCGGGCGAGCGGGGTGGCGCTGAGTTAGTCGCTCGGGTCAATACGCGCGTGGTGGCGGTGATCGCAGAAATGCTCGCGACCGCCGCCGATGCGCATTTTGACGACCCTCACCTGACCGCGGCCATTTCCTTCAGCGCGATCGCCGGCCCGGTGCGCACGCTGCTCGAAGGCAATGCGTCGCCTGCCTTCGAGGCCGGTCTGGAACAACAGACCACCTTGTTGTTGACCGCCTACCTGCAGACCCATCAACACGTTTTATCAAGCAAGGAATAGAGTTCATGCGTCAACGAAAGGCCTCACGCCTGCTGGTCATCAGCCCCTGCCATGAGGTGCTGCTATTCAGGTTCGTGCATAAAGACGGTGCATTAGCCGGGCGCAACTACTGGGCGACGCCAGGTGGGGGCGTGGAGGCGGGGGAAACCTTCGAGGCGGCGGCCATCCGTGAGCTGCGCGAGGAAACCGGTATGCAGGTGAATGCTGTGGCAGCGCCCATTGCAGAGCGCAGTTTTGCCTTGATGCTGCCCAGCGGTGAGACGGTGCTCGCGGTTGAACACTACTTCTTGGTTCACACCGTCAGCACTGAGCTTTCCAGAGCTGAGTGGACGCTGGCAGAGACTCAGGTGATGGCGGATCATCATTGGTGGTCTGCCGAGCAGTTGCGTTCGACGAAGGAAATCGTCTGGCCAGAAGCGCTGGTGGAGATGTTGGAGCAAGCGGGTGCGTTCAAACCTTTGGTGTAACGCAACCAGTGAGTATCTGGGCAGTTTCCACCACCTTGGCATAGTCCATCGCCAGGTTACTCAGCGACAGCGCATGCACATCCTCCGCCGGCCAAAGGCGCCCGGACAGATCGGTCTGGTCGAACGTGTAGCAGGCGTCCGCCGCCACGATCACCTCAAAGCCCAGGTTGCCACCCGAGCGCGCCGTGGCCTCGACGGAGTTGTTGGTGATCACCCCAACGATCACTATCTGCCGGATCGCGCGCGCATGCAGCCAGCGCTCCAGCCCGGTGTGGGTGAAGGCATCCGGGACGTTTTTTTCCACTACGTGTTCATGGGGCAGCGGCTGCAGCGCGGCCTGGAACTCGCAGCCCGGCTGGCCCGGCCAAAACACTGAGCCGGGCGTGCGGGAAATATGTCGCACATGCACGATGGGCCGTGCCGATTGGCGCCAGGCCTCGAGCAGTTGGCGCATCTGCACTTCGGCGTCGGGGTTGTTGCGTCGCCCAAGTGCTGGTTGGGCCATGCCTTGTTGCATATCGATGATCATCAACGCAGCGTTTGTGGCTAACGGTTCCATGGCAGGTCCCTGGGCTTTTTGAGGCACGAAACATATCAGTCAACGCGTGCCGCCAAACAGCGATTTGTTCGGAAACACAGGCTACACTGCCGCCCCCGAATTTCAGCAAGGATGCTTTGAATGCGTTCGCTTGTCAGCGCTGCGTTGCTCTCCACGGCGCTTGCCGCCCCGGCCATGGCCGAACCCCGCTCGTTCTCGGTCGAAGACCCCGGCGGCCACTACCTGGTCGAAGTGCTGTTCCCGCAAGTACCCGAAGACTTGCGCGAACTGACCCGCGCGCTGATCACCGTGCGTGACAAAACCACGCTGGCGATCCTCCAGCAACTGGAAACCCCGGCGGGCAACGTACCGCTGGACCGCCACGGCAAAACCGACGAGGGGCACCTGGTGGGGCAGTACGGCCTGTTGTACTTCGCCGACATCAACGGTGATGGCCGCCAGGACCTGGCGATCCGTAACGGCGACGGTGCCGACAAGGACTTCCAGTTCAACTACGACGTGTACCTGCAAGACTCGCAGAAAACCCAGTGGGTGCTCAACCGCCCCCTGACCGACCTGGCCAACGAAAACTTCGGCGGGATGTTCCTGGTCAATCCAAAGGACGGCACGCTCCAAACGCAAGTTGACCGGGGTTGCTGCTGGACGCGTTCGGGCATCTGGCAGATGCGCGACGGCGACCTGGTGCAGCTCAGTTCATACACCCAGGAACAGGTGCCGGCGACCGATGGCGACGCCAACGACAGCATGCCCGCCGGTTACATGCTGCGCACCACCGGTGAGTGGAAAGACGGTCAATGGCTGGAAACGCCCAGGCTCGAGGGCCCGGTCAATGAAGACCCGCAGCGGCTGGTCGGCACGCTTAACGGCAAGATCCCGGTGGAACTCTGGTACCAGCAACAGGGCACCGTGATGATCGGCGAGCTGCGCTACACCAGGAACGGCAATGGCAAGCTGATCAAGCTGGTGGGCAATCGCGGCGAGTATGGCGACGAATCCTTCCTGTACCTGCACGAATACAGCGACGACGGGCATCAGACCGGCGTCTGGCACATCAAGCAGGACTACACCGGCACCTGGCTCAGCGCCGTCAAGGGGCCGACCCGTGAAATGGCGATCCAGCTGCGCGATGAATACCGCGAACCCGACTTCGGAAAAATCGACAACGTCGCCCGCGACCAGCGCGACGGCCACTACCAGATGCGTGACGACTTCCTCGACCGCGACGGCGACCTGGACCTGAAAATCCTCCCTGAACGCGACGCCCAGGGCAGGGAACTGGCGGAGTTCACCCTCACGCTCAAAGACACCGGCACCGACAAGGTCATCGTCACCACCCACCTGACTGTGCCGATGGAAACCGAAAACCTCATCATCGTGCGCGAACCCGAGGCGGGCGGCCGTGCAGGGCCTTATCACATTCAGTTGGTGAAGAATTTTGCGGTGATCGAGCATAACTCGGCGCCGGACTTTCCGGAATATTTGACGGGGATGTATCGCAAGCAGCCTTGAGGCATGCGCCAGTGCGCCGAATGGTGGCGCTATGATATCAATTGAGTGATAAAGTGCCGCCGCTCGCGCCGCTGAATCGGCGGCGGCACAACACTCAATGGGTCCGGATTCAATGAACCGCCCTTGTACGACTTGAAAGAAACGGAGCGGTAGAGATGAACAAGGGCGTTTTTCGGCTGGTATGGAACCGTAGCCAGGGTGCATTGCAGGTGGTGTCCGAAGTGGCGACGTCGAAAACGTGCGCCCGCGCTTCTACCGGGCCGCGTAAAGCCGTGGTCTGGCCGCTGGCGTTGCTGTCGCTGAGCATGGCGACCGGCGCGATGGCGGCGCCGCGTTATCTCGTCATCACCGACGCCGATTCGGGCGCGGGATCGTTGCGTGAAGGGTTGGACCAGGCGGGGTATCTGGAGATCAACCCAGGTATCCAAAGCATTGCCCTCAACTCGGATGTCCCGGTACTCCACAACTCGACGTTGAATGTGACGGCGCCATTGACCATTTCGGGCGCGGGCCTGGCCGGTAGCGGCAGTGCCCTGGTATTGAACGGGACCAACGTCGGCACGCTGGCCACCGCGATTTCAGGCCGGTTCAATGGCCGGGCCGCAGACGCAGGTTATGCGACCGATGGCAGTGCCGGTGGCACAGGTGGCGCCGGGCAAAACGGCACCTACCTGGCTGGCGCAACCGCTGCTTCGAATGGCGTCAGCGGGAGTTTCTTCGCGCTCACCAACAATGGCGGCGTACTCGGCGGACAGGGCTCATCCGTGCTTTCGGCCGGGAATGGCGGAGCGGGTGGGGTGGGTGGTCTTGCTGCTGCCGGAGGCGCTGGTGGCACCGGTGCCAGCGGCGGTACAGGCGCTGCCGGTGGTGCTGGTGTTTCTGGCAGTTCTTTTACGCTGACCAACAATGACTATATCTATGGGGGCGGTGGCGCCAGTGGCGTCAACGGAGGCAAGGGCGGGAACGGCGGCGCCGGCGGCAACTCCAGCGGTTTTGACTTCGAGGCAGGGGGGGCAGGGGGCCGTGGCGGGGAC
>NZ_CEEDDZ010000011.1:0-224315 GCF_979253585.1 Pseudomonas sp. AC463 | reverse complement strand
TTAACCTGTAAACCATGTCCCCGGTTAGAAATGTAAACGATGTCCCCGGTTTGTACCGGGGCAAGCCCCCTCCCACAGGGGGTCTACAGTGCCTGGAAGTCAGTCTTCGCTGATCGGCAAGGTGTAGTTCTTGAATTCGGTATCTTCGCGAAAGCCGATGGACTCGTAGGTCTTCTGTGCCACCAGGTTGTCACTGCTGGTGGACACCCGCAGCCGCACGGCGTGGGTTTCCTTGGCCATTTTTTTTGCGGTACGCATCAGGTTGTCCGCCACCAATTGGCGGCGCGCATCTTCGGCTACATAGATGTCGTTGAGGATCCAAACGCGCTTGAGCGACAGCGATGAAAAGCTCGGGTACAGCTGGCAAAAGCCCAGCAGTTTTTTGTCGTCATCATCGGCCAGGGCCAGGTAGATCACCGATTCCTTGCGGCGCAGGCGCTTTTCCAGAAAGGCCCGCGAGGAGTCCGGAAAGGGCAGCGCGCCATAAAACTCGCGGTATTTGACGAACAACGGGGTCAACAGGTCCAGGTGTTCCAGGGTCGCTTGAGTAATCCGCATGCCAGGCCTCAACTTCCATAGGGGGATGACCACGCGAGCGGCCGTGACTTGATGCTGCCTAAAGAGGCGAAAAAGCGCAATCGTGCGGGTATCAGTCAGTGGGTGGGCTGAGCAGGAAATTTCCTTTCATCAAGTCCGGATCATCGGATTCGATGGTCTGTACCTGCGCTTCATCCTTCAGATTGACCCCCGACAATTGCCGGCGACACGCCTCTTTCATCAAGTACAGCAAACGATGGGCCGCCATGCCATAGCTCAAGCCCTCTAAACGTACATTAGAGATGCAGTTGCGATAGGCATCGGTCAGGCCGACCTTGGGGTTGTAGGTGAAATACAGGCCCAGGCTGTCCGGCGAGCTGAGCCCCGGCCGTTCGCCGATCAGGATCACCACCATTCTGGCGCCGAGCAATTGCCCGATCTCGTCCGCTACCGCCACACGGCCCTGTTCCACCAGAATCACCGGTGACAGGGACCACCCCTCGGCGTGGGTCTGTTCCTCCATGCGTGTAAGAAACGCCAGCGTATGTTTATGTACGGCCAGCGCCGATAAACCATCGGCCACCACAATTGCCAGGTCTACGCCGCCCGGATTGGCCTGGGCGTGTTCGCGCAAGGTTTGCGCCGAGTCATCACTCAAACGCCGCCCCAGGTCCGGGCGTTGCAAGTAGCTATGCCGGTCAGGGGCGGCGCTGTGCAGCAACAGGCTGTCACGCCCGCGTTCGGCCAGTTGGCTGCTTAAGCCTGCGTGGTCGAAGGGCAGGTGCACGGCGTCGCGCGCCTGGGCGTGGGCGAACTGGAAATCCAGTTGGGCACTGGTGGGAATGCTGGTGCCGGTACGCCCCAGGGCGATACGCGCCGGGGTCAGGCGGCGCAGTTCCAGCCACGGGTTGTCGGGCAGGTCTGGTTGCACGGTCGGCTCCTTCATCCCAGTTGCGCCAGGGCGTGGCGAAAGGCCGGTGGCAGGCTGTTGCCGAAATGCACCTTGCCGTCGGCTTGCGTGAAGATGCCCATTTTCGCCAGCCACTGTTCAAATTCCGGTGCCGGCTTTAAACCCAATGTTTGCCGGGCGTACAAGGCGTCGTGGAATGAGGTGGTCTGGTAGTTGAGCATGATGTCGTCGGAGCCGGGGATGCCCATGATGAAGTTGATCCCGGCCACCCCCAGCAGGGTCAGCAGGGTGTCCATGTCGTCCTGGTCGGCTTCGGCATGGTTGGTGTAGCAGATATCGCAGCCCATCGGCACGCCGAGCAGCTTGCCGCAGAAGTGGTCTTCGAGGCCGGCGCGGATGATCTGTTTGCCGTTGTACAGGTACTCGGGGCCGATAAATCCTACGACCGTGTTCACCAAAAACGGCTTGAAGTGCCGTGCTACGGCGTAGGCGCGGGTTTCGCAGGTTTGCTGGTCGACACCAAAATGCGCGTTGGCGGAGAGGGCACTGCCCTGGCCGGTTTCGAAATACATCAGGTTCTGCCCCAAGGTCTCGCGATTGAGGCTCAAGCCCGCCTCGTAACCTTCCTGCAGCACATTGAGGTTGATGCCGAAACTGGCGTTGGCCGCCTCGGTGCCGGCAATCGACTGAAACACCAGGTCCAGCGGCACGCCGCGGTTGATCGCCTCGATGGAGGTGGTGACGTGGGTGAGCACGCAGGCCTGGGTGGGGATTTCGTAGCGCTGGATGATCGCGTCGAGCATCTCCAGCATGGCGCAGATCGAGGCGATGCTGTCGGTGGCCGGGTTGATGCCGATCATGGCGTCGCCGTTGCCGTAGAGCAGGCCGTCGAGAATGCTCGCGGCGATGCCGGCCGGTTCATCCGTGGGGTGGTTGGGTTGCAGGCGGGTCGACAGGCGCCCGCGCAGGCCCATGGTGCCGCGAAACCGGGTGACTACGCGGATCTTCTGCGCCACCAGCACCAGGTCCTGCACGCGCATGATCTTCGAGACGGCCGCAGCCATTTCCGGTGTAAGCCCGGGCGCCAAGGCGCGTAGGGAATGTTCGTCTGCAGCGTCACTGAGCAGCCAGTCGCGAAAGCCGCCGACGGTGAGGTGGCTGACGACGCTAAACGCCTGTTTATCGTGGGTATCGATGATCAGCCGGGTGACTTCATCGCTTTCGTAGGGGATCAGCGCTTCTTCGAGGAAGTGCTTCAATGCAATGTTAGCCAGCGCCATTTGTGCGGCCACGCGCTCGCCGTCGTTCTGCGCGGCGACCCCGGCGAGAAAATCCCCGGAGCGCGCCGGGCTGGCCTTGGCCATCACGTCCTTGAGGCTGTCGAAGCGGTAGGTCTGTGCACCCACCGCGTGGGAAAAGCTTGCCATACAGTGTCTCCTTGACGACGCAAGCAGACGCCCGCGTCGAGGTTTACGGCTATCAGTGCAAGGCGGCCTCTGCGGCCTGGATCGCCGCGAATTCCTCTTCGGGCGTGCCTGCTACCAAGTGATGCCGGCTGTAGAAAGCAAAGTAAGCAATTAATACTCCATAGATGACCGCAGCGCCAATTACCACCCGTGGATCCACCAGAAAGCCCGCCACCACGGCCACGCAGGCCAGTACCAGGGCGACGCCGGAGGTGAAGATGCCGCCCGGTGTGCGGTACGGGCGGTCCATTTTGGGGCGACGGATGCGCAAGGTGATGTGCGCGGCCATCATCAGCACGTAGGAAATGGTGGCGCCAAACACCGCCACCAGAATCAGCAAATCACCCTGGCCGGTCAGCGACAGGCCAAAACCGATGATGCCGGGGATCACCAGCGCCAGCACCGGCGCCTTGCTCTTGTTGGTCTGCGACAGTTTGCGCGGCAGGTAGCCGGCACGGGACAAGGCGAAGATCTGCCGCGAATAGGCGTAGATGATCGAGAAAAAGCTCGCGATCAAGCCCGCCAGGCCGACCAGGTTGACGAAGCTGCCCATCCAGGTCGAACCGCCGTAGGACAGCGCCAGCGCTTCCACCAACGGGTTACCCGACTTGATCAGCGCGTAGGTGCCGGCGCCGCCCGGTGCGATCACCAGAATCAGCAGGGCAAAACTGGTGAGCACCACAATGGCGCCGATTAGGCCGCGCGGCAGGTCGCGCTTGGGGTTCTTGGTTTCTTCGGCGGCCAGCGGCACGCCCTCGACCGCGAGGAAAAACCAGATGGCGTAGGGGATCGCCGCCCACACGCCCACATAACCGAACGGCAGGAAGGTACTGGCGCCCTTGGCTTCGGTCACCGGAATGTCGAGCAGATTGGCGACGTTGAAGTGCGGCACCATCGCCACCAGAAACACGCCCAAGGCAATCGCGGCGACGGCGGTGATCACGAACATCAGCTTCAAGGCTTCACCGACGCCGAAGATGTGGATGCCGATAAAGATGATGTAGAACGCCAGGTAAATCATCCAGCCGCCGATACCGAACAGAGACTCACAATACGCGCCGATAAACACCGCGATGGCGGCGGGGGCGATGGCGTATTCGATCAGGATGGCGGTGCCGGTCAGGAACCCGCCCCAGGGGCCGAAGGCGCTGCGGGCGAAGCCGTAGCCGCCGCCGGCGGTAGGAATCATGGAAGACAGCTCGGCCAGGGAAAAACACATGCACAGGTACATGGTGGCCATCAGCAATGTGGCGAGGAACATGCCGCCCCAGCCGCCTTGGGCCAGGCCGAAGTTCCAGCCGGCGTAGTCTCCGGAGATGACGTAGGCAACGCCGAGGCCGACCAGCAGCACCCAGCCGGCTGCGCCTTTTTTGAGTTCGCGTTGTTGGAAGTATTGAGAGTCGACTTTTTCGAAGTCGACGGAGGATCCAGTAGGTTCGCTAGGCATGGGAAAGTACCTTTCATTGTTATTTTTTTAACTCGGCCTCTGTGTGCCGAATGCAATTCGCAAGTACTTATGAAGATCCAAATGTGGGAAGGGGCTTGCCCCCTCCCACATTTGATTGCATTTCAAATGTGGGAGGGGGTGTTAGTTAGAAGAAGCCCAACGGATTGATGTCGTAGCTCACCAGCAGGTTCTTGGTCTGCTGGTAGTGATCCAACATCATCTTGTGCGTTTCACGGCCCACACCGGACTTCTTGTAACCGCCAAACGCGGCATGCGCCGGGTACAGGTGGTAGCAGTTGGTCCACACGCGGCCGGCCTTGATCGCGCGGCCCATGCGGTAGGCGCGGTTGATGTCGCGGGTCCACACCCCGGCGCCGAGGCCGAACTCGGTGTCGTTGGCGATGGCCAGGGCTTCGGCTTCATCCTTGAAGGTGGTGATGCTCACCACCGGGCCGAAGATTTCTTCCTGGAACACGCGCATTTCGTTGGTGCCCTTGAGCAGGGTCGGCTGGATGTAATAGCCGCCGGCCATATCGCCGGTGAGCTGCTCAACCTTGCCGCCAGTGAGCAACTGTGCGCCTTCGCCCTTGGCGATTTCGAGGTAGGAGAGGATCTTGTCGAACTGCTGCTCGGACGCCTGGGCGCCGACCATGGTGTCGGTGTCCAGCGGGTCGCCGCGTTTGATCTGCTCGATCTTCTTCATCACCACTTTCATGAAGTCGTCGTAGATCGACTCTTCCACCAGCGCGCGGGACGGGCAGGTGCACACTTCGCCCTGGTTGAAGAACGCCAGCACCAGGCCTTCGGCGGCCTTTTCGATAAAGGTCGGCTCGGCTTTCATGATGTCGGCGAAGAAGATGTTCGGCGACTTGCCGCCCAGCTCAACGGTGGACGGAATGATGTTCTCGGCCGCCGCATGCATGATGTGCGAGCCCACAGGCGTGGAGCCGGTGAAGGCAATCTTGGCAATGCGCTTGCTGGTGGCCAGGGCTTCGCCGGCTTCTTTGCCGAAACCTTGCACCACGTTCAGCACGCCCGGTGGCAGCAGGTCGCCGATCACTTCCATCAACACGGTGATACCCAGCGGCGTTTGCTCGGCGGGCTTGAGTACCACGCAGTTCCCGGCGGCCAGGGCTGGCGCGAGTTTCCATGCAGCCATCAGGATCGGGAAGTTCCACGGGATGATCTGCCCGACTACGCCCAGGGGTTCATGGAAGTGGTAGGACGCAGTGTGTTCGTTGATTTCGGCGCTGGTGCCTTCCTGGGCGCGGATGCAACCGGCGAAGTAGCGGAAGTGGTCGGCGGCCAGCGGGATGTCGGCGTTGAGGGTTTCACGCACGGCCTTGCCGTTGTCCCAGGTTTCGGTGATGGCCAGCAGTTCGAGGTTCTGCTCGATGCGGTCGGCGATCTTCAGCAGCACCAGCGAGCGGTCCTGAGCCGAGGTCTTGCCCCAGGCATCAGCGGCGGCGTGGGCGGCGTCGAGGGCCTTGTCGATGTCTTTGGCAGTGGAGCGCGGGAATTCGGCGATAGGCTTGCCGTTGACCGGCGAGGTATTGGTGAAATAGTTGCCGTCGACCGGCGCAACGAATTCGCCACCAATGTAGTTGCCGTACTTGGCCTTGAACGAAACGATCGCGCCTTCAGTACCGGGGTGTGCGTAACGCATGGTGGGTATCTCCTGGCTTTTATGTTTATTGGAGTGCAGCGCTGTTGCTGCGCTTGGTAAAGCGTAGAGCAAAGGTTGGGCCACCGCTTTGCCGCCCAGGTAAATCAAGGGGTTGAGGTGTGTTGCGAGGCGTTGCTGTGTCGGGGTCGATACAGGTTCTGTGACAGTTTGTGCCATAAACGGTACAGCCCGTGACCGGCGGGTCGGCCTGGGATTGCAATGGCCGGTTGGCTGGGGGATGCTGGCTGTTCTCACGCAGGGAGAATAATAAGAACATGCATAACGATCATTTCAGTCGCCATGCCCAGCAGGTCCTCACGGTGGCGCGCGGCCGCGATCCCTCCAGCGATCCTTCCATCGCGCGCTCCTGGCTGCGTTGCCTGGAGGACTACCACCTCGACCCCGCGCAGACCATCGCCCCCACCGTGCTTGAACACGCCCGCCTGCTGGAAAGCCGCGAGCGTCTGCAACAAGTGTTGAGCATCGCCGGCAATGAGATGAACAGCCTGCACCAACAGCTCTCGGGCGCCGGCCACGCCGTGCTGCTGACCGATGCGCGCGGGGTGATCCTCAACTGTGTCACCGCGCCGTCCGAGCGCAGGATTTTCGAGCGCGCCGGGCTGTGGCTGGGCGCCGACTGGAGTGAGGCCCGGGAAGGCACCAACGGCATCGGCACCTGCCTGGTCGAGCGTCAGTCGCTGACGATTCATCGTGATGAACATTTTCGCGGCCGTCATATCGGGCTGACTTGCTCGGCGAGCCCGGTGTTCGACCCCCACGGCGAATTGCTGGCGGTACTGGATGTGTCCTCGGCGCGCGAAGCCGTTTCGCGCCAGAGCCAGTTCCACACCATGGCGCTGGTCAACCTGTCGGCGAAGATGATCGAGAGTTGTTACTTCCTGCGTCACTTTGAACAGCACTGGCTGCTGCGCTTTCACCTGCAGGCCGAGTCGGTGGGCCTGTTCAGTGAAGGGTTGTTGGCGTTCGATGGCGAAGGGCGGATTTGCGCGGCCAACCAGAGCGCGCTGAACCTGCTGGGCCAGGCCCGTGGAGGCTTGCTGGGGCAACCGGTGGAGGCGCTTTTCGACTGCGGCCTCGACCAACTGCTGGGGCGCGCCAGCGCGAATGCCACGGCCAGTTGGCCACTGCGCACGCGCGATGGCCGGCAGCTGTTCGCTGCGTTACGTGGCCAGGTGCGTAGCCTGCCGGCACCCATCGCCCAGCCGCAACCCGAGCGGCAACCTCTGCCGGGCATCTGCATGGGCGATCCGGCCCTGCAAAATGATTTCCGTAAAGCGCTGCGGGTCTTCGAGCGCGACGTGCCGTTATTGATCAACGGCGAAACCGGCTCCGGCAAAGAGGCGTTTGCCAAGGCCGTGCACCACGCCAGCCAGCGTGCCGCCAAACCCTTCGTGGCGCTCAACTGTGCCGCCATCCCGGAAAGCCTGATCGAGAGCGAACTGTTCGGCTATCGCGGCGGCAGTTTTACCGGCGCGCGCAAGGAGGGTATGCAAGGCAAGTTGCAACAAGCCGATGGCGGCACCTTGTTCCTGGATGAAATTGGCGACATGCCGCTGGCCCTGCAGACCCGGCTATTAAGAGTGCTGGACGACCGCATGGTAGTGCCCATCGGCGGTGAGCCCCAGGCAATCGATGTGCGCATCATCAGTGCGACCCATCGTGATTTGCTGGGGTGTATCCAGGGCGGCAGCTTTCGCGAGGATTTGTATTACCGGCTCAATGGGCTGGAAGTTTCATTGCCGGCGCTGCGCGATCGCAGTGACAAATCCCAGTTGCTGGATTTTCTGTTGGAGGACGCATCCGCGCCGCAGAAAGTGCTGCTCGATGTTGCTGCGCGCCAGCAGTTATTGGCGTTTACCTGGCCGGGCAATGTGCGGCAGATGCGCACCGTGTTACGTACGTTGTCGGCGCTGGCTGAGGAGGGGCGGGTTACGTCTGAAGACCTGCCAGCGATCATTCGCCGATCCCAACCGCAAACGGTTGATAAGGCGCTGGACCTGCCGCTGGAGCATGCTGAACGGCTGGCCTTGCTTGACGCGCTGGAGCAGCAGCACTGGCATATGAC
The DNA here is from genome assembly GCF_979253585.1 of Pseudomonas sp. AC463. Classification (NCBI taxonomy): domain Bacteria; kingdom Pseudomonadati; phylum Pseudomonadota; class Gammaproteobacteria; order Pseudomonadales; family Pseudomonadaceae; genus Pseudomonas; species Pseudomonas sp. AC463. Next base: position 216,203 of record NZ_CEEDDZ010000011.1, on the reverse strand, counting down.
GCACGCCGCAACGCAGTTGGGGGTTAGTCGCAACACCCTTTATCGCAAATTGCGCAAGCATGGAATTACCCGTCAATGATCGGTGTTATTTCGTACGAATGCGCATTAGATGCAATGTTCTGTCGCATCTTTGTAAGTCGTCTGGTGCACGCTTTGTAGAATCTCCAGCCACTCAATGTAGGAGCAGGGAATTACTGCTTTTACATTGAGGTGTTTGAATGACAAATATTTCTGGTTTTCCTACAGCTTCTGGAATTAATTCCCGCTTGCCTGCCCAGGCGGCCCCTGCTGCGCAGCAGCCGGCCACAGTGCCAGGCACCTCGACGGCTTTTCCAGGCACTCATGGCAACGGCGTTCGACAAAAGCGTGATGCTCCACCGCCTGACACCCTCGAAACGCGTGCTGCCGCAGATGCCCAAGTGGCGAGTGCATTCGGATCCACATTGCATGATCTCTTCTTTGGAACGTCAGTCACCCCGCCGGATGTACCGGTACCCCCGAATTCCACGTTAGGGCGTTGGCGCGGCCTGCTGGACGATGCGCTCGGCAGCCCGGCGTTTACCGCCTGGGCCAAGCAACAGGGGGTGGATACCACGAGCATGAAGTTCAGCCCCTCCCGCGCAGAGATGACCGCCGTTGTTGGCAATGCGTGGAAGACCTTTTCTCTTTCGGACGATTCTGGCTGGGCCGAGGTGTCGCGAGCAGTCTTGGCAGCCGCTCGGCGAATTGCCCCGGGGCCTGGAGAAATATTAAGCGGCGTCTTACCAAAAGGTGATCTGCCATGGGGAGTAGTGGGCGCGTTTTACCTGCGGCCTTTTGAGCTGAGCCCTGAGCAAGTGTCGAGCTTTCACAAGCGTTATGTAGAAAAAGGGCACTTCGAGTTTCCGACCGATCCCTATGGGGCGCTGAGATCGCCGGAGGAATTCGCTAAGCATGAGGAGAGGTTGGGTGACAGCATCAATACCCATGCGCTCATCACCGCACTGGAATCCCAGGTCGACGATGCCGATGGCAAGATCGACTTGAGCAAGGTCAAGATACCTCTTGATCCACGCTCTGCGATTGCCAAGAGGCTCAAGAGCCGCAGAAGGCCGAGTTCAGAGATCAGCGCCGACAGGCTGGTCGGTCAACTCGAGATGAACGTGCCAGGAAATGCTGCGGGTGCGTTAAACGTGGCCCACATGTTGTCTTTCGACCTTGTCCACAGGGCGCCTCATGCCAGCGGCGGTGGCGCATTGCCGTTGACTCGGCTCTCTGAGAGCACCACCTTGGGCATTAACACGAAGAAAAAACTGATAGAAATAGTCGAGCGGTGGAAGACGTTGAACCCTGATCTTGCGCCGCAGGGCCAGGACGGGCCAGCGGCCCAGAGCCTGTTTGGTCGACTGATAAATTGCCTTCCCGACAACATCAGGAAGGTGATCAGCACTGACCCCGAAACCGCACTGAATGAGCTTATTCGAACGCCTGAAGCCAGGGCGCTGGGTAAGAAAATACAGGTTGAATTGGGAGGGGTTGAAACAGCTACCAGCAGCAATGAGTTTGTGAGCGCGGCACTGGCGCTCGAGTTTGACTCTATGGGCGGGGCGGGGCGTCATAACCTGAGTGGCTATAGCTTGTATGGTCAACAGAATATCGGTGCGACGGCCGATCAGATTATCGGCCGCTTTACGCGTCATCTAGAGGGACGGGTCGGGGCTGAAATGGCGCCGATTACGGCGCGGCTGTTGTTGTCGATATCGGCGCCAGAGCTTCTGACAAAAGATATGCCGCCTAACCTGGTTTATGGGTCTCATACGTGGGCCAACTACACCATTGAGGCGTTGCGTATTGAGAAGAGGGTGCCGGGTGCTGTGGCCAATATGACATTTAGCCAAGTGATGGTATTTGGTCAAACAGTCCCGGTTTCAGATAAGGGGCAAGCAGACCTGGAGGAAGTCAGGCGTGCGCCGGTCCTCGACTGGGCAGTGGCCAATGGGGTTATCCGTGCGAAGGAGAACTCAGTTTACTCCGCCGACGATTACAACGTGGCGGCGAACGCAATGGTCAAACAGCAAGGTGAATTGGGGTTGGCGTCAGAGGCCTTGAATGCTGAGCCGGTCAGTCGAAAAGAATTGGCGCTCCAAGAGTTGAAGAGGATTTATGGCAGTGATATAGATTTTGAAAAGAAGGTTATCAAAGACAGTCACGAAGTTTGGCCGGACATTACATATTATTCGGTACTGGACATCTACATGTCTGGGCACCTGGGCCAAAAGGCCTGGGAGTCGCGCGATGAGAAAACGTACCCATTTCATCCCGTGATGACGCGCAAATTTTATTTGTTAGCGGATATTAATAAAAAGTTTGATGACTTATTCGAAAAGTATAAGGCTCGGCGTGAGATCGCGATAAATGTCATGTTCCGATACCATGTTTCACTGTTGCCTGTGGCGGATCGAAACATTCTTGATGGCTCGGACATCAGTTTCTATTCAGTGCGCAAGCCTTACGATAAAAAAGTTGTTGGTAAAGCCGGAGGTCATGAAACCCAAAAGTATGTGAGCAGCAAGCCTAGCCTGGAAGAGACTTTGCAGTTGACCGGGCGCCAAGGCGTACTGATCAAGGCAGATCGAGGCAATGGGGATATCCACTATTACAGCTACTTGCCGGGGCAATCAAAAATCATCAAAGAGCCCGGATTGAAAGCGCCCCTCGTGAATCGCCCGCAAACAGAGTGGAAGAGGCCTGATTCAAGTGGTAAGCCGAACAATAGCATCGGCGATGAACTCAATTTTGATGCGAACCCTTATTATGGTCAGCCGTCACAAGGTGAGAAACCACGCTCACGAATCCTGGTCGAGCAATTAAGTTCTACCCATACAGATCGTGCTTCGGCTCACGTTCCAATTGATTCGGTAAAGCCAATCTCGGGTAGCTATTTTTCCACAAGAAATTTAGCCATGGGTAAAACCGTCAGCGATTTTTTTACTTATGGTCAAGAGGGTCGCAGGAGTGGATTGAAAGGCGTTACTCAACGTGAGCAGGAAATAATAAATAACAAGAAATTGACTGAGCTTTTTCTTAGCCTTGCTCCTTTTTATGATGGCGTCATGAACGCCATTAAGGGGAACGTTGCAGGCGCGATTTTTGACCTCGGATTTGATGCATTGGGGTTTCTTATTCCGGGTGCAAAAGGCTTTGCCACTGCCTTAAAGTCTGGCCGAGGCGCCCTTAAAGCGATCAGCTCCGGGTTTGTCAAAGGGTTAAGCTCCTCCTTAGGGGTTGACGATGTTTTTAAGGCGCCAAAAAATATCGGCGATGGACTAAGCGAAGCCGGACGCCTAGGCGGCAATTTGCTCTCAAAAGTGCAGTCGGGGTTGTCGATTGGTATTAAAAATCATGATGCGCAGAAGCTTTATAAGCATAAGGACGTCGTCAGTGACTTTTACTATAAGCGTCTTGGTCGTTCAGAGAAAATGGGGCCCGTTACCGCAATTTTTCTGCACGGTGCGTGGTATATCTATAATCTTGTAACAAAAACACCGTATGGAATACAGTTGACACAATATGGAGTTGTTCAGGCGGTTGCGTGATGGTTGTTCGGAGTTTGTGGCTGTATATAGTTGTCTGGCAGTAAGCTTTTTCCGGTTGGTAAATTTATCGGAACTTTTTAGAGGCTTTTGTCACATATATAGTGGAGGAAATGGATGGCTTCCTAATGCAAATTAATCATTAGGTGACTTATATGACAAGTATCAACTCTCCCGCATCACAGTGGTATTTTTCTCAGCCACAATTACATCCTGAGACTGTAAGTAAACCTTCGCCTGAACACCTGGCGCCTTCAATCGCCCGCAGTTCCGAGTCTGCTGAAAAAAACACTGGCAGCAGGGCGGCGTCTCTAGAGCCTGAAATGTTTGTCGCAGAAGACGTTAGTGCAAAGCGAGTGCCGCGCGGCTTTAGTAAGCTTTTTAATAGAGCGGGTTTGGGTCTTCCAGCAACCATCAAGGCTCCGGAAGGTGTCAAGGCGCCTGAGGGCGGCAACGTCGCAGTGGCGGGTACTTCTCGCTCGCTGGGGGCGGGCGCGACTAAATTTGATAAGGATTTTGTTGCAGAGCAAGGCAGTCTCAAGACAACAGATGACTATGCCAAAAAGCTTGGGCAGGAAGAGGTGGTGGAGGTTACACCGAAAACCTTTACGTCGACCTTTGAGATCCCGGCGTCAACGGTGAATGGCAAAGCCGTTGACGAATTTTCCAGCGCTAGTCTTAAAAAGTCAGGCGAAGAGCTTAATGAGGCTGCGGCTGCTGCTGATGTGAATTTGGACGCACTTAAACCTGCTGCGTCACCTTATAAAGTGGCGTTGTTTGCTAGTGGCGTCACTGCCGCTACTGGGGTGATCACAAACACCACTATTGAAACAATCAAAAAGGCATTCGCCGATTCGCCGGAGGCTATCTTTAAAAAAGGTCTTGCCGAGGCAAGAGCGGTAGACCAGGTTCAAGATGACGTGTTCACGGCGGTCAACACGCTGAAAACACTTAATGTAGAAGACCAGGTCAAGCCCGACTTTCAGTTGGCTCTTAAATCAAACGAAGAGCGTATGACTTCTCTGGAGTCAATCACCAATGGCCTCGGGCAATACTTTGTGGCGTTGGCCGATAAATACGGCATTCCAACTACGTTCTCGGTGTCGCGTAGCGAAGATCCGGACATTATAGTGCGCGCAAAAGTTATCGAGTCCAAACTGGCTTTTATTACCGACGTCTCTAAACAGGTCACGCTGAAAATAAAAGCGGCAGCGCAATAAGGCATTTTACCCCGTGACTGACTTCTGGCCTGCCAGCAGCACACAGCCTTGAGGACCCATGCTGTTGTATTCGATCGGGTCGCGTGCACGCGGTCTGATCGGATACATCGGCATTTTTGCGTCCCCGAACTGCTGGATTGAAGGCTCACCCATAAACGCTGACTCCTAAAGAGTGCCATTTGCCCCTCCCTGCGCTAACCTGCCTCGATGTTTTACGAGGTCGACTATGCACATTCATATTCTCGGTATCTGCGGTACGTTCATGGGCTCGATGGCGGTGCTGGCCAAAGAGCTGGGCCATCACGTTACCGGCTCCGATGCCAATGTTTACCCACCCATGAGCACGCAACTCCAGGCGCAGGGTATCGAGCTGACCCAAGGCTACGACCCGGCGCAATTCGACCCGGTGCCCGACCTTGTGGTGATCGGCAATGCCATGTCCCGTGGCAACCCGGCGGTGGAGTACGTACTCAATAAAGGTTTGCCTTATGTGTCCGGCCCGCAATGGCTGGCCGACCATGTGCTGCAAGGCCGTTGGGTATTGGCCGTTGCTGGCACCCATGGCAAAACCACCACCAGCAGCATGCTGGCCTGGGTGTTGGAGCATGCGGGCATGAGCCCGGGCTTTTTGATTGGCGGCGTGCCGCAGAATTTCTCGGTGTCGGCGCGTCTGGGTGACACGCCGTTTTTCGTGATTGAAGCCGACGAGTACGACAGCGCGTTCTTCGACAAACGCTCCAAGTTCGTCCACTACCGCCCGCGTACGGCGATCCTCAATAACCTTGAGTTCGATCATGCCGACATTTTCCCGGATCTGGCGGCCATCGAGCGCCAGTTCCACCACTTGGTGCGCACTATCCCGAGCGAAGGCCTGGTGATCCACCCGACCACCGAGCCGGCGTTGCAGCGCGTGATCGAGATGGGCTGCTGGACCCCGGTGCAAACCACCGGCGCCGGCGGGCAGTGGCAGGTCAAGTTGCTCAGTGAAGACGGTTCCCGGTTTGAAGTGCTGTTTGAAGGCGTGGCCCAGGGCATCGTTGATTGGGACATGACCGGCCAGCATAACGTCGCCAATGCCTTGGTGACCTTGGCTGCGGCACGGCATGTGGGCGTGGTGCCGTCGATGGGCGTTGCCGCATTGAGCGCGTTCAAGAGCGTGAAGCGCCGCATGGAAAAGGTCGCCGACGTGAATGGGATTACCATCTACGACGACTTTGCCCACCACCCCACAGCCATTGCTACCACCCTGGATGGCCTGCGCAAGCGGGTCGGCGATGCGCAGATCATTGCGATTGTTGAGCCGCGTTCCAACTCCATGAAGCTTGGCGCCCACCGCGACGGGCTGCCGGACAGCGTCAACGATGCCGATCAGGTGGTGTGGTACGCCCCGACCAACCTTGGCTGGGACCTGCCGGCGATTGCGGCGCTGTGCACCGTGCCGTCGAAGGTGTGTGATTCGATCGAGGGCATCATCGAACACGTCAAGCATCAGGCCAAGCCCGGTACCCACGTGGTCGTGATGAGCAACGGCGGCTTCGGCGGCCTGCACGGAAAATTGGCCGAGGCACTGAAATGAGCGGCCCGGAACGCGTCACCCTGGCGATGACCGGCGCATCCGGCGCGCCGTATGGCCTGCGCCTGCTCGATTGTCTGGTGCGCGAGGACCGCGAGGTGCACTTCTTGATCTCCAAGGCCGCGCAGTTGGTGTTGGCGACGGAAACCGACGTGGCGCTGCCGCCCAAGGTGCAAATGATGCAGGCCTTCCTCACCGAATACACCGGTGCGGCGGCGGGGCAGATCAAGGTCTACGGCAAAGAGGACTGGATGTCGCCGGTGGCCTCCGGCTCCGGCGCGCCGGCGGCGATGGTGGTGGTGCCGTGTTCCACCGGTACGCTGTCGGCGATTGCGACCGGGGCCTGCAACAACCTGATCGAGCGCGCGGCGGATGTGACCCTGAAGGAGCGTCGCCAGTTGATTCTGGTGCCGCGTGAGGCGCCGTATTCGAGCATTCACCTGGAGCACATGCTCAAGTTGTCGAACATGGGCGTGACCATCTTGCCAGCATCCCCTGGCTTCTATCACCAGCCGCAGACCATCGATGACCTGGTGGACTTTGTGGTGGCGCGGATTCTCAACCTGCTGAATATCCCCCAGGACATGCTGCCGCGTTGGGGCGAGCATCATTTGAGCAGCGATGAATAAGGCGCTTATAGTGGTGTTGGCGCTGCACCTGACCGGCTGCGCCACCGCGCGCACCCTGGACGCCGCCCAGCCCGGCGCGCCGGTGGTGTACGCCGGCACGCGGCTGGATTTGTATGCCATGAACGGTGGTTGCTGCGCCAAGGACCGGTTTGGTGCCGAAGCGCCGAGCTACCCTGGTGTAGACCTGCCGGCCAGTGCGTTGCTCGACACATTGCTGCTGCCGCTGTCGGTGTTGACGGTGCTGGGGGTTGGCTTCAACGCCACGGGCGGGCTTTAACCCCAGTCGCACCGTCCCTCCCACATTTTGCTTTGCGTTGAGGCTTATTTACCCAGCTTGCGCAACTCATCCGACTCCACCACCCGCACCCCATCCTGCTCTTCCAGCGCCAGGCGCCACATGGCGCGGGCCAGTTCGCACACTTCAATGCCGTGGTACTTGCCCGGAATCAACCGCGACAGCGGCCCGGCCAATTGCTCGGCGAGGCGCGGCTCCAGGCGTTCCCCCAGCAGCAAGGAGGGCCGCACGATGGTCAGTTGCGGCCAGTCTTGGGCCTTCAGCGCTTGCTCCATTTCGCCCTTGACCCGGTTGTAGAAGATCGACGATTTCGGGTCGGCGCCAATCGCGCTGATCACGATCAGGTGCCGCGCGCCCATGTCCCGGGCACGTCGGGCGAAGGCCACGACCATGTCCAGGTCGACAGCGCGGAAGGCGGCTTCGGAGCCTGCCTGTTTGATGGTGGTGCCCAGGCAGCAGAAGGCGATATCCACGCGGCCGCTCAGTTGCGGCAGGAACACCGCCGGGTCGCCCACCGGGTTTTCCAGATGCGGGTGTTCGGCCAGCGGCTTGCGGCTGGGCGCCAGTACGCGGGTCACGGTGGGTTCGTTGAGCAGGCGGTCGAGCAGGTGTTCGCCGGTGAGGCCAGAGGCGCCAGCGAGCAAGATATGCTGAGGTGTCAGGTACATGGTGTTTCCCCCTTGTTACACATTACAGCTTAGTTGCCTTTGGCTTCCTTGCTATTCATTGAGACGCTTTCGAGCGCCTTTCGTGCCTGCTGTTTGCGTAATAGTTGCCAGTGGGCGATCACCCCCTTGGGGGCCCAGATCTGCGGTTCGGAGGCTTCGAAGTTGTCCGCCTGTTCGCGTTCGGCCACATGCAGTTGCGCGAGCTTGAAGGCTTGCTGCAAGTCGTCGGTCTGGTTGAAGGCTTGGGCGAAGAGGGCGTCGCCGAAGTAGGTAAAGTCGGCCTCCTCGGAGCAACCGAAGGACACCCGGTCGGCGCGCGAGGCGGTCATGATCAGTGTACGTTCGTCTTTCAGCGCCGGGATGAACCCGCCGGAATAGCAGGCGGAAATCACGATGATCTTGTCGCGGTTTTTCAGCGGTGTGAGCACGGCGGCCAGTTCATCGGCGGGCAGGTCGGCCAGCTCCATGCGCGGCTGGTCGAGTACCAGTTCGTGTTCGTGGGTGCCGTGGCTGGTCAGGTAGATGAATACCAGGTCTTCCGGCCCGGTGCGCTCGGCCAGGGTCTGCACGGCGCGGCGCAGGCTTTCGCGGGTGGCCAGAGGGCGGTCGGCGATGTGGTCGCGGTGGTTGACCAGGCGGATCTGCCCGCGCGCACCGAAGCGGGTGGCGAGCATATTGCTGACGTAATCGGCTTCGCGCAGAAACACGCTTTGTTTGCCGTCGCCGGCCACGGCCAGGGTGTACAGCTCCACGGCCGGGGTGGACGCAGGCACGGCGGCGAGGGCCGCATCGAGCAAACGGCCCTGGGCCAGCACGCCGATTTCCAGCGGGTCGGGCAGCAGCTTGCCGTCGGCGTCACGCACGCGCATGCCGTTGACCCACGTGCCGGCCTGCACGGTGCCGTCGGTGAGCACCAGGGTGCCTTTGCCTTGGTAGCTGTCGCTGTCGAAACCGCCGATATAGAAGCTGCCGTCGGTGAGGTTCAGGCGGCCTTCGCCGGTAAAGCGCCAGTCGCTGAACTGGCCGACGTAATGGCTGCCGTCCACGCCAATCAACTCGCCTTTACCGCTCAGCGCGCCTTCCTTGAACTGGCCGATCCACACGTCGCCGTCGGCGTTTTCGTAGCGGCCCTTGCCGTTGAGCTGGTTTTGCTTGAACTGGCCCACATAGATGTCGCCGTCGGCACTGTTGAAGGTGCCGTTGCCCTCCAGCTGGCCGTCCACAAAGTGCCCGCTGAACTGGTTGCCACTGTCGTCGTTGCGCTGGCCTTCGCCATTTGGCTTGCCGTGGGCGATCTGGCCCTGGTATTGGCTGCCGTCGGCCAGCTCCAGGCGGCCGAGGCCGGAATACTGGTCGTCCTTGAATTCGCCGCGATAGGTCATCTGCCCCTCTTTGAGGGTGCCTTCGCCGTTGCGTCGACCGTTCTTGAAGCCGCCCACGTAGTGGCTGCCGGCGGTGGTCAGGCTGCCCTGGCCGTCGAACAGGCCTTGCTGGAACTGGCCTTTATAGACTTCGCCGTTGCTGCCGTGCCATTCGCCCGCGCCGTGCCACTGGCCTTTGTCGAACTGGCCTGCGTACCAGCTGCCGTTGGGGTAGTCCACGCGGCCCTGGCCCTGCAGCAAACCATTGACCACATCGCCCCGGTAACGGCCGCCATCGGGCAGGCGCGCATCGGGCGGCAACAGCGATTCACCGTCTCCGCAAGCGGTGAGCAACAGGGCAAGGGCAAGGGGGGCGAGTGGGCGCATAGCGGGATCCGGATAATTGAGCGCCGAGTATGCCGCAGCTGCGAGTCTCATACATAAATTTACATACGCTGTGGTGAGGTTTATATCCCCACCACAGGCATGGGCTTACACGAAGTAGAGCGACAACGACTCGGCAACGTAAGCAGGTTTTTCCTGGCCTTCGATCTCCAGGGTGGCGGTGGCCTTGAGCAGCCATTGGCCGGGCTTTTTCTCGGTCACGTCGGTGAGCGTCACGTTCAGGCGCACCTTGGAGTTGACCTTCACCGGCTGGATAAAGCGCACGCTGTCCAGGCCGTAATTGACCGCCATCTTCAGGCCTTCGGGCACGATCAGGATGTCTTCCATCAGCTTGGGCATCAGCGACAGCGACAGGAAACCGTGGGCGATGGTGGTGCCAAACGGCGTTTGCGCGGCCTTCACCGGGTCGACGTGGATGAACTGATGATCGCCAGTGGCTTCTGCGAACAGGTTGATGCGGGCCTGGTCGATGGTGAGCCATTCGGAACGTCCCAGTTCCTTGCCGACATAATCTTTGAGCTGCGCTACGGGTACATAGGGCATTACGTCTCTCCTTGGTTCATCAATGCTGTTTTTATGGATTACAGAGAACCAATGTAGATCATCATGGGCAACAGGCTCGGTCAACCCACCATGCTTTTGGCGAATGCCGATGCATAGGGCGGGCGTGCTTATAATGCGGGCGGGTTTTGAAAGGGGGGAGAACGGATGCTGTTACGTGGGCTGACCTGGCTGGTGCTGTTTCAATTGATCGGCACGGCGATCAACCATTTGCTGTTGCCGGTGCTGCCGGGGCCGATCATCGGCCTGCTGCTGATGCTGGGCTTCCTGGTCTGGCGCGGCGAAGTCGGCGAGCCCTTGAGCCTGGCCGCCAGCAGCCTGTTGCGCTACCTGCCGTTGCTGCTGGTACCGCCGGCCGTGGGGGTGATGGTCTACGCCAAGGACATCGCCGCCGACTTCTGGGCCATCGTCGGCGCGCTGGTGTTGTCGCTGGTGATCGCCATGGGCTTTGTCGGCGTGCTGATGCAGCAGATGGTCAAGCGCAAGGAGAAGGATCAATGATCTTCGACTGGCAGGGCGCGTGGACCGCCGTGATTCATCACCCTTTGTTCGGCATCGGCATCACCCTCGGCGCTTATCAGTTGGTGCTCGCGGGCTTTGAGAAAACCCGCTGGATTTTCCTGCAGCCGGTGTTGGTGTCCATGCTGCTGGTGATCGGCGTGTTGCTCACCTGCGGCCTCAGTTATGCCGAGTACCGCAAGAGCACCGAGATCATGGGCATCCTGCTCGGCCCGGCGACGGTGGCCCTCGCGGTGCCGCTTTATCTGAACCTGCGGCGGATTCGCCAATTGTTCTGGCCGATTTTTACTACGCTGGTGGTAGGCGGCGTGTTGGCCACCGGCCTGTGTGTGTTGCTGGGGTGGTGGTTTGGCGCCGAACACATGATGCTGATGACCATGGCGCCCAAGTCGGTGACCTCGCCGATCGCCATGCTGGTGGCCGAGCAGATCGGCGGCGTGGCCGCGTTGGCGGCGGTGTTTGTGCTGATCACCGGGGTGGTTGGCGCGATGATCGGCCCGGCGTACCTGTCGCGCCTGGGTGTGCACAGCCCCGAAGCGCGCGGCATGGCCCTGGGCATGACCGCCCACGCCGTCGGCACCTCGGTGGCCCTGCAGGAAAGCGAAGAATGCGGCGCCTTTGCAGCGCTGGCCATGAGTCTGATGGGCGTGGCCACGGCGGTGTTCCTGCCGCTGGCTGTGTCGGTGATTGTTTAAACCAGGTTTAAGGAAACCTTTATGAGTCTGGCGCTGTTCCCACTCAATACCGTGCTGTTCCCTGGCTGCACCCTCGACCTGCAGCTGTTCGAGGCGCGCTATCTGGACATGATCAGCCGCTGCATGAAAAAGGGCGAAAGCTTCGGGGTGGTGTGCATCCTCGACGGCCGGGAAGTGGGCATGGCCCCGGACGGCTACGCGCTGATCGGCTGCGAAGCGTTGATCCGCGATTTCAAGCAGCAGGACAACGGCCTGCTGGGGATTCGTGTCGAAGGTGGCCGGCGCTTTCGCGTGCGTGACGCCGGGGTGCAGAAAGACCAGCTATTGGTGGCCGAGGTGCAGTGGCTGGAAGAACTGCCCGACCAGCCACTGGAAGAGGAAGACGCCGACCTGCTGGCCTTGCTCCAGGCCCTGGCCGAACACCCGATGGTCGCCTCGCTGGACATGGACGCCCACGCCGATGGCCAGCAAGCCCTGGGCAATCAGCTGGCGTATCTGCTGCCGTTCACCGAGGCCGACAAGCTCGACCTGCTGCAACTCGACGACCCCCAGCAGCGCCTGGATGCGATCCAGATGCTGCTCGACGAGCTGCAAGGCGAGCTCTTCACTCAGTAGGCGTAACGCAGCAGGGCGTGGGAGGTGCCGGTGAGGGCGATAAAACTCAGCACCGCCACCAGCGCCGGCAACAGTAACCACCAGGTTTTCTGCGACATCGCCGGCAGCGGGCTGCGGTACTGGCTTGCGGCGAGGCTGAACGCACACACCGTCATTGCCAGCAGCGTGCCGGCCAGAATGTCCGAAGGCCAATGGGCGCCGAGGTAAACCCGCGACAGGGCAATGAATGCTGCGGGAATGCAGCCCATCAGCATCCAGGTCAGGCGCAGTCGCGTGGGTTGCCCGCGCCCGGCCAACACTGCCAACGCCAGGAAAAACGCAAACGCGCCGGAGGCGTGGCCGCTGGGCATGCTGAAACTGGTCAACGGGTCTGTAAGAATTTCCGGGCGGCCACGTGCGAAAAACAGCTTGGTGCCGGTATTGATCACCGCCGCCCCGGCCAGGGTGGCGCCGACAAACACGGCATGCCGCCATTGCCGCGCCAGTAGCAGCAGGCCGGTGAACACGGCGCTGGCGACGAACATCTTCTTGAACTCACCCAGTTGGGTGATCCGCACCATCACCTCGTCCAGCCACGGGCTGCGATGCTCCTGCACCAGCGCGCTCAGGCCCTGGTCGAAATCGTTGAGGTGCGGGTAGCCGATAAACAGCGCGATCAACAACACCAGGCTGGCGCAGCCGATCCACATGGTGGTGCGGCGATGGCCGCGCAGGCTGCTGTTCAAACTCAGCCCCACCACCACGGCCAGACACGCGGCGACAATCCCCGCTTCCGGCCAGAAACCTTCCGGCAACGGCAGGCGGAACGCGGCGCCGGTCGCCCAGCCCGGCAGCAGATAGGCCACCGACCAGCCGGCGGCGGCCAGCACGCTCACGGCGGCAAAGCGCGGGAACGGCATGTCGCACATGCCCGCCACCATTGGCAGCATGGGGCGCAGCGGGCCGATGAAACGTCCGACCAACAGGCTGGCGATGCCGTACTTGTGAAAGTAGGACTCCGCGCCATTCATCCATTCCGGGTGGTGACGCAGGCCGGGCAGGCGCCGGATGTTTTGATGGAAATGTCGCCCGAGGAAGTAGGAAACACCATCGCCCAATAGCCCGCCGAGAAAGCCCAGCAGCAAGGTTTCACTCAGCGACAACGCGCCGCTGCCGGCCAGCGCCGCAATGGCAAACAGCAACACCGTGCCCGGCACGATCAGCCCGGCGATGGCCAGGCATTCCACGCACGCGACGATAAACACCGCCACCGCCAGCCACTGCGGGTTAACGGTCAGCCAGCCGGTAATGCTATCGAGCCATTGGCCCATAAAACGTCACTCCCTCTTGGTAATCCATAACCCGAAACACTGGAGATCAATTGTGGGAGGGGGCTTGCCCCCGATGGCGGTGGGTCAGTCAAAACTCCTTCACTGATACACCGCCATCGGGAGCAAGCTCCCTCCCACATTGGAACTGTTGCGCTGCGGGCTTCACTGTTCAAATCAAAAAATAATCCCGCCCTTCGACCTGGCCCCGGCGCAGCGGGTTCCGCGTGCAATAAGGCGCATAGCCAGCATCGACAAAGCGATACATCAAGTGTTCATCACGCCCGCTGGGGATGCCCAGGCGGGTGGTCTGGATGATCTGCGTCGGCGCCTGGTCCACGTCGTCGACGTAGAGCAGTTCCTGGTCGAAGCGCTTGGCGTCCCACATCGGCACTTTCAGGCCCAGGGCTTTGCACAGCAGGGTCTGGCCGGCACACAGTTTCTGCGTGGGGCGCGGGCTGCCATCGGCATTTGGGTTGTTCAATAACATTTGCGCCAGGCTGGCCGGGCCGGAGATTTCGTCCACCCACGGATAAGCCGATTTGATCAACACGGCATTGCCCGGGCCTTGAGCGCTGAAGTTCAGCGAATCACCGCCACGGGCGTAATACATGTAGATATGGCCACCATCCAGAAACAAAGCCTTACGCTTTTCTGTGTAGCCAAGTGAAGCGTGACTGCCTTTTTCGGCCACGTAATAGGCTTCGGTTTCAATAATTCGCGCCGAAAGCCAGGTTTCACCGACTCGATGACGGATGACTTTTCCGAGCAGTTCACGCGCGAGCAGTTGCGCATCGCGGTCGAAGAAGCAGTCGGGCAGGGCGCTGGAGGGCAGTTGGGGCATGGCGGTCAGAGGTAAATACGGCTAAATGTGACCGAATAATAACAACTCCCACCTTAATTACCGCTGAACCCCAGGTTTTTACAGTTCATTTCGACCATCCGCCCCTCACCGCTGTCAGTCGCGCTGCGTCACAGCTATAATCTGCCGCTTTCCTCTTTGCCAAGACTCCCTGACCATGACTGAGTCCGTTCTTGACTACATGACCCGCCTGGGTCGCGCTGCCCGTCAGGCCTCGCGGTTGATCGCCCGTGCGAGCACTGCGCAGAAGAACCGTGCGTTGCTGGCCGCCGCCGACGCTCTGGATGCTTCGCGCTCCGAGCTGGCTGCCGCCAACGAACTGGACCTGGCCAACGGCCGCGCCAATGGCCTGGAGCCGGCCCTGCTGGACCGCCTGGCGCTGACCCCGGCCCGCATCGACGACATGATCGAAGGCCTGCGTCAGGTCGCCAAGCTGCCTGACCCCATCGGTGAAATCCGCGACATGCGTTACCTGCCGTCCGGCATCCAGGTCGGCAAGATGCGCGTGCCCCTGGGCGTGATTGGCATTATTTATGAGTCGCGCCCGAACGTGACCATCGACGCCGCGAGCCTGTGCCTCAAGTCCGGCAACGCCACCATCCTGCGGGGCGGTTCCGAGGCCATCAACTCCAACCGCGCGATTGCCACCTGCATCCAGCAGGGCCTGGCCGTGGCCGAGTTGCCAGCCGAAGTGGTGCAGGTGGTGGAAACCACCGACCGTGCGGCCGTGGGCGCGCTGATCACCATGCCGGAATTCGTCGACGTAATCGTGCCGCGCGGTGGCAAGAGCCTGATCGAGCGCGTGAGCCGTGATGCCAAGGTGCCAGTGATCAAGCACCTGGACGGCGTGTGCCACGTCTACATCGACATCGCCGCCGACATCGACAAGGCGATCCGCATCGCCGACAACGCCAAGACCCACCGCTACGCCCCGTGCAACACCATGGAAACCCTGCTGGTGCACGCAGGCATTGCCGATCGCGTGCTGCCGCCGCTGGCTGCCATCTACCGGGACAAGGGCGTGGAGCTACGCGGTTGCGAGCGTACCCGTGCGCTGCTGGGCGCGGACGTGATCGAAGCCACCGAGCTGGACTGGTACACCGAATACACAGCGCCGATCCTGTCGATCAAGATTGTCGACGACCTGGACGAAGCCATCGAACACATCAACACCTACGGCTCCAAGCACACCGACGCCATTGTTTCCGAGCATTTCAGCGATGCCCGGCGTTTCCTCAACGAAGTGGATTCCGCTTCGGTGATGATCAACGCCTCCACGCGTTTTGCCGACGGCTTCGAGTACGGCCTGGGCGCGGAGATCGGCATTTCCACCGACAAGCTCCACGCCCGCGGCCCGGTTGGCCTGGAAGGCCTGACCAGCGAGAAGTACGTGGTGTTCGGCGACGGTCATGTGCGCACTTGATGGCTAAACGCATCGGGCTGCTCGGCGGTACTTTCGACCCCGTGCACATCGGCCATTTGCGCAGTGCCCTGGAAGTCGCGGATGCCCTCGGGCTGGATGAGCTGCGCGTGATGCCCAACGCGCGGCCGCCGCATCGCGACACGCCGCAGGTGTCAGCGCAACAGCGCCTGGAAATGGTGCGCCTGGCCGTAACCGGCATACCGCCGCTGGTGGTGGACGACCGCGAACTCAAACGCGATAAACCGTCCTACACTGTCGACACCCTGGAGCTGATACGCGCCGAGTTGGCCGTAGATGACCAGTTGTTTCTGCTTTTGGGCTGGGACGCATTTTGCGGCCTGCCCTCTTGGCATCGCTGGGAGGAACTCCTCCAGCATTGCCACATCCTGGTTCTGCAACGCCCGGATGCCGACAGCGAACCGCCGGATGCCTTGCGCAACCTGCTGGCCGCGCGGTCGGTAAGTGACCCCTTGGCCCTGACCGGGCCGAACGGGAATATTGCATTCGTCTGGCAGACCCCGCTTGCGGTGTCCGCCACCCAGATCCGTCAACTGCTGGCCAGCGGTAAGTCGGTACGTTTCCTGGTGCCTGACGCGGTCCTGGCCTACATCGATGCGCACGGGCTTTACCGTGCGTCGAACTGAAAAGGCGCGCTTGAACGCACGAACATTCGTGCAGCAAGCGCCCGAACATATGAGCAAAACGAGTTTTTTATGACGAACAAAGACGTAAGCAAAGTTAAGCGCAAAGGCACCTTCAAAAGCGCACCGCTGCCGGTCGAGGCCCACGTTGGCCCGGAACTGGCTGGCGAAGAGCTGGTGAAAGTGGCCGTTGCCGCTCTGGAAGACGTTAAGGCCCAGGACATTCAGGTGCTGGACGTACGCGACAAGCAGAGCATCACCGACTTCATGATCATCGCCACCGGTACCTCCAACCGCCAGATCGGCGCGATGCTCGACAAGGTTCGCGAAGCCGTCAAAGCCCAGGGCGTGAAGCCACTGGGTGAAGAAGGCAAGGGCGACAGCGACTGGGTACTGCTGGACATGGACGACGTGATCGTTCACATGATGACCAGCAACGCGCGTCAGTTCTACGACCTGGAGCGTCTGTGGAAAGGCGCCGAGCAGAGCCGTGCCGCCGACGGCAAGCACCACAGCCCGGAAGTGGGCCACGCGCACTTCGACAAGCTCAACAAAGACCAGGAATAAGGAACGGCTGTGCGCCTGCGTCTGATTGCTGTCGGTTCACGCATGCCCAAGTGGGTGGAAGAAGGTTGGCACGAGTATGCCAAGCGTCTGCCCGCTGAGCTGTCGCTGGAACTGGTAGAGATTCCGCTCAATACCCGGGGCAAGAATGCCGACGTGGCGCGCTTTATCCGTCAGGAAGGCGAAGCCATGCTGGCCAAGGTCGGCCCCAACGAGCGCATCGTCACCCTCGAAGTGCACGGCAAGCCCTGGAGCACCGAGCAGTTGGCGGTGGAACTGGATCGCTGGCGCCTGGATTCGCGTACGGTCAACTTCATGGTGGGCGGCCCCGAGGGGCTGGCGCCGGAAGTCTGTGCGCGGGCCGACCAGCGCTGGTCGCTGTCGGCGCTGACGCTGCCGCACCCGTTGGTAAGGATTCTGATCGGTGAACAGCTGTATCGCGCCTGGACAGTTCTGTCCGGGCACCCTTACCACAAATAATCTGCGCCCCTCCCGATGACCCAGCCGATCCGCATCAAGGACCACGAGAAAGACGCACGTCTTGTACGCGCGCGCGTGGTATTTGGCGCGGTCATGGTGGTGGCCTTGTTGGGTGTGTTGATTGCGCGCCTGTATTTCCTGCAGGTGATCCAGTACGACTATCACTCCACGTTGTCGGAAAACAACCGGGTGCATGTGCAACCGATTCCGCCGACCCGTGGGCTGATTTTCGACCGCAATGGCGTGGTGGTCGCGGATAACCGCCCCAGCTTCAGCTTGAGCATGACCCGCGAGCGTTCCGGCGACTGGCAGCAGATCCTCGATGTGATCGTCGAGGTGCTGCAACTCACCCCGGAAGACCGAGTGATCTTTGAAAAACGCATGAAGCAGGGGCGCCGGCCATTCGAGCCGGTGCCGATCCTGTTTGAGCTGACCGAAGAGCAGATCGCACGGATCGCGGTGAACCAGTTCCGGCTGCCGGGCGTGGAAGTGGTGGCGCAGTTGGTGCGCCATTACCCGCAAGGGCCGCACTTTGCGCACTCGGTCGGCTACATGGGGCGGATCAACGAGAAAGAGCTGAAAACCCTCGATCCGGTCAACTACAGCGGCACCCACCATATCGGCAAAACCGGCATCGAGCGTTTCTACGAGCCGGAGTTGCACGGCCAGGTGGGTTACGAGGAAGTCGAGACCAACGCCCGCGGCCGCGTATTGCGTGTGCTCAAGCGTACCGATCCGGTGCCGGGCAAGGACATTGTGCTGAGCCTGGACATCAAGCTGCAGGAAGCCGCCGAGATGGCCTTGGGCGGCCGACGTGGCGCCGTGGTGGCGCTGGACCCGAAGACCGGCGAAGTACTGGCAATGGTCAGCCAGCCGAGCTTCGACCCCAACCTGTTCGTGACCGGCATCAGCTTCAAGGCCTACGCCGAGCTGCGGGATTCCATCGACCGGCCACTGTTCAACCGCGTACTGCGCGGCCTGTACCCGCCGGGTTCGACGATCAAGCCGGCGGTGGCGATTGCCGGTCTCGACGCGGGTGTGGTCACGGCCTCCAGCCGGGTGTTCGACCCGGGCTACTACATGCTGCCCAACTACGATCACAAATACCGTAACTGGAACCGCACCGGTGACGGCTATGTCGATTTGGACACCGCGATCATGCGCTCCAACGACACCTATTTTTACGACCTGGCCCACAAGCTGGGGATTGATCGCTTGTCGACCTACATGGGCAAGTTCGGCCTGGGTCAGAAAGTCTCCCTGGATATGTTCGAAGAATCCCCTGGCCTGATGCCCTCACGGGAGTGGAAGCGCGCGACCCGCCGCCAGGCGTGGTTCCCGGGTGAGACCCTGATTCTCGGGATCGGCCAGGGCTATATGCAGGCCACGCCTTTGCAACTGGCGCAGGCGACGGCGCTGGTGGCCAACAAAGGCCTGTGGAACCGCCCGCACCTGGCCCGGACCATCGAAGGCGAGAAGCCGGTGGATGACAACCCGATCCCGGACATCGTGCTGCGCGACCCGTCCGACTGGACCAAGGTCAACCACGGCATGCAGCAGGTCATGCACGGCGCCCGTGGTACCGCGCGCAAGGCGGCCATCGGCGCGCAGTACCGCATTGCCGGCAAGAGCGGTACGGCCCAGGTGGTCGCGATCAAGCAGGGCGAGAAATATGACCGCTCCAAGGTCCAGGAGCGCCACCGTGACCACGCCTTGTTTGTTGGTTTTGCGCCAGCCGACGACCCGAAAATCGTGGTGGCGGTGATGGTCGAAAACGGCGAGTCCGGCTCCGGCGTCGCCGCCCCCGTGGTGCGCCAAGTGATGGACGCCTGGCTGTTGGCCGACGACGGCAGGCTCAAGCCCGAATATGGCGGCCCCCCTTCAAGCACCACCGAGGTTACGGCCAGTGAAGAGTAATTTTGACCGCATCCTCTCCAGTGAGGATGTAATGCGTCGCCGCGCGACGTTATTGCAGCGCATGCACATTGATGGCCCGTTGCTGATCCTGCTGCTGACCCTGGCGGCCGGCAGCCTGTTCGTGCTGTATTCGGCCAGTGGCAAGAACTGGGATTTGCTGATCAAGCAGGCGTCCTCGTTCGGCCTGGGCCTGTTGTCGATGGTGGTGATCGCCCAGCTGGAGCCGCGCTTCATGGCGCGCTGGGTGCCGTTGGGGTATGTCGCTGGCGTATTGCTGCTGGTGGTGGTGGACGTGATGGGCCACAACGCCATGGGCGCGACCCGCTGGATCAACATTCCGGGGGTGATCCGCTTCCAGCCGTCGGAATTCATGAAGATCCTGATGCCGGCCACCATCGCCTGGTACCTGTCAAAGCGCACCTTGCCGCCGCAGCTCAAGCACGTGGGCATCAGCCTGATCCTGATTGGCGTGCCGTTTATCCTGATCGTGCGCCAGCCCGACCTTGGCACTTCGTTGCTGATCCTCGCGGGCGGTGCGTTCGTGCTGTTTATGGGCGGGCTGCGCTGGCGCTGGATCCTCAGCGTGCTGGCGGCCGCCGTGCCGGTGGCGGTGGCCATGTGGTTCTTCTTTATGCACGACTACCAGAAGCAGCGGATCCTCACGTTCCTCGATCCGGAAAGCGACCCGTTGGGCACCGGCTGGAACATCATCCAGTCCAAGGCCGCCATCGGTTCCGGCGGAGTATTTGGTAAGGGTTGGTTACTGGGCACTCAGTCGCATCTGGACTTTTTGCCCGAGAGCCACACCGACTTCATTATTGCGGTAATGGGCGAAGAGTTCGGCCTGGTGGGCATTTGCGCGCTGTTGCTGATCTATTTGCTGTTGATCGGGCGTGGGTTGGTGATCACTGCGCAGGCGCAGACGCTGTTCGGCAAACTGCTCGCCGGCAGCCTGACCATGACTTTTTTTGTTTACGTTTTCGTCAACATCGGTATGGTCAGTGGCCTGTTGCCGGTGGTTGGGGTGCCGTTGCCGTTCATTAGCTACGGCGGAACTTCGCTGGTGACATTGCTGTCAGCGTTTGGGGTTTTGATGTCGATTCATACGCATCGCAAATGGATCGCACAGGTTTGAATAAGGTGAAGATGTCAATGCAAGTAATGCGCGGCTGGGCGACTCGGCATGCGTCCTGGATGGGCCTGATTGGGCTGCTGGGCGCGACGCAAGAGGCGCAGGCCGGTGACTACGATGGTTCACCCCAGGTCGCCGAATTTGTCGGTGAGATGACCCGCGACTACGGTTTTGCCGGTGAACAGCTGATGGGCGTGTTCCGCGAGGCGCAGAAAAAGCAGGCGATCCTCGACGCCATCTCCCGCCCCGCCGAGCGCGTGAAGCAGTGGAAAGAATACCGCCCGATGTTCCTCACCGACGCCCGCGTGGCCCGCGGTGTGGACTTCTGGCGCCAGCACGAAGCCGTGCTGGCCCGCGCCGAGCAGGAATACGGTGTGCCGGCCCAGGTGATCGTCGCCATTATCGGCATCGAAACCTTCTACGGCCGCAACACTGGCAGCTATCGGGTGATCGACGCCTTGTCGACCCTGGGCTTCGACTACCCGCCGCGCGCCGACTTCTTCCGCAAGGAGCTGCGCGAGTTCCTGCTGCTGGCCCGCGAAGAACAAGTCGACCCGCTGACCCTCAAGGGCTCCTATGCCGGAGCCATGGGCTTGCCGCAGTTCATGCCGAGCAGCTTTCGCGCCTACGCGGTGGATTTCGACGGAGACGGCCACATCAATATCTGGAGCAACCCCGATGACGCCATCGGCAGCGTGGCCAGCTACTTCAAGCGCCACGGCTGGGTAGCCGGCGAGCCGGTAGTGCTGCGCGCCGATGTCACCGGTGATCGTGCCGACGAAGGTTTGACCCAGGGCATCGAGCCGGCCAAGACGGTCGGGGAGTTGCGGGCGCTGGGCTGGTCGAGTCAGAATGCGCCACGCGACGAGATGCCGGTCACGGCGTTCCGCCTCGAAGGCGAAAACGGCCCGGAATACTGGATGGGCCTGAAGAATTTTTACGCAATCACGCGTTATAACCGCAGTGTGATGTACGCCATGGCCGTGCATCAGCTGTCAGACATGCTGGTCCAAGCACGGGGCAACAAGTAATGCGGGTATCGCCGTTCAAACAACCGCTCAAGCTGGTGGCGTTCGCCGCGTTGTCCCTGCTGGTCGTCAGTTGCTCCACCAGCCGGGGGCCGGCGCAGAAGTCCGGCGGCACCGCGGTGCGTTCCCAGCCGGGCCTGGACATCAACCGCGCGCACAAAGACGGCGCGCCGTGGTGGGACGTCGACGTGTCGAAGATCCCGGATGCCACGCCGACCCTGCACACCGGTCCGTACAAGGCCAACCCTTATACGGTGCTGGGCAAGAGCTACTTCCCGCTGCAAGAGTCCAAGACCTACGTGCAATCGGGCACGGCGTCCTGGTACGGCACCAAGTTCCATGGCCAGAACACCGCCAACGGCGAAGTGTATGACCTGTACGGCATGAGCGCGGCCCACAAGACCCTGCCGCTGCCCAGCTATGTACGCGTGACCAACCTGGACAACAACCGCACGGTGATCCTGCGGGTCAACGACCGTGGGCCGTTCTACTCGGACCGGATCATCGACTTGTCCTACGCCGCCGCCAAGAAGCTCGGCTATGCCGAAACCGGTACCGCGCGCGTGAAGGTCGAAGGCATCGACCCGGCCCAGTACTGGGCCCAGCGTGGCAAGCCGGCGCCGTTGATGCTCAACGAGCCGCAAACCGCGCAACCGCAAGTGACCGCCTCGACCGGCAAGATCGAACAGTGGACGCCGCCGCCGGCGCAGCACGCTCCGGATACCGTGGTCGTGCCTCACGCTGCACCGGGCGCCTCGCTGGCCGGTGGCCAATACCTGCAGGTCGGCGCTTTCGCCAACCCGGATGCGGCGGAACTGTTAAGGTCCAAGCTCAGCGGTATGGTCAACGCGCCGGTTTTCATCAGTTCCATCGTGCGTAACCAGCAGACATTGCACCGGGTGCGCATGGGACCGATCAGCTCGCCGAGCGAAGTCGCGCAAGTCCAGAACAGCGTGCGTATGGCCAACCTGGGGCAACCCAGCGTGGTCACAGCCGAGTAATAAAGTATTGATGGTTCAGGCTCGCATGCGCGCCTGAGCCGTGGTTGTTGGCTCGTTGAACAATAAAAACCCAGGGGCAAGGGGTGAGCGGGCAACCGAACACGTGACAGTCTGGTAGCGGGCTGTCTGAATAAGTTTTGCCCGCGAGGGCAAGTTTCCATAAGCAATTTCGAGAGACGGATGAACATCACCACCTTAGCCAAACGCACGTGCCTGCTTCTTTCGCTGATCATCACCCCGGCCGCCTGGGCGGTTGAAATGGTGCCGGCTTCCCCGCAACTGGCTGCCAAGGCCTGGGTCCTCATGGATGCCGCCAGCGGTAACGTGCTGGTCGAGAACAACGGTGACCAGCGCCTGCCACCGGCCAGCCTGACCAAGCTGATGACCGCCTATATCGCGACCCTGGAAATCCGTCGCGGCCAGATCGGCGAGAACGACCCGGTGACCGTCAGCGAAAACGCCTGGCGTACTGGCGGTTCGCGCATGTTCATCAAGGTCGGCTCGCAAGTCACCGTGAGCGACCTGCTGCACGGCATCATCATCCAGTCCGGCAACGACGCCAGCGTGGCCCTGTCCGAGCACATCGCCGGCAGCGAAGACGCGTTCGCCGACATGATGAACAAAACCGTGGCCGACCTGGGCATGACCAACAGCCACTTCATGAACCCGACCGGTCTGCCGAACCCTGAGCACTACTCGTCGGCTCACGACATGGCGATCCTGGCCCGCGCGATCATCCGCGTTGACCCGGTGCACTACGCGATCTACTCCCAGAAGGAGTTCTTCTGGAACAACATCAAGCAGCCTAACCGCAACCTGCTGCTGTGGCGTGACAAGACCGTCGACGGTCTGAAAACCGGCCACACCGAAGAAGCCGGCTACTGCATGGTGTCCTCGGCTGTACGTGACGGCCAGCGCCTGATCGCCGTGGTATTCGGCACCAACAGCGAGCAGGCCCGCGCGGCCGAGACGCAAAAACTGCTGACCTACGGTTTCCGCTTCTTCGAAACCCAGACCTTCTATCAGAAGGGTGCAGAGCTGGCGACCGCTCCGGTATGGAAAGGCGCAACCTCGCAAGTCAAGGCCGGCCTGGCTGAAGACCTGACCCTGACCATGCCTAAAGGCCAGCTCAAAAAGCTCGCGGCCAGCATGACCATGAACCCGCAACTGGTTGCGCCAATTGCCAAGGGTGACGTGATCGGCAAGGTCGAAGTGAAGCTGGACGACAAGGTGGTGCACAGCGCCGACCTGATCGCGCTGGACGCCGTCGACGAAGGTGGTATCTTCCGCCGCGTGTGGGATAGCATCCGTCTATTCTTCTACAGCTTGTTCAACTGATTGTGTGCACCTGCAAAGCCCCGTGTTGATCCGACACGGGGCTTTGCCCGTCGCCACGGCTTACGCTTACGAGGCCGTTACGCCATGACCGATAAAGAAGTAAAGGCGCCAAAGATCGAATTCCCGGTGGTTGACTATCCCATCAAGGTGATCAGCGATACCGGTGTCGGCCGTAAAGACCTGATCCTTGAGATCGTGCGCAAGCACGCGACCATCAACGATCAGCGCGTGGATGAGCGCTCCAGCTCTACCGGCAAATACACCACGATCCAGTTGCACATCGTTGCGACTGATCAAGACCAGCTCTACAACATCAACAGCGAACTGCGGGCCACCGGCTTCGTGCACATGGTGCTGTGATGTCGCACGTTTTGGGCTTTCGCGAGCTTGGCCAGATGGCCTATGAGCCCGTCTGGCACGCCATGCAGCGTTTCACCAATGAACGCGGCAGCTCGGCCCCCGATGAAATATGGCTGGTGGAACACCCGCCGGTTTTCACCCAGGGCCAGGCCGGCAAGGCTGAGCATCTGTTGCTGCCGGGGGATATTCCGGTGGTGCAGGTCGACCGAGGTGGCCAAGTGACTTACCATGGCCCCGGTCAACTGGTGGCTTATCTGTTACTGGACGTGCGCAAGCTGGGTTTTGGCGTGCGCGACCTGGTAAGCCGCATGGAAGCTTGCCTCATCGAGCTGCTGGCCAGTTACGGCGTGACCGCCGCGGCCAAGCCCGATGCACCCGGTGTGTATGTGGACGGCGCGAAAATCGCGTCCCTCGGTTTGCGGATCCGCCACGGATGTTCGTTTCATGGCCTGGCCTTGAATGTGGACATGGACCTGGCGCCGTTTCGACGGATCAACCCGTGCGGTTACGCCGGGCTGGCGATGACCCAACTGAGCGACCACGCCACACCGATTAAATTTGCCGAGGTAAGTGCCCGGCTGCGCGCGCAGCTCGTCAAACACCTCGACTATGCTGAGCAGACGACCCTTACGGGCGGAATCGACTGATTATGACTACTGATGCAGTGCAAACCATGATCCCGACGTTGGACATCACCGACCGTCCGGCCCCGGCCCCGCGTGCCAAGGTGGAAGCCGGCGTCAAGCTGCGCGGCGCCGAGAAGGTTGCACGCATCCCGGTGAAGATCATTCCGACCACCGAGCTGCCGAAAAAGCCTGACTGGATTCGCGTGCGCATCCCGGTTTCGCCGGAAGTCGACCGTATCAAGGCCCTGCTGCGTAAGCACAAGCTGCACAGTGTGTGCGAAGAAGCCTCGTGCCCGAACCTGGGTGAGTGCTTCTCCGGCGGCACCGCCACCTTCATGATCATGGGTGACATCTGCACCCGTCGTTGCCCGTTCTGCGACGTTGGCCACGGCCGGCCGAAGCCGCTGGACGTCAACGAGCCGGAAAGCCTGGCCATCGCCATCGCCGACCTGAAACTCAAATACGTGGTAATCACTTCGGTTGACCGCGACGACCTGCGCGACGGTGGTGCCCAGCACTTTGCCGACTGCATTCGCGAGATCCGCAAGCTGTCGCCGAACGTGATGCTCGAAACCCTGGTGCCGGATTACCGTGGCCGCATGGACGTGGCGCTGGAAATCACCGCCGCCGAGCCGCCGGATGTGTTCAACCACAACCTGGAAACCGTGCCGCGCCTGTACAAGGCCGCGCGTCCGGGTTCGGACTACCAGTGGTCGCTGACCCTGCTGCAGAAATTCAAGCAGATGATGCCGCACATTCCGACCAAATCCGGCCTGATGCTGGGCCTGGGCGAAACCGACGAAGAAGTCATCGAAGTCATGAAGCGTATGCGCGAACACGACATCGACATGCTGACCCTGGGCCAGTACCTGCAACCTTCACGCAGCCACTTGCCGGTGCAGCGTTTCGTGCACCCGGACACCTTCGCCTGGTTCGCCGAGGAAGGTTACAAGATGGGCTTCAAGAACGTCGCGTCGGGCCCGCTGGTACGTTCCTCGTACCACGCCGACGAACAGGCCAAGCTGGTCAAGGCAAGCCTGGTTTCTTAAGATCTGTGCAACATCGCAGATCCAATGTGGGAGGGGGCTTGCCCCCGATTGCGGTGTGTCAGTCACCCCGCTTTCGGGGGCAAGCCCCCTCCCACATTTCGTTTCGCGCTAATTAGGGAGAATTGTGCATGAGCGTCGCCGTACCTGCTTTGCGAGCCGAAGGCGTTATCGGCTTGATCGCCCCCGCCGGCCCTGCCGCGCTGGACGTGGAAAAAGCCGGGCAATGGATGCGCGCGCGTGGCTACGAGTTGCGGATTTTCGGCGGCGTGTACGAGCGCGATGGCTATCTGGCCGGCAGCGATAAAGTCCGCCTGCGCGACCTGCACGCCGCCTTCGCCGACCCCGAAATCGACGCCGTTTTCTGCCTGCGCGGTGGCTACGGTACGCCACGCCTGATCGACAGCCTGGACTTCGAGCTGCTGCGGGCCTACCCCAAGCCGTTCGTAGGCTACAGCGACATCACCGCCTTGCATCTGGCGATCAGCCGTTACGCCGGTTTCGTGACCTTCCACGGGCCGATGCTGAATGCCGACCTGCTGGGCGACAAGCAGCAGCCCACAGAGTCTTCGCTGTTCAGCCTGCTGCGCGGCCAACTGGGCGCCGGTAGCGTATTGGCGCACCCGGTGGCCTACCCGTTGACCACCATCGAGCCTGGCATCGCCTGTGGGCGCTTGTTGGGGGGTAACCTGTCGATGATTGCCGCCGTCATGGGCACGCCCTTTGAACTCGACGCCGAAGGCATCATCCTGTTCATCGAAGACGTCAACGAACCGATCTACCGCATCGACCGCCTGCTGACGCACCTGCGCCTGGCGGGCAAGTTGAGCCAAGTAGCTGGTGTGTTGGTGGGGGACGTGGCGGGTGTGGACAGTGTTGCGCTGGAGCGCCTGCTGAAGCAGACCTTTGAGCCGTTGTGCATTCCGGTGTTGTCCGGCTGGCGCAGCGGGCATTGCGACCCGAACCTGACGTTGCCGATGGGTGCGCTGGTGCGGCTGGATGCGGGGGAGCAGCGGGTGGTGTTGGAGCAGGATGTGGTGTTCAAGCTCTGAAACCGCATCGGGGGCAAGCCCCCTCCCACATTTGACCGAGTTCCAACTTTGGAATGCGCTTCAGTGTGGGAGGGGGCTTGCCCCCGATGGCGGTAGCCGCCATAAGCAGCTCTAACGGTTCTGCAACGACTCCAGCAACTTCACCGTCGGATACCCATCCGCCGGCCAGCCCAGCGCCTGTTGCGCCGCGCGAATCGCCTTACGCGTATTGGCGCCGATAATCCCGTCCGGGTTGCCCGCGTCATAGCCATTGGCGCTCAGCGCCGTTTGCAGGTCCATGCGCTGGGAGCGGCTCAACGGCAGCTCATCCTTGGGCCAGTCACCGCGAATCACACCAGCGCCGCTAAACCGCTCCGACAGCAGCCCCACCGCCAATGCGTAGGACGACGAGTTGTTGTACTTGAGGATCGCGCGGAAGTTATCCAGCACCAGGAACGCCGGGCCACGGTAGCCGGCCGGCAGCAGCAGGGCGGCAGACAGTTGGTCGACGTTCGGCGGCATGCTCGCGCCCGGTGGCAGCTGGACACCCAGCTTCAGCCACTCGGCGACCGGCTTGCGGATGCCGCCATCGGCCAGGGCGTAGTCGAAGTTGGCCGGCAGTTGTTTCACCTCAAAGCCCCACGGCTGGCCTTTCTGCCAGCCGGAGCTTTGCAGGTAGTGCGCGGTGGAGGCGAGGGCGTCGGCGGGGCTGTTCCAGATATCGCGGCGACCGTCGCCGTCGAAATCCACCGCATGGGTGTTGTAGGTGGTCGGGATGAACTGGGTCTGGCCCATGGCCCCGGCCCAGGAGCCTTTCATCTGGTCAGCCTGGATATCGCCATGCTGGATGATTTGCAACGCGGCCAGCAATTGCGCCTGGGCAAACGCCGGGCGACGGCCTTCATAGGCCAGGGTTGCCAGCGAGCGGATCACCGAGTTGTTGCCCTGGAACTGGCCGAAATTGCTTTCCATGCCCCACACCGACACCAGCGCCTGGCGGTCGACGCCGTAGCGTTGTTCGATGCTTTGGAGGATGTCGGCGTACTTGACCAGCAGCGCCTGGCCATTGCGCACGCGCACGGGCGACAGGGCGCCGTCGAGGTATTCCCACACCGGGCGGGAAAACTCCGGCTGGCTGCGGTCGGCGCGGATCACCGCCATGTCGGGGGTGACGTTGGCGAAGGCCGTGTCGAATACCGCGGCGGTAATACCGGCCTGCAAGGCTTGCGCGCGAAAACCGGCCTGCCATTCGGCGAAGGTCTGGGTCGGTTGGATATCGAGATTGTCCACGGCCAGCGGGGCCACGATAGCGGGCGCGGCGACCGGTGCGGTCTGGAGCGTCGGCAGGGGTTGGGCGTCGGCGGCGGTGGGTTTTTCCGCGCAGGCGACTAGCAGAATGAGGCTGGAGGCAGCGATCAATTGGCGAAGGTGCCAACGACGGGAAAGACTAGAGGGCATGCACAGGTCCAGGGATTACAAATCAGGTGCAGACCTTATCATGCCAGAGGGGCGCTTGCCTTCAGGCAGCCAGAAAGTAAGAAGCCTCCCAGCTATTAGACTGGAAGGCTTCGCGGCGGTAGCTGCCTTTGCCCTTGCCGGCACGTTCCTGACGGCTGCGGAACAGTGGCTGGGCGATGATGGATTTGGCCTTGTTGGGGCCATGCTTGGATGGCTTTTTGCTCATGATGGGTACTCTCGATTGGGTGGGGTGGGGCGGTGCAAATCATCTGCCGAAGTGGCGCGGCTGTAAAGCCTGCGAAGTTTCTGGAAATGTAAATGGGGTCAAAGTGTGGGAGGGGGCAAGTCGAATCGTCGTACCGCCCCTCCCACATTGGAATTGCAGTGGTTTTGAGTTATTCGGCGGGCAGTGTCAGGCGCTGACCGGACATCAGCAGTGACAAGCGACTCAAGCTCATCCACGGAGAACCCGCGGCCTGGCCCTTGATTTGTGCATCGATGCGCTGCGCTTCCAGCAACAGTTGCGCCCAGCGTTGCGCCGAGTGCCGTTGCAGGGCTTTACTCATCAGGGGTTTGCGCTTGTCCCACACCGGCGGCCGGGCCTGGCTGAAACACTTGTCCAGCGGAATGCCCTGGCTGAATTGCAACGAAATATTGGCCAACACCCGCAGCTCTCGGGCCAGGGCCCAGAGAATCACCGGGGGCTCCACGCCTTCACCGCGCAGGCCTTCGAGCATGCGCAGGGCGTGGGCCGGCTCGCCATTGAGGATCGCATCCACCAGCCCGAACACGTCAAAGCGCGCACTGTCGGCCACGGCGCCCTGGACGGTCTCGACGGTAATCTGCCCGTCCTCGGCCATCAGCTTGAGCTTTTCGATTTCCTGGGCGGCGGCAAGCAAGTTGCCCTCGACCCTGGCGGCGATCAGCTCTACGGCGTCTTGAGTCGCCGACAACCCGGCTTGCGACAGGCGTTGGCGAATCCACTGCGGCAGCTGGTTGCTGTCCACCGGCCAGATCTGGATGAACTGGGTTTGCCCGCCTTCCACCAGGGCCTTGCCCCATTTGGTTTTCTGCGCACTGCCGTCGAGCTTGGGCAGGCTGATCAGCAGCACCGTGTCTTCGGCGGGGCGCGAGCAGTATTCCATCAAGGCGGCCGCGCCCTTGTCGCCAGGCTTGCCCGAAGGCAAGCGCAGCTCCAGCAGGCGTTTTTCGGCAAACAGCGACATGCTTGCCCCGGCTTGCAGCAACGTGCCCCAGTCGAAACTGGCGTCGGCGCTGAAGACCTGGCGTTCGTCGAAGCCTTGCTGGCGGGCGGCGCTGCGAATGGCGTCGGCGGCTTCCTGGCACAGCAACGGGTCATCGCCGCTGACAATGTAGACAGGCGCAAGGCCACCTTGCAGGTGTTTGGCGAGTTGGGCGGGGGCGAGTTTCATAGGCAGGGCGAACGGGGCGCTGTGCGCGCCCCGTATGGCTTACTCGACAGGTACTTCAACAGGCGATTGTTTCGGCGTGTTGTCTTCGTACTCTTTGGCGGCTTTGAGCGCGTCGGCATCGGCCTTGGCCTTGTCATCAGCGCGTTGCTGCAAGGTTTCCAGTTGTTCCGGGGTCAGCATCTGCAGGCGCAAGACCATGCGCTGCACCAGCTCGCGACGCATTTCCTTTTGTACCTGGATGATTTCGGAGTCTGAACCCACCAGGTTGTTGCCGTCGTGGCTGACGATTTTCTGCACCTGGATGGTGTCACTCATCAAGGGCAGGTGGTCGCGGCCCTGGATTTCGAAGGTCAGCGCGTTGCTCACTTCTACATCGGAGGCGCGGCCGGCGCTGGCATAGCTCAGGTTACGCTGGGTTTGTTTTTCGTTGGCGAGGAACAGCTTGTAGGTCGCGCCGGTGTAGACGTGAACGCCGCTGTTTTCCAGGACCTGGCGCAGCTGCGTCACGGTTTCGCTATAGGCATCGCGCGCACTGACGTCCAGCTCCTTGATCGCCATGTCATAGGTGCCGGTACCGCGCAGCTGGAAGCCGCAAGCGCTCAGCAGCACGGCAAGGCCCATAACCAGCAAATTGCGTTTGATCATTTTGTTGCTCCCCTTGAAACCATGTGGGCCTTATCGAGGCCCTGAAGGCTTTGTTCGGCGCAGGGCTCAAGCCCTGCGCCCGATCCGATTAGCTAGCGACGATATTGACCAGTTTGCCAGGCACCACGATCACTTTGCGGATCGTCAGGCCTTCGGTAAAGCGCAGCACGTTCTCGTTGACGCGTGCGGCGGCTTCGACTTCTTCACGGCTGGCGGTGGCCGGCATGTCGATCTGGCCACGCAGTTTACCGTTGACCTGGATCACCAGTTGCAGCGTGTCCTGTACCAGCGCGCTGTCATCCTGCACCGGCCAGCGTGCATCGATCACCGTGTCGCTGTGGCCCAGGCGGCTCCACAGTTCGTGGCTGATGTGCGGCGTGATCGGCGCCAGCAGCAGCACGACCGTTTCCAGGCCTTCCTGTACCAGCGCGCGATCCTGTTCGGTGGCTTGCGGTGCTTTTTCCAGCACGTTCATCAGCGTCATTACCTGGGCAATGGCGGTGTTGAATTTGTGGTTCTGGCCCACGTCCTGGCTGGCTTGCTTGATGGCCAGGTGGGTGCTGCGGCGAATCAGTTTCTGCTCATCGCTCAGGGACGCCACGTCCAGCTTGGCCGGCAGGCCCTGGCTGACATGCGCATGCGCCAGGCGCCAGACGCGCTTGAGGAAACGGTGCGAGCCTTCGACGCCGGAGTCGGACCATTCGGCGCTCATGTCGGGCGGCGAAGCGAACATCATGAACAGGCGGCAGGTATCGGCGCCGAACTGGTCGATCATCGACTGTGGGTCAACGCCGTTGTTCTTGGACTTGGCCATCTTCTCGGTGCCGCCGATTTCCACCGGCAGGCCGTCGGATTTCAGCGTGGCGCTGATGACCTTGGCTTTGCTGTCACGCTCAAGCTCCACGTCCGCCGGGTTGAACCAGGTGTAGGCGCCATTGGCTTCGCGGCGATAGTAAGTCTCGGCGATCACCATGCCTTGGGTCAGCAGGTTCTTGAACGGCTCGTCGGAACTCACCAGGCCTTCGTCGCGCATCAGCTTGTGGAAGAAACGCGCGTACAACAGGTGAAGAATTGCGTGTTCAATGCCGCCGATGTACTGATCCACCGGCAACCAGTGGTCGGCCGCGGATTTTTCCACCAGGCCGCCTTCGTAGTGAGGCGAGGCGTAGCGGGCGTAGTACCACGAGGACTCGACGAAGGTGTCCATGGTGTCGGTTTCACGCTTGGCCGGCGCGCCGCATTTCGGGCAGCTGCACTCGTAGAACTCGGGCATGCGCGCCAGCGGCGAACCGGCGCCGTCCGGCACCACGTCTTCGGGCAGCACGACCGGCAGTTGGTCTTCCGGCACCGGCACGTCACCGCAGGTTTCGCAGTGGATGATCGGGATCGGGCAGCCCCAGTAACGCTGGCGGCTGATGCCCCAGTCGCGCAGGCGGAACTGGGTGCGCGAGGCGCCGAGGTTCTTCTTGATCAGGGCAACTTCGATCGCGTCGAACGCGCCGGCGAAGTCCAGGCCGTCGAACTCGCCGGAGTTGATCAGGGTGCCGTGTTCGCCGTAGGCGTCCTGCCACGGGGCCGGGTTGGTGTCGCCCGAGCTGGTACGTACGACCGACTTGATCGGCAGGTTGTACTTGGTGGCAAATTCGAAATCACGCTCGTCGTGCGCCGGCACAGCCATTACTGCGCCATCGCCGTAGTGCATCAGCACATAGTTGGCGACCCACACCGGCAGTTTCTCGCCGGTCAGCGGGTGCTCGACGAACAGCCCGGTCGGCAGGCCTTTTTTCTCCTGGGTGGCAACGTCGGCTTCGGCCACGCTGCCGCCTTTGCATTCGGCGATGAACGCTTGTAGCTCAGGGTTATTCTCGGCTGCCTGGGTGGCCAGCGGATGTTCAGCGGCCACGGCGACGTAGGTCGCGCCCATCAACGTGTCCGGGCGGGTGGTGAAGACTTTCAGTGCGCCCGCTTCGCCGATGGAATCGACGTTGTACGGGAACTGCACTTCCATGCCCTTGGACTTGCCGATCCAGTTGCGCTGCATGGTCTTGACCTGTTCAGGCCAGCCCGGCAGGTCGTCGAGGCTCGACAGCAGTTCATCCGCGTAGGCGGTGATCTTGAAGTAGTACATCGGGATCTGGCGCTTTTCGATGACTGCGCCGGAACGCCAGCCGCGACCGTCGATCACTTGCTCGTTGGCCAGGACGGTCTGGTCGACCGGGTCCCAGTTCACGGTGCCGCTTTTTTTGTAGATCACGCCTTTTTCGAACAGGCGAGTGAACAGCCATTGTTCCCAGCGGTAGTAGTCCGGCTTGCAGGTGGTCACTTCGCGGGACCAGTCCACCGCGAGGCCCAGGCTGCGCAGCTGGTTCTTCATGTAGGCGATGTTTTCGTAGGTCCACTTGGCGGGGGCCACATTGTTTTTCATCGCGGCGTTTTCCGCCGGCATGCCGAAGGCGTCCCAACCCATGGGTTGCAGGACGTTCTTGCCGAGCATGCGCTGGTAGCGGGAAATCACATCGCCGATGGTGTAGTTACGCACGTGCCCCATGTGTAGCTTGCCGCTGGGGTAAGGGAACATCGATAGGCAGTAGTAAGTCTCCTTGCCTGGCTGTTCACTGACTTCAAAGGACTTTTGCTCGTCCCAGAAGGTTTGGGCGGCATTTTCGATTTCACGGGGCTGATATTGTTCGTGCATGGCTACTTTTGAACTGAATAGGGGTGGCCTAATCCTCTTCGGTGCAACGTTCAGGTTGAGCGACACCAAAAAGCGGCGCGTCCGTGCCCAAACCCTGCGGGAAGTGGAGTTACAGGAAGCGCCGTAGCATACATGACCCCACTCTATCGAGGGAAACCCTGATTGCGCGGGCGAGGCCGTCTGTCGCGGCACCAGGCAGGTGCAGCCATGGGGGCTACGCTGTTTATTGGGGAGTGAGTCATATCTTCAATGAGGTGAGGGGATGGTTGAATCGCAGCGAATCGCAACGAAACCGGATATCTACGAAGGACTGATCGACCGATTGGGTCGTGCATTGGATGCAGCGAGGACAGCGGGCCGATTGCGTGACGAACGGCCTGTGGAGTTGGAACTGCGTGGCTTGAGCCGCGCGGAGCTGGAACTGATCAAGGCTTATCTGGAGCGAAATGGGCGCGGTGCGCCTCCTTGGATGGCAACCCCGCCAGCCAAAGAACCTACGCACTCAGCCAAGGTGGTGTGGCTCAAGGATGTAGTGGCCGGTCGTGGTCCGCAAAAGCGCCGGGCCGCCCGCTTCAAGTAATGCACTTCCCCTGAATGCACTGCCGCGCCATGTCACCGTAAGGATTGTCGCTAAACCCCGTTACACCTTAGGCTTCGGGCATCTATGGAGATGCTCGATGCCTATTCGTTATTTCATCAAACAACTGCTCTTGCCGCCCGGCATCTTGTTGCTGCTGCTGGCCCTTGCCTGGTGGTTTCGCCGCAGCCGCCCACGCCTGGCCGGCTGCTGCTTTGCCCTGGGGCTGGGCGGCATGTGGCTGATCAGCCTGCCGGTGATGGTGGAGTGGGGCGCAAAGGCCCTGGAAACCGAGGCGCCCTTGGCGCGTGAAGACTGGTCGAGCCTGGCCCAACGCGCCGATGCCATCGTGGTGCTGGGCTCGGGGCGCGAGCGCGGTGACCCCGCCTGGGGCACCGACCAGCCGACCGGTACCGGCCTGGAGCGCCAGCGCTACGCCGCACGCCTGGCCAAGGCCTCCGGGTTGCCGGTGCTGACCACCGGTGGCCTGCATTACGGCACGCCGCCCAGCGAGGCAGAGCTGATGGCCGTGTCGATGCAGGATGACTTCGGTGTGGCCGTGCGCTGGAAGGAAGAGCGCAGCCGCACTACCTGGGAAAACGCGCAGATGAGTGCCGAGATACTCTTGCCGCAAGGCATCAAGCGTGTGGTGGTAGTGACCCAGGCGTGGCACATGCCGCGTGCGGTGTGGAGTTTTGAACAGGCCGGTTTTACCGTGGTGCCGGCGCCGGTGGGGTTCCTGGGCGTGGACAACGCCCGGCCGCTGGGCGGTTGGATGCCGGAATTCAAGTCGGTGTGGCAGAGCGGGCAGTTGATCAATGAGGCGGTGGGGCAGGTGGGGTATCGGCTGTTCTATCAATAACACCACAAATCAAAAAATGTGGGAGGGGGCAAGTCCGAATCGTCGCACCGCCCCTCCCACATTTGTTTCGGTGTTTGGCTGTTAGACGGTTTTGGCCATTCGACCGGCTAGCAGTGCCCAGCCAAACAATATCAAACACACAATCATCAACGGCCACGAACGCCATTGCAGATACGGCGTGAGGTTGTGCATCGGCACCACTTCACCGTAGAGAATGCCGCGCTCGAACTGCGGGATCTGCACGGTGATCTGCCCAAACGGGTTGATCAACCCGGTCACGCCGTTGTTGGTGGCGCGAATCATCCAGCGGCCGGCTTCCAGCGCGCGCATCTGCGCCATTTGCAGGTGCTGCAAGGGGCCGATGGAGCGGCCGAACCAGGTGTCGTTGCTGATGGTCAACAGTAGGTCGCTCTGGGCCGACAAGCCGGCGGCGAATTCCGGGTACACCACTTCATAGCAAATGAACGGCGCGATCTGATAGCCCTTCGCCTGCAGCATCGGCTGATCGGCAGGGCCGCGGGCGAAGTCCGACATCGGCAGGTCGAAGAATGCAATCAGCCCGCGCAGCATGTCTTGCAGTGGCACGTATTCGCCAAACGGCACCAGTTTCTGCTTGAGGTACGTGCCATCGCCTTCGCCAACCACGGTGATGCCGTTGAAGTAGCGCTTCTGGTGATGAACTTCCTGGCGGATCGGTACGCCGGTGATCAGCGCGGTGTGCCGGTCGGCGGCGAACTTGCCCATCATCCCCAGGTAGCCCTCGACGGACTCCTTGAGCACCGGCACGGCGGTTTCCGGCCATACCAGCAGGTCGACGGGCTTGGAGCTGAAGCTCATGTCGCGGTACAGCGCGAGCTGGGCGTTGAGCTGCTCCGGGTCCCACTTCATGCTTTGTTCGACGTTACCCTGGATCGCCGCCACGCTCAGCGGCGCGCCGGAAGGCGTGGTCCAGGCGTGATGCTTGAGCGCCAGGCCGATCGCCCAGGGCGCGACCAGCAACACCAGGCCCGCGCCGATAAAGGCATTGCGCTTGCTCGCCAACAGACGCGGCAGGTTGCACAGCAGGGCTGCCGTGAGGGCCAGGGCAAACGAGATCAGCCACATGCCGCCCACCGGCGCCAGGCCGGTGAGGGGGCCGTCGAGCTGGCTGTAACCGGAGTACAACCACGGGAAGCCGGTGAGGAACCAACCGCGAAACGCTTCCTGGCCGACCCACAGCGCGGCGAAGGTCAGGGCATCCGCCAGCGGCGCCTCGTTGCGACGCAGCCAGCGGGCCCACAACCAGGCGGGCAGGGCGAAGAACCAGGCGATCGCGGCGGTGAACAGCAGCATCAAGAAGCCAGCCAGCAGCACCGAAGCGCCGCCGAAGTGGTGGATGCTGTAGTAGATCCAGCTGGTGCCGGCGCCGAACAGACCGAACCCGAAACACCAGCCACGGCCCAGGGCCTGGCGTGGGCTCAGGTCCCGCAACCCGACGTAGAACACGCCGACTGCCACCAGTGCAAACGGCCACAGGTCGAACGGCGCCAGCGCCAGGGTGGTGATGGCGCCGGCCACCACGGCCAGCAAGTTACCGGGCCAGCCGGGTGCGATCAAACGGCGCATGTCAGTCCTTAGCGGGCAATCGGAGTCAGGCGGATCAAGTGGATACGACGGCTATCGGCATTCAGAATGCGGAAGCGGTAAGCGCCAATCTCGGTGGTTTCGTTACGTTTTGGCAGATGCCCGAACGCACTCATCACCAGGCCGCCGACGGTGTCGAACTCATCGTCGGAGAATTCGCTGTCGAAGAACTCGTTGAAGTTCTCGATCGGCGTCAGCGCCTTGACCAGGAAATCACCGCTGGGCAGCGGCTTGATATAGCTGTCTTCTTCGACGTCGTGTTCGTCTTCGATGTCGCCGACGATCTGTTCCAGCACGTCTTCGATGGTCACAAGGCCAGCCACGCCGCCGTATTCGTCGATGACGATGGCCATGTGATTGTGGTTGGCGCGGAATTCGCGCAGCAGCACATTCAGGCGCTTGGATTCAGGCACGAAGGTGGCCGGGCGCAGCAGGTCCTTGATGTTGAAGCTGTCGCCGTTCTCCTTGAGGATCAGCGGCAGCAGGTCCTTGGCCAGCAGGACGCCCATGACGTCGTCATGGCTTTCGCCGATCACCGGGTAGCGCGAGTGCGCCGAGTCGATCACGGCCGGGAGGAATTCCCGTGGGGTCTGGGTCGCCTTGATGCTGATCATCTGCGAGCGCGGGACCATGATGTCCCGAACCTGCAGGTCAGCCACCTGGATGGCGCCTTCGACGATGGCCAGCGCTTCGCTGTCCAGCAACTTGTTCTGATGGGCCTCGCGCAGCAGCTCCAGCAGCTCCTGGCGGTTTTTCGGCTCGTGGGCAAAAGCCTGGGTCAGTTTACCCAGCCATGACTTCTGCCCGTTGCTCGATCGGTCTTCGCTCATAGCGATTACTCTGAATCCTTTGTCGTTACAGTTAGATGAATTTCAAGCTTCGTCGTCGGCATACGGGTCCGGGTGACCCAATTCTGCAAGCAACGTTTGTTCCAGTGTTTCCATTTCCTCGGCTTCGTCATCGTCTATATGGTCGTAACCCAAGAGATGCAAGCAGCCGTGGATGACCAAGTGGGCCCAGTGGGCCTCAAGGGCCTTGCCTTGCTCCTTCGCCTCGCGCTCGACCACCTCGACGCAGATCACCAGGTCACCCAGCAGCGGGATATCCAGCAATTCGTCGGGTACGTCGGCGGGGAAGGACAGCACGTTGGTCGCGTAGTCCTTCTGGCGCCAGGTGTGGTTGAGTTCGCGGCCTTCGGGCTCGTCCACCAGGCGGATGGTCAGTTCCGAGTCGGCGGTGCGCTGGCGCAGGGCCAGGGCGCACCATTGACGGAACTGTTCCTCGCTGGGGGCGGGCGCTTCGGTGGCCAGCTGCAGGTCAAGCTCAAGCATCGCGGCGAGCGTCCTTGGACAGGCCATCGTCGCGGTGTTCGAAGCGCTCGTAGGCCTCGACAATGCGTTGCACCAGCGGGTGGCGCACTACGTCCTTGGGCGAGAAGTGCGTGAAACTGATGCCCGGCACGTCCTTGAGCACTTCAATCACATGGCTCAAGCCCGACTTGGTGCCCTTGGGCAGGTCAACCTGGGTAATGTCGCCGGTGATAATGGCCGTGGATCCGAACCCGATGCGGGTAAGGAACATCTTCATCTGCTCGACGGTGGTGTTCTGGCTTTCGTCGAGGATGATGAAACTGTTGCTCAAGGTGCGGCCGCGCATGTAGGCCAGCGGGGCGATCTCGATCACCTGGCGTTCGATCAGCTTGGCCACGTATTCGAAGCCGAGCATCTCGTACAGCGCGTCGTAGAGCGGGCGCAGGTACGGGTCGATCTTCTGGGCCAGGTCGCCGGGCAGGAAGCCGAGCTTCTCGCCGGCTTCAACCGCCGGGCGCACCAGCAGGATGCGGCGCACTTGCTCGCGCTCAAGGGCATCCACTGCACAGGCCACGGCCAGGTAGGTCTTGCCGGTACCGGCGGGGCCGATGCCGAAATTGATATCGTTGCCGAGGATGGCCTTGACGTACTTCTGCTGATTCAAGCCCTTGGGGCGAATCATGCCTTTTTTGGTACGCAGGGCCACGCTGGCTTCGGCCACCGGGTTGTTGGCCAGGTCTTGCACGGCAGATTCCTGCAGGTACAGGTGCACCGTCTCCGGCGACAGCTCACTACCCTTGGTTTCGCGGTAGAGGCGGCGCAGCAGGTTTTCTGCAGACGTGGTGTGCTGGGGTTCACCAATCAACTCGAACTGATTGCCGCGGTTGCGGATCTCGATGCTCAGGCGTTGTTCGATCAGGCGCAGGTGCTCGTCGAACTGCCCGCACAGATTGGCGAAACGGCGAGCCTCAAACGGCTCGAGGATAAAACGATGGGGTTCTGCTATGGGTGCGTTCAAGGTTGCTTTTAGCCGCCCTTTGGCTGTGAAAGTGAAATAGAGAATAACGCCAGTGACCGGTGTGCGAAAGCACTTACGTCATCGGAATGTTGCACGGTTCAAATGTGGGAGGGGGCAAGCGCCCTCCCACATGTTGAGCAGCGGTGATTTGACTATTTACTGGATCAGCGACCCGCGCAGCGAATGCGGTTGCGCTGCATCAATGTGTACATCGGCGAATTGGCCGATCAGCGTCGGATTATCGCAACGGAAGTTTACGATTCGGTTGTTCTCGGTACGGCCCTGCAATTCGCCCGGGTCTTTTTTCGAGTAGTCGGTGACCAGGATGCGCTGGGTCGACCCGACCATCTGTCGGCTAATCTCGAAACCCTGCTGGTTCAAGCGATGTTGCAGCGCGTTGAGGCGCTCTTTTTTCAGCGCTTCCGGGGTTTCGTCCAGCAGGTCGGCGGCCGGGGTGCCGGGGCGCTGGCTGTAGACGAATGAGTAGGAAAAGTCGAAACCGACGTCCTCGATCAACTTCATGGTCTGCTGGAAGTCTTTATCGGTCTCACCCGGGAAGCCGACGATAAAGTCCGAACTGATGCAAATGCCCGGCACCGCCGCGCGCAATTTGCGTAGCTTGGATTTGTATTCCAGGGCCGTGTGGTTGCGCTTCATCGCCGACAGAATGCGATCGGAGCCTGACTGCACCGGCAAATGCAGGTGCTTGACCAGCTCCGGCACGTCGGCGTGGGCCTGGATCAGGCTGTCGGAGAACTCCAGCGGGTGCGAGGTGGTGTAGCGAATGCGCTCGATACCGTCGACTGCGGCGACCACGCGGATCAGTTCCGCCAGGTCGGCCAGGCGCCCGTCGTCGGTCAGGCCGCGATAGCCGTTGACGTTCTGGCCCAGCAGGGTGACTTCGCGCACGCCGTTTTCGGCAAGGTGGATGATTTCCGCCAGCACGTCGTCAAACGGCCGGCTGACTTCTTCACCACGGGTGTAGGGCACCACGCAGAAGGTGCAGTACTTGCTGCAGCCTTCCATCACCGACACGTAGGCACTCGGGCCGTCGATACGCGGTTCTGGCAAATGGTCAAATTTTTCGATTTCCGGGAACGAGACGTCAACCTGCGGCAGCTTGGTGATGCGTGCGGCGTCGATCATTTCCGGCAGGCGGTGCAGGGTCTGCGGGCCAAAGACCACGTCGACATAGGGCGCGCGATCACGGATCGCGGCGCCTTCCTGGCTGGCCACGCAACCGCCGACGGCGATCACCATGTCCGGGTTGGCCAGTTTCAATTCACGCCAGCGGCCCAGCTGCGAGTACACACGGTCCTGGGCCCGCTCGCGGATCGAGCAGGTATTGAGCAGGATCACGTCGGCATCTTCGGCGCGGGCGGTGACTTCCAGGGCCTGGTGTTCACCCAGCAGATCGACCATGCGCGAGCTGTCGTACTCGTTCATCTGGCAACCGTGGGTTTCGATATAAAGCTTCTTGGCCATGGGAATCGTCAACTGGTGGTAAAGAACCGCGCATTATAGGGGGCATGTCCATTGGTTCCTAGCGTTGTGCATCGGGTGCCATGCTATAGTTCGCGCCCTCTTTTATATCCCCAATGTGTTATTCGCCCACCATGACCAAACGTGAAGCTCCAATCTATAAGGTGATTTTCCTAAACCAGGGCCAGGTGTTCGAAATGTACGCCAAGCAGATCTATCAAAGTGATCTGTGGGGTTTCCTGGAAGTGGAAGAGTTCGTCTTTGGCGAGCGCACACAGCTGGTCGTCGACCCGGGCGAAGAGAAGCTCAAGGCCCAGTTCGAAGGCGTGGTGCGCAGCTTTGTGCCGATGCATTCGATTGTGCGCATCGATGAGGTCGAGCGCCTGGGCACGCCGAAGATCAGTGAAGCGCGTGGCACCAGCAATGTGATGCCGTTTCCGATGCCGATGCCTGAGAAGTAAGGCCGTTGTCAGGGCAGGGGTGAGAAGGGCGAACGCCCGTCGGCACTCTGCAGTTCCTGCAGGTAATTGCGGAAAATCTGGCCCAGTACCTGGGTGGCCACTTCCAGCTCATCGCGCTGCATGTGCTCGGCGACTTCGTCGGCGGTGTCCAGCGCGTCTTCGGCGCCGTTGACCGCGGCCATTTTCAGCACGATGTACGCCTGCACGTTGTTGGCCGGCACGCCTTCGCCTTTGAAGAACATGTTGCCCAGTTCGAATTGCGCCTGGGCGTGGCCCTGCAGCGAGGCTTTCTCGAAGTAGCTCAAGGCTTTGTTGAGGTCGCGCGCGGGGTTCTTGCTGTCGTGGAAGTACTCGCCCAACTCGTATTGCGCCTGCGCATCCCCGCCGTCGGCCTGTTTCTGGCACGCGCTCAGGGCTTCGGCCTGGCTGTCTGGCTGGGTATTGAGGGTGCAACGACCCATCGCTGGGATTAACAACGAGTTGCCGCCTGCTTGTGCATGTGCCAGCAGCGGCTGAAGGAGCAACAGGCAGCCCAGAACCAGGGTGCGGCCGGTGCGTTTCATGGGAATCGACTTACCTCTGACGGAGCACGCGGACCCTCACGGGATCCAATAAGCGCGCATTATGAAATAAGCAGGCCTCTGCTTACAAAGTCTTTACTCGTTTTTCTGCTGGTTGGGCAAGTTATCTGCCGGATTGCAGGTAAATTCTCTTAAAAATGAGGAAATATCTGTAAGCAAAGTAGCAAATCGGACACCACCTGGGCGGTGTCCGATTTTTGCCGCCGTTTATTTCAGGGCAGCGAACGCGCGTTCGGCGGCATCCAGGGTCAGTTTCAACTCGGCTTCGCCATGGGCGATCGAGGTGAAGCCGGCCTCAAAGGCACTCGGCGCCAGGTACACGCCACCTTCCAGCATCAGGTGGAAGAAGCGTTTGAACAGGTCGGCGTCACTGCCCATCACGTCATCAAAGGTGACGATATCGTCGGCGCCGCTGAAATACAGGCCAAACATGCCGCCCGCTTGGGTGGTCACGAACGGGATGCCGGCGGCGTCGGCGCGCTGTTGCAGGCCGTCGAGCAGGCGAGTGGTGTAGTCGGTCAGCTCGGCGTGGAAGCCCGGGCGGCTGATCAGGCGCAGGGTGGTCAGGCCGGCGGCCATGGCCAGTGGGTTACCGGACAAGGTGCCGGCCTGGTACACCGGGCCCAGCGGCGCGATGTGGTGCATGATTTCGCGCTTGCCGCCGAAGCAGCCTACCGGCATGCCGCCGCCGATGATCTTGCCGAAGGTGCTCAGGTCCGGCGTGACGCCGTAGTAAGCCTGGGCGCCGCCGAGGGCGACGCGGAAACCGGTCATCACTTCGTCGAAAATCAGCACCACGCCGTGCTTGTCGCACTGCTCGCGCAGGCCTTCGAGGAAGCCCGGCGCCGGCGGCACGCAGTTCATGTTGCCGGCCACCGGCTCGACGATGATGCACGCCACGTCCTGGCCCACTTCATTGAGCATCTGCTCGACGGCGGCGATGTCGTTGAACGGCAGGGTCAGCGTGTGTTTGGCGAACGCCGCC
This sequence comes from Pseudomonas sp. AC463, assembly GCF_979253585.1. Taxonomy (NCBI): domain Bacteria; kingdom Pseudomonadati; phylum Pseudomonadota; class Gammaproteobacteria; order Pseudomonadales; family Pseudomonadaceae; genus Pseudomonas; species Pseudomonas sp. AC463. The sequence continues at coordinate 174,204 of NZ_CEEDDZ010000011.1, read as the reverse complement.
GGCACACCGGCCGAGCTCGGCACGCCCTGGGTCAGCAGGCCCGAGCCGGCCTTTACCAGCAGGCTGTCGGAGTGGCCGTGGTAGCAGCCTTCGAACTTGATGATGCTGTCGCGGCCGGTGAAACCACGGGCCAGGCGAATGGCGCTCATGGTGGCCTCGGTGCCGGAGCTGACCATGCGCACCATCTCCATCGACGGCACGATCGAGCACACCAGGTCTGCCATCTCGGTTTCCATGGCGGTCGGCGCGCCGTAGGACAGGCCGTGTTGCAGTTGCTGGCGCACTGCGTCGAGCACGTCCGGGTGGCTGTGACCGAGGATCATCGGGCCCCAGGAACCTACGTAGTCGACGTAGCGCTTGTCATCTTCGTCGGTGACGTAGGCGCCTTCGGCATGCTTGAAGAACAGCGGCGTGCCGCCCACGCTCTTGAACGCACGCACTGGGGAGTTCACACCGCCGGGGATGTGTTTCTGGGCATCGGCAAACAGGGTTTCGGAACGGGACATGATCGGGCTCTCTAAACTGAAATTTTGACAAGGTCGTTGAAGGCGCGGGCGCGGCGCGTGACTTCCTGGGTGCTGTCGGCGCCAAACAGGCCGTGCACCACGGCGAGCAGGTCGGCACCGTGGGCCACCAGCGGGGCGGCATTCTCCAGGGTGACGCCGCCGATCACGCAGATCGGCAGGTGCAGGCGCTTGCGCGCTTCGGCGAGCATTTCCAGGCTGGCCGCCGGGGCGCCGGGCTTGGTGTTGGAATTGAAGAAGCGGCCAAAGGCGACATAGCTGACGCCTTCCTTGGCGGCCTGCTCGGCCAGTTCGATCTGGCTGTGGCAGGTCGCGCCGATAATGGCTTTGGAACCCAGCAGCGCACGGGCCGGGGTCAGTGGGCCGTCGGTTTGGCCCAGGTGTACGCCGACGCCCAGGCGCGCGGCGAGCTCGGCGTCGTCGTTGATGATCAGCTGGGTTTTGTAGCGCGAACAGAGTTCGTGCAGTTTTTCCGCTTCACGCAGGCGCCGGGCTTCGTCGCTGCTTTTGTCGCGGTATTGCAGCAGGGTCACGCCACCGTCCAGCGCCGCTTCGACGTAGGCGAGGAATTTGCCGGCCAACAGTTGGCTGTCGGTGATGGCGTATAGGCCACGTAGTTTCATCGGGCAGGCCCCTTGGCTTGGTGTTACGAGCAGAAATCCAGCGGCAGACGGCGCGGTACAAACTGGCCCTGGCCGAGTTGTTCGGCGTCACGCAGGGTGCGCCAAGTGTAGTTGAGTGCCGATTGCACGGCGCTGACCAGGCCTTCGCCCTGGGCGATCCGACCCGCCAGTGCACTGGCCAGCGTGCAGCCCGAACCGTGATAGCTGCCGGGCAGGCGCTGGCAGGTGAAGGTCTGCTGCGTGCCGTCGCGGCTGTACAGGCGATTGTGCACTTCATGCTCGTCGCCATGCCCGCCGGTGATCAACAGGTGCTTGATATACGGCAGCAGCTTGGCGGCGCATTCGTCGGCGGTGCCCTCGGGCAGTTCGGCGAGGATGCGCGCTTCGGGCAGGTTCGGCGTGGCGATCAGCGACAACGGCAACAGCCGTTCGCGCATCGCATAGCCGACTTCGTCCTTGCCCAGGCTGCCACCGCCACCTGCGCGCAACACCGGGTCGCAGACCACCGGCAAGTGCGGGTGCGCCTGCAGCAGTTCGACCACAGTGTCGACCATCGCCGTGGAACCGAGCATGCCGAGCTTGACCGCCGCGACCTCGGAGTCGCTGAGCACGGCGTTGGCCTGGGCCATTACCCACTCGCGGTCGAGCACGCGGAAATCGCTGACGTTGACGGTGTTCTGCACGGTCAGGGCGGTAACGGCCGGAGCCGCATGGCAACCCTGGGCGAGCAGGGCTTCGATATCTGCCTGCAAGCCGGCGCCACCACTGGGATCATGGCCGGAGAGACAGAGGACAACAGGGCGGGAGCTGTAGATATTCATGGTGCGCGAGCTTACCACCAAACGCTTTTTGCGTGGCCGTCTGGCGATGGTTGAATTTTGCCGTGAGGGTGACGCTTTTTTGGCGTTTTTTGACCAGCAAAAAACCTCTGTAAGCCTTGATCTAGAGCCTTCCGAAAAATTATTTCAATGGTGTCCAATGGCCTTTACCGGCTATGCTAAAGTGGATCCAAACCACTTAATGTATCGCCGGTGTACGTCTTCTCAAAAGGAATGGGGGGCTTTTTTGACATGACCGGACAGGCCACGCTGGGGCTCTATGCGCTATTTGCTGATTTTATTGTTGTGCGCGCTACCGATGCTCGCCAGCGCCATCGAGTTCAACCAGGACACCCGCAGCCTGCCGCTGGGCCGAGCCATGCAAGTGCTCGAAGACCCGACCGACGCCCTCACGATTGCTGATGTCAGCGCGCCCTCTGCCGCCACCCGGTTCAAACCCCACGACAAAGACACCCTCAACGCCGGCTATTCGCGCTCGGTGTTCTGGCTCAAGGTCAACCTGCATTATTTGCCCAACAACACCCAGGCCCAACGCACTTGGTTGCTTGAGCTGGCCTACCCGCCGCTGGACCACCTCGACCTGTACCTGCCCGACGGCAACGGCACTTACCGCCTGGCCGGGCGCACCGGGGATGCGCTGCCGTTTGCCAGCCGCGAGATTCGCCAGAACAACTATCTGTTCAAGGTCGACTTCAACCCCGGCGAGGCGAAAACCGCCTACCTGCGTCTGCAAAGTGAGGGCTCGATCCAGGCGCCGCTGACCCTCTGGTCGAGCACCGCGTACCTTGAGCAGCAGCCGTTGCGCCTGTACGTGTTGGGCCTGATCTACGGCGTGTTGCTGGGCATGCTGGTCTACAACCTGTTTATCTACCTCAGCGTGCGCGACACCAGCTACCTCTATTACATCTTCTATATCGCCTCGTTCGGCATGTACCAATTGTCGGTGAATGGCGCGGCGGTGGAGTATTTCTGGCCGAACAACCCGTGGTGGGCGAATGCCGCGACGCCGTTCCTGATCGGTTCGGCGGCGCTGTTCGGCAGCCTGTTTGCGCGCAGCTTCCTGCATACCGCGCAGCACAGTCGCTGGATCAACCGCCTGCTGCTGGCGCTGGTGGGGTGTGGCGCGGTGGTGATGCTGTTGTCGCTGATGACCAGCTACGCCCTGGCGCTGCGCCTGGCCACCGGTTTGGCGCTGGTGTTTACCGTGACTATCTTCGTCGCCGCCATCAAGGCCTGGTACTGCGGCCAGCGCGTGGCGCGTTACTTCATCATCGCCTGGTCGGCGTTCCTGCTGGGCGGGGTGGTGAACACGCTGATGGTGCTGGGCTACCTGCCCAATGTGTTCCTCACCATGTACGCCAGCCAGATCGGTTCGGCGATTGAAGTGGCGCTGCTGTCCCTTGCCCTGGCTGATCGCATCAATGCCATGCGCGAGCAACAGGCGCAGATCCTCTTCGACGCCAGCCAGAAGCTCGAAGTGCTCAACCTGCAACTGGCGCGCAGCAATCGGCTCAAGGACGAATTCCTCGCCACCCTGACCCACGAACTGCGCACGCCCATGAATGGCGTGATCGGTTCCCTCGAACTGATGCAGACCGTGCCCCTGGACAAGGACCTCGCGCAGTACCAGCAAACCGCCGCCGGCTCGGCGCGGGACATGATGCGCATGGTCAACGGCATCCTCACCCTTACCGAGCTGCAAGCCGGGCGCCTCAGTTCCCAGCCCCAGGCGTTCAGCCTGCGCGGGGTACTCGACACCTTGCGCCAGCAATTTTGCGCCAGTGCCCAGAGCAAAGGCCTGGAGTTTTCCATCGACGTGGCGCACGAACTGCCCGACCGCGTGGTGGGCGACGCCGACAAACTGCTGCAATGCCTGGATTGCCTGCTGGACAACGCCTTTAAATTCACTCACGACGGGGCGGTACGCCTGCGCGTGGTGGGCGTGCCCGACAGTGACGGCAGTGTGCGCCTGAGCTTTATCGTCACCGACACCGGTATCGGTTTTGCTTACCTCGATGAGGCCACGCTGTACCAACGCTTCTTCCAGCTCGATGGTTCCACCACCCGCGAATATGGCGGCCTGGGCATCGGCCTGGCGATCTGCCGCCAATTGATCGAGCTGCTCGGTGGGCGTCTCACCCATCATTCCGAGCCACGCAAAGGCAGCCGTTTCCAGTTGGACGTGGCGGTTAACCCGGCGCCGGCCGAGCCCAGGCAGGCGCCGGATCGGCAACGCGCGCCGCAGGACTGCAGGGTGCTGCTGGTGGATGACAACAGCGTGGGCCAATTGGTGGTGCGCGGCATGTTGCTCAAGCTCGGTTACCGGGTGAAAACCGTCGACAGCGCCCCGGCAGCCCTGGCTGCGTTGCGGGAGGAAAACTTCGACGCCGTATTGTTGGATATCCCTGAGGGTGGTTTCTCATTGTGCTGTCAGATTCGTGCTTTGCCTGGCTGCGCGGAGTTGCCAGTGATCGCCTTGGGTTCGTCGCTGAATGTGTCGGAGCGCGAGCACTGCCATGGCATCGGGATCTCCGAGCGGCTGGTCAAACCCGTGCGTTTCGAGGCTTTGCAGGCGGCGCTGGAGCGACGTTTGTTGCAACCGACAGAGGGTGAAAGCGCCGGGAGTTCGGCGGGTATGCCACTTTTTTAAAGCCAATGACGGTGCTTAACTGAATTCAAGGCCTGATCCGAGCGTGGCCTTTTTTCCAGGAGGCCCGCCATGAACCTGCATCAATTCGCCGAAACCCACGACGTCACCAACCAGCCGCCATCCCTGGACGGCGCCAACCTGTACCGCATCGACTTGCCCCTGCAAGAGTGGTCGCGCCGCTTTGGCGCCGGCTGGGCGCAGGCGCGCATCGATGCCTACGGTGCGCTGGCCGGTGGGCCGTTGATGGAGGCCGGGTTCCTGGCCAACCAGAACAAACCGGTGTTCAGCAGCCATGACCGTTATGGGCATCGCATCGACCTGGTGGAGTTTCACCCCGCCTACCATGAGCTGATGCGCACCGCCGTCGAGCATGGCCTGCCGTCGCTGCCGTGGGCGCATCCGCAGCCCGGCGCGCACGTGGCTCGCGCGGCCCTGACCTACCTGCACAGCCAGGCCGAAGCTGGCACGGGTTGCCCGCTGACCATGACCTTCGCCTGCGTCCCGGCCTTGCGCCTGCAGCCCGACCTGGCGAAAACCTGGCTGCCGAAAATCCTCAACACCCACTACGACTCGCGCAATGTCGGCATCGCCCACAAGGCCGGCGCCACCATTGGCATGGCCATGACCGAGAAACAGGGCGGTACCGACGTGCGCGCCAACACCACCCGCGCCTACCCGGTGGGCGCCGGCGGCCCGGGCCAGGCCTATGAGCTGGTGGGGCACAAGTGGTTCTGTTCGGCGCCGATGTGCGATGGGTTCCTGACCCTGGCCCAGACCGACAAGGGCCTCAGCTGTTTCCTGCTGCCCAGGCACCGCCCGGACGACACGCGCAACGAGTTCTACATCCAGCGCCTGAAGAACAAACTCGGCAACTGCTCCAACGCGTCCAGCGAAGTGGAGTTTCGTGGGGCCCTGGCCTGGATGCTCGGCGAAGAAGGCCGTGGCGTGCCGACCATCATCGAGATGGTCGCCATGACCCGCTTCGATTGCATGGTCGGCTCCAGCGCCCTGATGCGCCAGGCGCTGACCCAGGCCAGCCATCATTGCGCCCATCGCACCGTGGGCGGCCGGGTACTCAGCGAGCAACCGCTGATGCAAAACGTGCTCGCCGACCTGGCCCTGGAAAGCGAAGCGTCGCTCGCCTTGAGCATGCGCATGGGCCGCGCGCTGGACCACCTGGGTGATGAACAGGAGGCCAAGTTCGCGCGGCTGGTGACGGCGGTGGGCAAGTACTGGATCTGCAAGCGCGCCCCCGCAATGATCAACGAGGCCGCCGAGTGCATGGGCGGCGCCGGTTATGTGGAGGACAGCATCCTGCCGCGGCTTTACCGTGAGGCGCCGGTGAATTCGACGTGGGAAGGCTCCGGCAACGTGCAATGCCTGGATGTGTTGCGCGCGCTGTCCAAGGAACCGGGCGTGCTGGAAGCGCTGTTTGTCGAACTCGGCGATGGGCATGGCGACAAGCAGCTGGCGCGGCATATCGAGCAGTTGAAAACCGCCTTCATGGACACCCAGGACATCCAGTACCGCGCGCGGCAATTGACCGAGGACATTGCCGTGGCGTTGCAGGCCAAGCTGTTGCTGGAGGCGGGGAATGCGGCGGTGAGTGATGGGTTTATCGCCAGCCGGTTGGGTGAGTCGTCGGGGCGGGTTTACGGCACGTTGCCGCGTGGAGTGGATGTGGAGGCGATAGTCGCTCGCTCAACCCCCCAATCTGGCTGAACAAATACAGTCAAATGTGGGAGGGGGCTTGCCCCCGATAGCGGTATATCAGCCAGCTTATCTGTTGCTGACACACTGCAATCGGGGGCAAGCCCCCTCTCACATTTTAAAGAGCATTCCAAACCGACTGTTTCAGTGAGGCCGGGTTACAGGCAAGATAAAGGCCTGCACGTCAGAACACAGGATGCTTACCGTGACCGAAGCTTTTGTTGTCGTTCAAACCGCCGAAGAGGCCGTGGACCGGCTGGCGGCCCTGCATGAGCGAGCTACCGGCGCGCTCAATCAGGCCCTCAAGCAATACCTCAAAGACCGCGTCGAACCCGACGCCGAACAACGCGCGCTGTTTCGCTACCCGGAACTGCGCCTGACCTACCACTGCCACGGCGAAGTCCCACAGACCACCCGGGCATATGCCAAGGTTCAGTTGCCTGGGACCTACAGCGTTACCGTCACCCATCCTGCGGCGTTCCGTAAGTACCTGCTGGAACAGTTGGTGCCGTTGATGCACGACTTCACCGTAACGGTCGAAGTGGGCGTCAGCCAACAGAACATCCCTTACCCCTACGTGGTGGAACAGGGCGACGAGTTGGCCGGCTCCGGTGTGACCGCCGCGACCCTGGCCCGCGTGTTCCCGAGCACCGACCTGTCGGCCGCCACCGATGGCATCGCCGACGGCCTGTACGACTGGGAAAACACCGACCCGCTGCCCCTGGCGCTGTTCGATGCAGCCCGCGTGGACTTTTCCCTGCGCCGCCTTGTGCACTACACCGGCAGCGACTGGCGCCATGTGCAGCCGTGGATTTTGCTGACCAACTACCACCGCTATGTCGACCAGTTCATCCTGCATGGCCTGGAACAACTGCGCAGTGACCCGCGTTTTATCCGCATGGTGCTGCCGGGCAACGTAGTCATCGACAAGAGCATGGACCACGGCGAAGCGTCGGCGATTGCCGCCGGCGTGGTGTGGCACCGCTACCAGATGCCGGCCTATCACCTGCAGGCCAGTGATGGCCACGGCGTGACCCTGGTGAATATCGGTGTCGGCCCGTCCAACGCCAAGAACATCACCGACCACCTGGCCGTGCTGCGCCCGCATTGCTGGCTGATGATCGGCCACTGCGGCGGCCTGCGCCAATCCCAGACCATCGGCGACTACGTACTGGCACACGCCTATATGCGTCGCGACGGCATCCTCGACCGCGTGGTGCCGCCGAACATCCCGATCCCGGCCCTGGCCGAAGTGCAGATGGCCTTGCAGCAGGCTGCGGCCAACGTCACTGGGGAAAAAGGTGAAGAGCTGAAAAAACGCCTGCGCACCGGCACCGTGCTGACCTACGACGACCGTAACTGGGAATTGCGCTGGGCTCAGGAACGGCCGCTGATCAACCTGTCCCGCGCCGTGGCGGTGGACATGGAAAGCGGCACCATCGCCGCCCAGGGTTACCGCTTGCGTGTGCCGTACGGCACATTGTTGTGTGTCTCGGACAAACCGCTGCACAGCGAGATCAAGCTGCCGGGCTCGGCCAACGCGTTCTATGAGCGCGCGGTGAGTCAGCACTTGAAGATCGGTATCGAGGCGGTCGACCTGTTGCGCACCGAACTCAACTCGCTGCACTCGCGCAAACTGCGCAGCTTCGACGAGCCGCCGTTCCGCTAAGCGGTTGGGATGGTCATTTAGCGGTCAGGCCACTAGCATTGTCGGTCCTGACCGTTAGATGTTCCTTCTGCCATGTCCCGTCCTACCCGCCCCGATGCGCGCCGCCCTGGCGTGAAACCCCCGTATTCTGCAGCGCGTCGCGTGGCCAAGGCGCCGCCGGCCGAGCCGAAGCTGATTCTGTTCAACAAGCCGTTCGATGTGCTGACCCAGTTCAGCGACGAAGGCGGGCGCGCGACCCTCAAGGATTTTATCGACATCCCCGGCATCTACCCGGCCGGCCGCCTGGACCGTGACAGCGAAGGCTTGTTGCTGCTGACCAACGACGGCCAGTTGCAAGCGCGCATTGCCGACCCCAAGCACAAGCTGGCGAAAACCTACTGGGTGCAAGTGGAAGGCGAACCCACCCAAGAGCAGCTGCAACGCCTGCGCGACGGCGTAGAGCTTAACGACGGCAAAACCTTGCCCGCTGAGGCGCGGCAGTTGGATGAACCCGAATTATGGCCGCGCAACCCGCCGGTACGCTTTCGCAAAAACATCCCGACCTACTGGCTTGAGCTGGTGATTCGCGAGGGGCGTAACCGCCAGGTACGACGCATGACCGCAGCCGTAGGCTTGCCGACCCTGCGCCTGGTGCGCGTGCGCATTGGCGATTGGTCGATTGATGGCCTCGACCAGGGCCAGTGGAAGGAAGTGCCGGCGCGCTTATAAGGCGCCGGACTCGATCAGGCCGATCACCACGCTCTTGATGATGAACGCGGCCACGCCCAGCCCCAGCACGAAAAACAGGATGAACGAGCCGAAGCGTCCGGCCTTGGATTTCTTCGCCAGGTCCCAGACGATAAAGCCCATGAAAATGATCAGAATGGTGACCAGGCCGGTCATCATCCATTCTTCGAAGAGGGCGGGGTCGATGTTGTTCATGGTCTTTTCCGACAGGGCAGGCGGGCAGTATAAGGCAGCGTTACAGACACAACATTGACCTGGATCGAAGTGCAATCCAAATGTGGGAGGAGGCAAGCCCCCTCCCACATTTGAACCTCATTGTTCTTGAGGTCAGGTACGCAGGTGAGTCAGCGGCAGCTCGGTGCTGTTCAATACCTGGTTCAGCACAAAGCTTGACCGCACACTGGTCACGCCTTCAATACGGGTCAGATGCCCCAGCAGCAGTTTCTGGTAGTGATCCATGTCCGGCACCACCACTTTCAACTGATAGTCGGCATCCATCCCGGTCACCAGGCTGCACTCCAGCACCTGCGGCAGGGTGCGGATGGCTGCTTCGAAATTCTCGAAACGCTCCGGCGTGTGGCGGTCCATGCCGATGAGCACATAGGCCGTGAGGCTCAAACCGAGCATCTTGCGGTCGAGCAGGGCCACCTGGCGCGCGATGTAGCCGTCGTCTTCCAATTGCTTGACCCGGCGTGAGCAGGGCGACGGCGACAGGCCGATACGCTCGGCCAACTCCTGGTTGGAGATCCTCGCGTCGCGCTGCAATTCCGCCAAAATACTCAGGTCGTATCGGTCAAGCTTGCTCATTGGGTTGGCCTTTGTCGTAACTATTGCGGTGAATTATCTATGAAGGGTTAAAAATTGCGCAAGCACTGTTTATTGACGCAATCTTCGCAATCATCTGTCGGGCGCTGGCGGGTATCGTTATCAACAGAATCACCGCCTGGACAACAGTCCACTTACAGCTCGCCCAATCAGGCCGGCTGCGGCCGCCACCCCAGCAGGGTTGAGTTGGCCTCCAGGCTGCACACTGTCCACAAGACGGCGTGAGGTGAGCCAACGCCAAAAGCGTTGAGCACGGACGAAGTTCTCAAGGGGTGGCCGACGGGTCACCCCTTTTCTTTTGCCTGCTGATAACCTGTGCGAGAACCGGGCCCGGCTTTTCCAGTCTCATGAACAGGCCCTAATCCGCAGTGAGGAATAGCATGAAGCGCATCTGGCGTTTGGCAGGTGTAGGTTTGCTGATGGTCACCGTTGGTGCGCAGGTTATGGCCGACGAGCGTGATAACGCACCGCGCCCCGAGGGCGGTGGTCAGCATGAAAGAGGCGAGCAGGGCGGGCAGCCACAGCGCCCGCAGAACAATCAGCCAAGGCCACAGAATAATCAGCCGCGCCCGGAGAACAACCAGCCGCGGCCACAAAACAACCAGCCGCGCCCGGAGAACAACCAGCCACGCCCACAGAATCAGCATTTCGACCGCGGTGGCCAGAACGGTGGCGGCCAGTGGCAAGGTCGCCCGCAGGGCAATGAACAGCCGCGACCGGTGCAGCAACCTCAGGTGCAACCGTCGAATAACCTGCCGATCCAGGGCCGCCCGGATACCGTGCGCCAGACCCAGGAACCACGCCAGGGCAACTACCGCGATATCCCGCGCCGCAATGATGGCAACCAGCATTGGGAAGCCGGCGGCCCGGGCTCGCGCCCTGGCAACAATGGCGGCGGTTATAACAACCACCACCCAGGCGACAATCGCTGGCCGGGCCGCCCCGACGGGCATGGCAATGGCTGGGGCCCGGGCCCGCAATATCGCCCTGGCTACACCATCGACCGTTTCCCCGACCGCAATTACCGCGTGCCTTACCGTGGCCAGGATTACTTCTTCTCCGGCGGCTACTGGTATCGCCCGCAAGGCCCGCGTTATGTCGTAGTGCGCCCGCCGTATGGCATCCGCGTGCAATACCTGCCGGACTACGCGCGCGAAGTATGGGTCGGCAGCGCATTGTTCTTCCTCGCTGCCGGCGCCTATTACACCTACGAAACCAGCAGCCAGCAGTACGTGGTGGTGCAACCGCCGACCCAGGTGCCCGAGCCGCCAGCCCCGCAAGGCAATGGCTATGACGTGGTGGCCTATCCCGCCAACGGCCAATCACCGGCCCAGGTGCAGCAGGACGGCTATGACTGTTATCGCTGGGCAGTGCAGCAAAGCGGCTTCGACCCGCAGGCGGTCACCTACGCACCAGACCCGGCGGTGGTGCAAACCTACCGCCAGGCCCAGGGCAACTGCCTGAGCAGTCGCGGCTATCAGGTCCAGTACTAGGTCTTGGTGCCCGTGACCACTTCCCGCGGGTCGGCGTGCACCAGCACTTCGGCGCGCGGGTAGGCTTGATGAATGGCATCGGCGGCCTGGTCGCTGATGCCGTGCGCCACTGACAGGGTCAATTCCCCCGGCAACTCCAGATGCAGCTGCACAAACCAGTGGCTGCCGGAAATCCGCGTGCGCAAATCATGCGCGCCCAGCACCCCCGGTACGCCCCGCGCCAGTTCCAGCATGTGCTGGCTCACGTCCGGAGGCAGTTCCTCATCCATCAATACCGCGAAGCTTTCCCGGGCGATCTGGATTGCGCTCCACAAGATGTAGGCGGCAATCCCCAAACCGAACCACGCATCCACCTGATTGAAACCGAAGCCCGCCAGCACCAGCGCCACCAAAATACTGCCGTTGAGCATCAAGTCGGAGCGGTAGTGCAGCGAATCCGCGCGCACCGCGTTGGAGCCGGTTTCGCGCACCACCCGGTGTTGCAGCATCAGCAGCGCTACGGTCAGCACCAGGGAGGACACGATCACGCCAATGCTCAACCACGGCGCGCCGACAGGCTCGGGGTGTTGCAGGCGGTCATAGGCCTGGAACGCGATCAACACCGCACTGCCGCCGATAAACAATGCCTGGGCCATGCCCGACAGCGATTCCGCCTTGCCATGCCCGTAACGGTGATCGTCATCGGCGGGGCGCAGCGCGTAGTGCACCGCCAGCAGGTTCAGCAGCGAGGTCACGCCGTCGAGCAGTGAGTCGGTCAACCCGGCGAGCATGCTCACCGAGCCACTGAGCCACCAAGCGATGGCCTTGGTCACAATCAACACACAGGCCACACCCACCGACGCGCGGGTGGCCAGGCGCAGAAGCCGTGCGTGTTCGGGACTGCTGGTCATGGGCAGTCCTTAAGCGGCGGGTTGCAGGCCCAGAGACGCGAGTTGTTGCACGCTGCCCTTGAACTGGATCATGCGCGGGTCGTCCAGCGGCAGGGTGCGCCCGGTTTCTTTCTGGATGATGGTTTGCAGCTTGGCGTTATCGACCTTACCGTCGGCGCCGATGGCTTCCTGGAGTTTTTCCGGCGCGACCTGGGCGGTCTTGCCCGGTTCGAAGTAGATGGCGCCGGTGGCGAAGTCCACCCCAAACGCGATCAGGCCAGGAATCACATAGAACAGCAGGCCCACGGCGTCGAGCACGGCGATGGTCGGGTCGATCTTGCCGTCGATCTGGCCACGGCGGTCGGGGTAGAAAATCGACCCGCAGGCCGTGAGCTGGCTCAGCAGGGTGACGGCCAGAACGCTGCCGATGACACGGGAAGCAATACGCATGAAGACTCTCCTGAACACGGTTGATACGCGACTATATCGCACTGCCATTGAGACCAGCGTCGGCATCCGGCAGTTCGCCGTTATACTCGCCGCTCTGCTTTGGAGCCAGTATGAATTCGTTGCCGATCGATGATGTTTTACCCGCCCTGCGTGACGCCTTGGCGATTCGCCATGAAGCCGTGCTGGAAGCGCCGCCCGGCGCCGGTAAAACCACCCGCGTGCCCCTGGCCTTGTTGAATGAGCCGTGGCTGGCCGGGCAGACCATCCTGATGCTCGAACCGCGGCGCCTGGCTGCGCGTGCGGCCGCCGAGCGGCTGGCCAGTGAGCTGGGGGAAAAGGTCGGTGAAACCGTCGGTTATCGCATCCGCCTGGACAGTAAAGTCGGCCCCAACACGCGCATTGAAGTGGTCACCGAAGGCATCCTCACCCGCCGCCTGCAGGACGACCCGGCGCTGGACGGCGTGGGCTTGCTGATCTTCGATGAATTTCACGAGCGCAGCCTCGACGCCGACCTGGCGCTGGCCCTGAGCCTAAACGGCCGCGACCTGTTTCGCGACGAGCAGCCGCTGAAAATCCTGCTGATGTCCGCCACCCTCGAAGGCGAACGCCTGGCCGCGCTGCTGGACGACGCGCCGATCCTGCGCAGCGAGGGGCGCATGTTCCCGGTGCAGATGCGCTGGGGTCGGCCGTACCAGGCCGGGGACTTTATCGAGCCACGCGTGGTGCAAACCATCCTCGAAGCCCTGCATGACGAAAGCGGCAGCGTGCTGGTTTTCCTACCCGGGCAGGCCGAGATTCGCCGGGTCAACCAGCAACTGGCTGACGCCCTGGGTGATCGCGCTGACGTGTTGCTGTGCCCGCTGCATGGCGAACTGGACCTCAACGCCCAGCGCGCCGCCATCGACCCGGCGCCCGTCGGTAAACGCAAAGTGGTGCTCGCCACCAACATTGCCGAAACCAGCCTGACCATCAACGGCGTGCGCGTGGTGATCGACGCCGGGCTGGCGCGCGTACCGCGTTTCGACCCCGGCAGCGGCATGACCCGCCTCGACACCCAGCGCATCTCCCGCGCCAGCGCCACCCAACGTGCCGGCCGGGCAGGGCGCCTGGAGCCGGGGGTGTGTTATCGCCTGTGGTCCGAAGACCAGCATGAAGGCCTGGCCGCCTATGGCAGTGCAGAGATCCTCGCTGCCGACCTCGCAGGTTTAGCCCTGCAACTGGCGCGTTGGGGCGTCACGCCTACCCAGCTCGTGTGGCTGGATATTCCACCCGCCGCCGCGTATGCCCAGGCCCAGGATTTGCTGGTGCGCCTCGGTGCATTAACTGAAGACAAACTCACCACCCACGGCCAGAAAATGGCCGAGCTGCCGGCCCATCCGCGTATCGCACACTTGCTGCTGCGCGGTCAGGACCTGGGCTTGGCGAACACCGCCTGTGATGTCGCGGCGTTATTGGGCGAGCGCGATATCTTGCGCGGCGGTGGCGCCGATCTGCACAGCCGTCTGGCGCTGCTGTCCGGAGAAGAACGTGCGCGCGGTACCCAGGGCGGCGTGCAGCGGGCCAAGCAACTGGCGCGGCAATATCGCGGCTATTTAAGAGGCAAGGCCACCCACGCCGTGGCCGACCCCGATCACCCGCGCTGGCTCGGCGCCTTGCTGGCGCTGGCCTACCCGGACCGCGTCGCCCAGCAACGCCGCCCCGGTGGCGCCGAATACCGCCTGGCCAATGGCCGCGCGGCGCTGTTCGCCGAGGCCGACAGCCTGATGAAACAGGCGTGGCTGGTGATCGCCGACCTCGGCAGCCGCCAGGGCCAGCGTGAAGAACGCATCTACCTGGCGGCGGATTTTGACCCGGCGCTGTTCGACACGGTACTCGCCGAACAAGTGCGCAACGTTGACCAACTGGATTGGGACGAGCGCGAAGGCGTGCTGCGCGCCGAGCGCCAGCGCAAAGTTGGCGAGCTGGTGCTCAGCCGCGAACCCCTCACCGGCCTCGACGAAGCCGCGCGCAGCCAGGCGCTGGTCAATTTGGTACGGCGCAAAGGCCTGGAGTTGCTGCCTTGGACCCCCGAGCTGCGCCAATGGCAATCACGCGTGATGCTGTTGCGCCAGCTGGACGCCGGCAACACCAGCGAATGGCCCGACCTCAGCGACAGCGCCTTGCTCGCCAGCCTCGAACACTGGCTGATGCCCTACCTGGGCAAAGTCTCGCGGCTGAGCCATTTTTCGAATTTGGATATTTCCAGCTTCCTGCACAACCTGCTGCCTTGGCCGCTGCCCCAGCGCCTGGATGAGCTGGCGCCGCAGCACGTGAAAGTGCCGTCGGGTTCAAGTGTGCGGTTGGACTACAGCGAGCAGCCGCCGATTCTGGCGGTGCGTTTGCAGGAGTTGTTCGGGTTGGCGGATACGCCACGCATTGCCGGCGGGCGTCAGGTGGTGAAGCTGCACCTGCTGTCCCCGGCGCGGCGGCCGGTGCAGGTGACGCAGGATCTGGCGAATTTCTGGCGCAGTACCTACGCCGAGGTGAAGAAGGATCTGAAGGGTAGATACCCCAAGCATTACTGGCCGGATGATCCGTTGATTGCCGAGCCGACTGCCCGGATCAAACCGCGAAAGTAATGTGGGAGGGGGCTTGCCCCCGATAGCGGAGCGTCAGTCACCAGATGTACCGGCTGACACACTGCCATCGGGGGCAAGCCCCCTCCCACATTACATATTCCAAAGTTATTGCCAGTAAATCAGTTCAAGTGAGCCTTCAACTCACCCGCCGCCTGGCGCATCGCGGCTTTAACTTCCGGGATATTGCTCAGCGGGTTGAGCAAGCCATAGTCATGGATCATCCCGTTGTAGCGCACCGCCGTCACGTCCACACCGGCCGCGTCCAGCTTGCGGGCATAGGCTTCGCCTTCATCGCGCAGCACGTCCAGGCCAGCGGTTTGCACCAGCGCCGGTGGCAGGCCGGTCAGTTGGGCGTTGGTGGCGCGCAGCGGCGAGGCGTAGATCTCGGCGCGTTGCTTGGCGTCGGTGGTGTAGCTGTCCCAGAACCAGCTCATCATGTTTTTGGTCAGGAAGTGGCCTTCGGCGTATTGCTTGTACGACGGGGTATCGAAACTGGCGTCGGTCACCGGCCACAGCAGCAGTTGGAAGCGCAGTTTCGGCGTGTTCTGCTCCTTGGCTTTCAGCGCAACCACTGCGGCCATGTTGCCGCCGACACTGTTGCCGGCTACTGCCAGGCGGCTGCCATCGACGTTGATCTCTTTGCCGTGCTCGGCCACCCAGCGGGTGGCGGCGTAGGCCTGGTTGATCGCGGTCGGGTAGTGCGCTTCCGGCGACGGCGTGTAGTCCACATACACCGCGACGGCGCCGGAGCCGACCACCAGGTCGCGGATCAGGCGGGCGTGGGTCGGGTAGTCGCCGAGCACCCAGCCGCCACCGTGGAAGAACATGAACACCGGCAGCTCACCCTTGACGTTGGCGGGGCGCACGATGGTCAGCTTGATGCTCTGGCCGTCGGCCTGGATGGTCTTGTCGCTGACCTGGATGCCCGACATGTCGACTTTCACCGAGTTCTGCGCGCCGGTCAGGACGGCCCGGGCGTCCTTGGGGCTCAGTTGCTCCAGGGGGCGGCCACCGCCGGCGGCCAGGGCGTTGAGGAACGCCTGGGTCTGGTGTTCCGGCACGGCGGTGTCGGCGGCGTAGGCGCTGCCGATGGACAGGGCGAGGAGGGTGGCGGTCAGGGCTTTTTTGAAAGTGTTCATGTCGTTTGCGCTCATTTTAAGTAGTGGAATGGGGAGGCCGCTTCAGCGCGTCTGGCTGTCTGCGTGCTGGCTTGGGAGTGAATTTACGGCCTAATCGAATGAGCGACAATTAGGCTGAAATGAGAATAATTGTCCCCTGTGCGGGGACAATTAAAAATTACTGCGCGGGGGGTAACAGGAAGCGCGCAACCACCGGCAAATGGTTGGAGATGCGCAGCGTGTCGTCCTGGCGCACCTTGGCTTCCACGCGCTTGATGCGCGGGCTGTAGAACAGGTAATCAAGGGTGCGATCCGGGCCATCGAGGCTCGGGTCGTTGGGGAAGTGGGTCAGCCATTTCGCGCGGTCGATGCCGCTGGATTCGCTGTTGCTCGGGATCATCGGGTATTTGTCCCACAGCAGGTGCAGCTCGCTGTCCGGCGAATACTGCCCGCGTTTGCCGGCGTCCAGGCGCAGGAATTGCCCCAGCGGCAACAGGTTGAAATCGCCGCCGATCAGCCAGGGCGTGCCGCGGCCTTCGAATTTATCCAGCAGCTTGACCGTGGTTTGCACCTGCTCCTGCACTGCGCTGCGGCCAGGGGCGCCGCCGTCCAGGCGGGTGTTGAGCACCGCCAGTTGGCCGCCATCGCTCAGTGGCAGGTAGGTCAGCAGCAACGCAGGTTTGGGCTGGAATTGGCGGCTGATGAAATTCGCATCCGGGGCCGGCAATTGCAGGCGCTCGGCGTGTTCGATCTGGTAGCGGCTCAGGGTTGCCAGCTTGCGGCCGACGCTGCCGAAGATATGCCGGTCGGGCACGAAGTCGGCTTTCCAGTCGAAGGCCTCGGCGCTGCAGGGGTAGAGGTCGACCAGGCGCTCCTGGAGCAGTGCCAGCTGGTCCTGGTAGTGGGAAGGCTTGGCGTTTTCGTCGAGTTCCTGCAACAGCAGGATGTCGGGTTGTTCGTCGCGAATCACCCGCGCCACTTCGTCGAGGCTGGCGGCCATGTCTTCCACGGTGGGGCGCTCGTCCGCGCCGCTGCCGTCGGCGGTGTCGTACCAGAACACGTAGTTTTTACCGGCCAGGTATTGCACGTTCCAGGTCATCACCTTGAGCGCCTGCCCCGGCAGCAGGGTCGGCGCGCGTGGCGCCACGCAGCTCACCGCCAGGGTCTGCTTGGGCTCGGGGCGCCAGGTCAGGCTGTAGATCAGTGCCGTGAGCAGGCCTGCAACGATCAGCAGGCCCAGCAAGGTCATGCGCAATAAACGGGTCATCGGCTCGGCTTATGGCGTTTCAGAAGTGGTGCGGAGCATATCACCGCGCGTCGGCATCGCCACCGATCAACATGAATAAACGGAACAGCACCACACTGGTAAACAGTTGCAGGAAGCTATGCACGCTGTCCATCAACAGCCCCAGCAACGGCGCCGGGTTGGGATAGGCCGCGACGCTCGCGCCTTTAAGCAGCCACAGCGGCGTCATCACGCACAGCAGGCACACCAGGATTCGCCAGAAATGCCCACGGGTCAGGCGAAAACTCTCCTTCATCGCCTCCAGCGCCGGCATGCCGCGCAGCACCAGCAGATACTCGGCAAACGCCAGCACCACCATCAGCCACAGGCCCGGCAGGAAGTAGATCGACAGCCCCAGCAGGATCAGCAAGGTGCTCATGGCCGTCAGCAGGGCGAAACGCGGCCACAGGGTCAGGGCCAGCGCCCACACATCCTTGGTGCGCGGCGACTCGCCACGGGTGCGTGCGTCGAGAAACAGAATCAGCGCGCCGGTGTACAGCGGGTACACCAATAAACCCACGACCACGCTGTAACCGGGAAACGCATCCGTGCCCAGCGTGTGCTCCAGAATCTGTTGCAGAAAGGCTTCGAGGACCACCAACGGCAGGCACAGCTGAACGATGGCGCCCAGGTTGCTCCGGGTAAAACGGAAAGAGTCGCGCAGTACGTCTAACGGATTCATCAGGTTCATCGCAGGCCTGGAAACAAGGGCGACACTTTAACCGATCACGGTCCCGGCGGCGCAAACGTAAACCTTGAGTAAAGACCATTGAAACAACTGGTAACACCCCCATAACTACCCACGTACCCAAGCCTGATCCCAGGCGGGACCACGATTTCTACCGGCAATCTAACGAGGTCGCCATGAACAGCGAAGAGCAAACCCTGATCGATGGACTGTTTTCACGGTTGCAGCAAGCCGAAACGGACTCAGCCCCCCGCGATGCGCAAGCAGAAGCGCGGATCAAGGAGCACATGACTCGCCAACCGGCGGCCGGGTACTACATGACCCAGTCGATCCTGGTGCAGGAACACGCGCTTAAAAGCCTGGACGCGCAGAACAAAGAGCAGGCGCAGCAGATTCAGCAGTTGCAGGATGAGTTGCAGCGGGCCAAGTCCGCGCCGGCGGCTCCGGCGAGCAGCGGTGGGTTCCTGTCGAGCATCTTTGGTGGCGGCGCTTCCCGTGATCCGCAACCGTCGCCAAGCAATTCGGGCGGCGGCTGGCGTGAACCGACGCGGCCTGGGTTCAGTGGCCAGCCTGCGCCACAGCAAAACTATCAACAGCCCCAACAACCCGCCGCCGCTCCGGTGGGCAGTGGCTTCCTTGGCGGCGCGATGAAAACCGCAGCCGGCGTGGCCGGTGGTGTGTTGCTGGCCGAAGGCATCAGCAGCCTGTTCAACCACAACTCGCAGCAGCCGCAAGTGGTGGAAGAAATCATCCGCGAAGAGCCGGCGCCTGCCAGTGACAATGGCAACTGGGGCAACGACGACCAGAAATTTGCCGGCAATGACAACTGGGGCGGCAACAACTCGGACAGCTTCGCCGACAGCGACTATTCCGACGATTCCTCTTCCTTCGGCGACGACGATTCCTTCGTCTGACCCTCCCGGCCCGGGGCGCTTCGTCGCCCCGGTCTGATTTTTCCCGGAAACGCCCCTGCGGCTGGCATACTGGCACCCTTTCCGGGCCCAGGCGCCTGGCTGTCATGAGGAAGTGCGGTGAAGAAAATTGCAGTGTTCGCCGATGTACAAAACCTCTACTACACCGTCCGCCAAGCCTATGGCTGCCACTTCAACTATGCCGCGTTGTGGGCTGACATCAGTTCGCGCGGGCAGATCGTCGAGGCGTACGCGTATGCCATCGACCGTGGCGACAGCAAGCAGCAGCAGTTCCAGCAGATCCTGCGCAACCTGGGCTTTACGGTAAAACTCAAACCCTACATCCAGCGCAGCGACGGTTCGGCCAAGGGCGACTGGGACGTGGGCATCACCATCGACATCATGGACGCCGCCGACCACGTTGACGAAATAGTGCTGGCCTCCGGCGACGGTGATTTTGACATGCTGCTCGACCGCATCATCCACAAGCACGGCGTTGAAGCCGTGGCCTATGGCGTGCCGGGGCTGACCGCCAATTCGCTGATACGCGCCGCCAGCCGCTACGTGCCGATTGAAGGCGCGTTGCTGCTCAAATAGATTTTTTAAGACGGAGTTGGAACAGGTTTGGAACGTATAGCGGTCATCGACTTTGAAACCACCGGCATCACCCCGAGCAGCCACTGCCGCGCCACGGAAATCGCCGTGGTCATCCTCGAGCGTGGCCAGATCGTGGACCGCTACCAGAGCCTGATGAAGACCGGCGTGCGCGTGCCGGGTTTTATCGAACAGCTCACCGGCATCAGCAACGCCATGCTGCGCAGCGCGCCGCCGGCCGAGCGGGTGATGAACGAAGTAAACGAATTTGTCGGCACCACCCCCCTGCTGGCCCACAACGCCGCGTTCGACCAGAAATTCTGGGACTTTGAGCTCGGCCTGATCCGCCGCACCCGCCTGCAGAAATTCGCCTGCTCCCTGCTCCTGGCCCGCCGCCTCATGCCGGCTGCGCCCAACCACAAACTCGGCACGTTGAATTCATTCGCAAAGCTGCCCCATACCGGCCAGGCCCACCGGGCCATGGCGGATGCGGAAATGGCCGCCAACCTCACCGCGCACCTGGCCCAGGAACTGCGCGGTACCCATGGCCTGCGCGAGCTGTCCCACGACCTGCTGTGCACCCTGCAGAAAGTGCCGGCGGCGAAAATCAATGAGCATCTGAAGAAGCATCGCGGGTTCTGACCCCGAGCGCGTTCTCAAGATCAATGAAGCTCTAAATGTGGGAGGGGCGGTGCGACGATTCGACTTGCCCCCGATGGCGGTGGGTCAGCCAGCACTTTTCCCATTGCCTGCCAACTGCCCCAACGGCACCCGCCGCTCTATCGCGCTCGACAAGATGATCGACGTCTTGCTGAACCCAAACTTCGCAATCCGGTTAATCAAATTCTCCAACTCCGGCATCGAGCCCACTGCCGCTTGCATGATCACGCACGGATCACCGGTCACTCGGTGGCATTCGGTCAGTTCGGGGATTTCCGCCAGGGCGTCGTACACCTTTTGGCTGCCGTGGTTGGTCAGGCGCAACTCAATCACGCATTGGATCGGCAACCCCACTTTGGACAAGTCCACCTTGGCCTGATAGCCGGTGATCACTCCGCTGGCTTCCAGCTTGGCCACGCGCTCGGCCACGGCGGGGGCGGAGAGGTTTACCTTGCGGGCCAGTTGCGCGTAGGACGCGCGGCCGTCTTCGAGCAGGGCGCTGAGGAGCATGCGGTCGTATTTGTCCATGATAAGGCTCCAGTAGCACGTGGCTTTCGAAACAACGGTTTATAGCCTTCATAACCATGCTTTGAAAAGTGTACCGGCGGTTTAAACAGGTTTTGTAACTTATGTTTAAGCACCTGCCTTTTTAGAATAAGCCTCTCTTATCTCTGCCTTAGAGCTGCCCAATGCCTGGCCCACGTCGCTTTCCCTTACCGTTGATCGCCGCCTTTTTTGCGTTGTATGTGATTTGGGGTTCCACCTACCTGGTGATCCGCATCGGCGTGGAGTACTGGCCGCCGCTGATGCTGGGCGGGATTCGCTTTCTGCTGGCGGGCGCGGCGATGTATGGCTTTTTGCGCTGGCGTGGGGCGCCGGCGCCGACCTGGGAGCAGTGGAAGGCGGCGGCCAAGATCGGCATTTTGCTGCTGACCTTCGGTAACGGCGCGGTGAGTGTGGCCGAGCACACCGGGGTGTCGTCCGGCGTGGCGGCGCTGGCGGTGGCGACGGTGCCGCTGTTTACCTTGCTGTGTGGCTACTTCTGGGGCGCGCGCAATACCCGGCTGGAATGGGCCGGGGTGATCCTGGGGATGGTCGGCATTGCCATGCTGAATATGGGCAGCACCTTGCAATCGAGCCCGATGGGCGCGGCGTTGCTGCTGTTCGCCGCCGCTTCGTGGGCGTTTGGCTCGGTGTGGAGCCGCCGCCTGCCGCTGCCGCCGGGTGCCATGGCCAGCGCGGCGGAAATGCTGGTGGCCGGCGTCACGCTGCTGATCGCCAGTGCGCTCACCGGCGAACACCTGCAAGCAATGCCGCCGCTGGAAGGCTGGCTGGCCCTGGCCTATCTGGCCGTGTTCGGCTCGATCATCGCCTTCAATGCCTATATGTACCTGCTCAAGCACGTACGCCCGGCGGCGGCGACCAGTTATGCCTACGTCAACCCGGCGGTGGCGGTGTTGCTGGGGATTGTGTTTATCGGCGAGACCATCGGCCTGGAAGAATCCCTGGCGATGCTGGTGATTATCAGCGCGGTGCTGCTGATCAGCCTGCCTCAGTGGCGCAAGCCCAAGCCGGAAATAAGGTAAACTGCCGCGCATTACGCGCTGTGCGCCGAATTTTCCCTACGGTAACTACATGACTTTCGCCACCCTTGGCCTGATCGAACCCTTGCTGCGCGCCCTTGAGACGCTTGGCTACCAGACCCCGACGCCAGTGCAGGCGCAAGCCATTCCGGCGGTGCTGGCCGGACGCGACCTGATGGCTGCGGCCCAGACCGGCACCGGTAAAACCGCCGGTTTCGCCTTGCCGCTGCTGCAACTGCTGACCATGGAAGGGCCGAAAGTCGCCGCCAACTCGGCGCGCGCGCTGATCCTGTGCCCGACCCGCGAGCTGGCCGAGCAGGTTCACGCCAGCGTCGCCGAGTACGCACAAAACCTGCCGCTCACCACCTACGCGGTGTACGGCGGCGTGAGCATCAACCCGCAGATGATGAAGCTGCGCAAGGGCGTCGACATTCTGGTCGCCACCCCGGGCCGGCTGATCGATCTGTTCCGCCAGAACGCGCTGAAACTCAACCAGTTGCAAACCCTGGTGCTGGACGAAGCCGACCGCATGCTCGACCTGGGCTTCTCCGAAGAGCTGGCGAACATCTACCGCATGCTGCCGAAAAAGCGCCAGACCCTGCTGTTCTCCGCGACCTTCTCCGATGAAATCCGCACGCTGGCCGGGCAGATGCTCAACGACCCGCTGAGCATTGAAGTGAGCCCGCGCAACGTCGCCGCCAACACCGTGAAGCAATGGGTGGTGCCGGTCGACAAGAAGCGCAAGGCCGAGCTGTTTGTGCACCTGATGCGCAAAGGCCGCTGGAAGCAGGTGCTGGTGTTCGCCAAGACCCGTAACGGCGTGGACGCGCTGGTGGATAAGTTGCAGGGCCTGGGCATCAACGCCGACGGCATCCATGGCGACAAGCCACAAGCCACGCGCCAACGTGCGCTGGACCGCTTCAAGAGCAGCGACGTGCAGATCCTGGTGGCCACCGACGTGGCGGCCCGCGGCCTGGATATCGAAGACTTGCCGATGGTGGTCAACTTCGACCTGCCGATTGTGGCCGAGGACTACATCCACCGTATCGGCCGTACCGGGCGTGCGGGCAACACTGGTGAGGCGATTTCCCTGGTGTGCGCCGATGAAGTGAACATGCTGTCGGCCATCGAGATGCTCACGCGTCAGACCTTGACCCGCCACATGGAACAGGATTTCGAACCGGAACACCGCGTGCCGGAAACCGATGCCAGCGGGCAGGTGGTGAAGAAGCCGAAAAAGCCGAAGAAGCCTAAAGCATCCGGGGGTGGTGGCGGTAAGCGCAACCTGGGTAAGTGGGTGGACAGCGGTGAGGTGGCGCCGTCGGAGCCTTCGATCAAGCCGGTGCGTAAGGTGCCGGTGTTTAATACTGGGCCGCGTAAGAAGAAGTAATTTGCGGTGTGGCTGATGGCACTATCGGGGGCAAGCCCCCTCCCACATTTGATCGGGTTCACACGGTCAAAATTGTGGGAGGGGGCTTGCCCCCGATGGCGGCTTAACATTCACCACAAAATCTCAACCCTTAAGCCACTCCACCATCCCCCGCCCAGCCGCTCTGCCACTGGCAAAACACCCCGTCAGCAAATACCCACCGGTCGGCGCTTCCCAATCCAGCATCTCGCCCGCACAAAACACCCCCGGCAACTGCTTGAGCATCAAGCGCTCATCCAGCGCCTCAAACGGCACGCCGCCGGCGGTGCTGATCGCCTCATCCATCGGCCGGGTTTTCACCAGGGTCAGCGGCAACGCCTTGATATCCACCGCCAACTGGGCCGGATCATTGAAATGTTCCGCCGGCGCCAACTCGCGCAACAGCGCGGCCTTGACCCCATCCAAACCCAACTGGCTGTGCAAATGCTTGCTCATCGAGCGCGACCCGCGTGGCTTGGCCAGCGCCGCCTGCACCTTGTCCAACGGCTTGCTCGGCAACAGGTCGATATGCACGATGGCCGCGCCATCGCGGTTGATCGCTTCACGAATCGGCGCCGACAGTGCATAGATCAGGCTGCCTTCGATGCCGGTGGCCGTGACCACGCATTCGCCGAGCCGAGGTCTATCGTCGCCCAGCCCGATGGCGACGTTTTTCAGCGGCGCCCCGGCGAATTTGCTGACCATCAGTTCGCTCCAGGCCGACACCTCGAAGCCACAGTTGCTCGGTTGCAGCCGCGCATAAGGCACGCCGCGATCCTCCAGCAGTTTGAGCCAGGCACCATCGGAACCCAGGCGCGACCAACTGCCGCCGCCCAGGGCCAGCAGCACCGCATCGCTGTGGATAGTTTTTTCGCCGTCGGGGCTGTGGATAAGTAACTCGCCGTTGGCATTCCAGCCGGTCCACCGATGGCGGGTGTGGATAACCACGCCCTGGTCGCGCAGGCGCTTGAGCCAGGCGCGCAGCAGCGGGGCGGCTTTCATATCGGTAGGAAACACCCGGCCGGAGGTGCCGACAAAGGTCTCGATCCCTAACCCGTGGATCCATTCGCACAAGGCGTCGGCCCCAAAGCTACGCAGCAACGGCGCCATGTGCGGCGCGCGTTCGGCGTAGCGCGAGAGAAACGCCGGGTACGCCTCGGAATGGGTAATGTTCATGCCGCCCACACCGGCCAGCAGGAATTTACGCCCCACCGAGGGCATGCCGTCGTAGAGGTCGACCCGCACGCCCGCCAGGCTCAAGACTTCAGCGGCCATCAGCCCGGCTGGGCCGCCGCCGATAATAGTGACGTGTGGGGGAAGGGTCTGGGGCATGGTTGGGCTACGGTCGTTTAATAGGCCGAGCATTCTACCCGACGACGGCGTGGCTGCCTGATCAAAAAACGTACACTTTCCTACAGGCCTTACGGCTAAACCCTTTCAGACCCTTACGCTCAAGTTATCCACAGGCCGTTCCACAGGCATTGTGGGTAAAGCCCACAACTCAGTGACAACCTGATGACGCCCACACTCGTTGCGCGCTGTGGTGCAGGATGCCGTGGCGGCGGGCCAGGGCGGGGCGGTCCTTGCTGTAGCCGCCGCCGATCACGCCCATCACCGGGATGTCGCGGCCCAGGCAATGGCGCATCACGCTTTCATCGCGGGCGGCCACGCCGGCGTCTGTCAGCTTGAGGTAACCGAGGGCGTCGTCCTTGTGCACATCGACGCCGGCGTCGTACAGCACCAGGTCGGGCTGGTACAGCGGCAGCAGGTAGTTGAGGGCATCGTCCACCACCTTGAGGTAGTCGGCATCGCCCATGCCCATGGGTAGCGGGATGTCCCAGTCGCTCTGGGCCTTGCGCGCGGGAAAGTTCTTTTCGCAGTGCAGCGACACGGTGATGGCGTCCGGCGTGTCGTGGAGGATGCGCGCGGTGCCGTCGCCCTGGTGCACGTCGCAGTCGAAGATCAGCACGCGGTTGACCCGGCCGCTTTCCAGCAGGTAACGGCTGATCACCGCCAGGTCGTTGAAGATGCAAAAGCCCGCCGGGTAATCGTAGTGGGCGTGGTGGGTGCCACCTGCGAGGTGGCAGGCCAGGCCGTGTTCCAGCGCCTGTTCCGCTGCGAGGATCGAGCCGCCCACCGCGCGCACGGTACGCCGCGCCAGGGCTTCGCTCCAGGGCAGGCCGAGGCGGCGTTGGTCTTCGCGGGACAGTTCGCCGCTCATGTAGCGGGCGATATACCCAGGTTCATGGGCCAGGGCCAGAATCTCCGGGGGGCAGAGCTCGGGGCGCAGCAGTTGGCGGTCTTCGGTCAGCCCCGTGGACACCAGGTGGTCACGCAGCAGGCGGAACTTGTCCATGGGAAAGCGGTGGTCCGCCGGGAACTCGGGGCTGTAGTCATCGTGGTAGATCAATGGCAAAGGCATGGGATTTTCTGACGGGAACCTGCGACGGATCATACCCGCGATGTACACTCACGCACATGGCAAGGGAGGGGACCCATGGAGCCGATACTCGAATTGGAAAGCGCACGCCTGGTGCTGCGCCAATGGCGCGACGGCGACTTGCCGGAATTTGCGCGCATGTGCGCCGACCCACAGGTGATGCGCTATTTCCCGGCCAACTTGAGCCATCTGGAAAGCGCTGCGTTGATCGGCCGGATTCGCGGCCACTTCGCCGAATACGGCTTTGGCCTGTGGGCCTTGCAGCGCAAGGACAGCGGTGAATTTATCGGCCTGACCGGGCTGCAGAATGTCAGCTTTGAAGCGGACTTTACCCCGGCGGTGGAAATCGGCTGGCGCCTGGCCCGCGAGCATTGGGGCCTGGGTTACGCCAGTGAAGCGGCCTGGACGGCGCTGCGTTGCGGTTTCGACCGCTTGCAGCTGGATGAAATCGTCGCCTTCACCACTGAAGCCAATCTGCCATCACAAAAAGTCATGCAGGCCATCGGTATGCATTACGATCCCCAGGCAGATTTTGAACACCCCAAGGTTGCAGCCGATGACCCGCTGCGCCCTCACGTTTTGTACCGCATCACCCGCGCCCAATGGTTGGACACGCTGCACGGATAGCAGCCCGGAATGCCCCATAGAATAGATTTCAGGAGTTGCTCTATGAGCCAAGTATTGGAAGATCTGGTGGACTTGCTGACGCTGGAACCGATCGAGGAAAACCTCTTTCGCGGCCGCAGCCAGGACCTGGGTTTTCGCCAGCTGTTCGGCGGCCAAGTGCTCGGCCAGTCGCTGTCGGCCGCCAGCCAGACCGTCGAAGAAGCGCGCCACGTGCATTCCCTGCACGGGTATTTCCTGCGCCCCGGCGATGCGCAACTGCCGGTGGTGTACTCGGTGGACCGCGTGCGTGACGGCGGCAGCTTCAGCACCCGCAGGGTTACGGCGATCCAGAAGGGCCACCCGATTTTCACCTGCACCACCTCGTTCCAGTACGACGAAGAAGGCTTCGAGCACCAGACCACCATGCCCGTGGTGGTCGGCCCGGAAAACCTGCCGTCGGAGCTGGAATTGACCCAGCAGCGCGCGCACCTGATCCCCGAGCATATGCGCGACAAGCTGCTGTGCCCCAAGCCGATCGAAGTGCGCCCGGTGACCGAGAAAGACCCGTTCAACCCGCAGCCGTCCGACCCGGTCAGGTACGTGTGGTTTCGAGCCGATGGCGCGTTGGCCGACTCGCCCGCGTTGCATAAATATCTGCTGGCCTACGCTTCGGACTTCGGCCTGCTGACCACTTCGATGCTGCCCCATGGCAAGAGCGTGTGGCAGAAAGACATGCAGGTCGCCAGCCTCGACCACGCGCTGTGGTTCCACGCTGACCTGCGCGCCGATGACTGGTTGCTGTACGCCATGGACAGCCCGTGGGCCGGCAACTCCCGTGGGTTCTCCCGTGGCAGCGTGTACAACCGCGCCGGGCAACTGGTGGCTTCGGTCACGCAGGAAGGCTTGATCCGGCATCGCAAGGACTGGGCATGAGCCTGACGGATATTAAACATTGGGTGTTCGACATGGACGGCACCCTCACGGTGGCCGTGCATGACTTTGCGGCCATTCGCGTGGCGCTGGAGATCCCGCCTGAGGATGACATTCTCACGCACCTGGCGGCATTGCCGGCGGAGGTGGCGGCGGCCAAACATGCGTGGTTGCTGGAGCATGAGCGCGAGCTGGCGTTGGGTTCAGTGGCGGCGCAAGGCGCGGTGGAGCTGGTGCGTGAGCTGGCCGGGCGTGGTTATCGGTTGGGCATCCTGACCCGTAATGCGCGGGAGTTGGCGCATGTGACGCTGGAGGCGATTGGCCTGGCGGACTGCTTTGCTGTCGACGATGTGCTGGGGCGTGATGATGCGGCGCCCAAGCCGGACCCGCATGGCCTGCTCAAACTGGCTGCGGCCTGGGATGTGGCGCCGAGCAAGATGGTGATGGTGGGCGATTACCGCTTTGACCTGGATTGCGGGCGGGCGGCGGGAACGAAGACGGTGTTGGTGAATTTGCCGGAGAACCCGTGGCCGGAGCTGGCGGATTGGCATGCTGGAGACTGTGCGGTGCTGCGCCGAATGATTCAGTCCAGACAATAAAGATCACATGTGGCAGGGGGCTTGCCCCCTCCCACATTTTGAGCCGGTTTCTTGAGGGATTATTGAGGGAATAAAACCTTCTGCCCCTCCGGCGAGGTAAACATCCCATCCCCGTTATGCCCCACCCCCGGCACTTCCACCAGTTGATGGCTCAACTGCGGATGGCGCTGCTTGAGGTAGTCAAAATAGTTGTGCCCACGAATCAGTCGATACGCGCCCTCGGCCTCGGCGGCGCAGCTTTTATCCAGTGCCGGGTGGTTGGGGTCGGTGTCTTGCTGGCCGAGCAGGTAGGTGACGTTACGCGACACGTACGTCTGCTCAATCTGCGCGGCGTTCTGGCCCTTGGCGTAGGCCGGCAGGTTTTGCATGCCGTATTTCCAGTCGTTGAAGCCCGGGCAGCTGGCGGTGTCGACCTTCAGCGGGCGTTGCGGCGTGAAGTAGGCATAGGACGACGGGTTGGCCACCACGTAACGCAGGCTGATGCCTTCGGTTTGCAGCAGCGGGTGGTCGTGGCCGGTGAGGGCGAAACGCTGTACCACCTGGCCGCCACCGGAATGGCCAGCCACTACGATTTCTTTCAGCGCCGGGAACAGTTTGCGATTGCCCAGGTGCTTGATGAGCTGGTCGAGGGCGCCGTAGGAGCTGACCTGGCCGGGGCCGATGGAGGGCTCGCCGGCCATCCAGTCATCGGCTTTCCAGCGCAGCAGCTGGTTGTCCAGGTGGTCGCGTTTTACGTCTGACTCATCCAGAAACTGCGGCGCAATCACCAGGGTACTGTCCGCCAGCCCGGCGTTTTCAGCCGCGTGCTCGCCACTTTCCAGGTAGGTCATGGCATTGCGCAGGCGCCCGTGCACGATGATTAGCGCGCGGGTGACCTGGGGCAGGGGCTTGCTCCAGTCCTGGCTCAAGCCGAGGCTGAGGTCGCCGCCATCCAGGTGGAAACGATCGGGGCTGACCACCTTCACGCCATGGTCTTTCTCGGCGGCCCAGGTGGCGGTGGAACAGGTCATCATCACGCTCAACAGCAAACCCAATCGTTTATTCATTTAAAGGCTCTTGGCGGTAAAGGTGTCGCATTGAGTGATCTGGCCCTGGGCGAAGCCGGCCTTGAACCAGCGAACCCGCTGTGCCGAGGTGCCGTGGGTAAACGAGTCCGGCACGACGCGCCCTTGACCCTGTTGCTGCAAACGGTCATCGCCGATGGCGTTAGCCGCATTCAGTGCTTCTTCAATGTCGCCGGGCTCCAGCCAGTTCAGGCGCTTTTGCGCGCGGTTGGCCCACACGCCGGCGAAGCAGTCGGCTTGCAGTTCCTGGCGTACCAGCAGGCCGCCGTCGCCTTGCATTTGCCGGCCTTGCTGGCGCGCGGCCTGGATTTTTGCCGAGATGCCGAGCAGCGTCTGCACGTGGTGCCCGACTTCGTGGGCGATCACGTAGGCCTGGGCGAAGTCGCCGGCGGCCTGGAAGCGTTGCGACATTTCGCGGAAGAAATCCAGGTCCAGGTACACCTGTTGGTCGGCCGGGCAATAGAACGGGCCGCTGGCCGAGGTGGCGCCACCGCAGGCGGAATTCACCCGGCCACGGAACAGAATCAGTTTGGGGTTCTTG
Organism: Pseudomonas sp. AC463; assembly: GCF_979253585.1. Classification (NCBI taxonomy): domain Bacteria; kingdom Pseudomonadati; phylum Pseudomonadota; class Gammaproteobacteria; order Pseudomonadales; family Pseudomonadaceae; genus Pseudomonas; species Pseudomonas sp. AC463. Next base: position 144,781 of record NZ_CEEDDZ010000011.1, on the reverse strand, counting down.
TAGGCCAGGCCGTTTTCCTGGAACACCTGGCCCCAGGTGTCTTCGGTATCGCCCAGTACGGCTCGCACGAAATCGGCTTGCTCATCGTTGGCCGGCGGCGCCTGGCGGGTCTGGGTGCTCACCGACGGCGCCTGTTCCATCTGGCCGGTCAGTTGGCCGAGGATCTGCATCGGGTCTTGGCCGGTCAACCAGCCGATGCCGACGATCAGCACAATCGCCGTGAGGCTCAGGCCCTTGCCGCCGCCAAAGCGCATGCCGCCACCGCCGCCGCCACTGTCATCGCGGGCGTCCACCACGTTGTCGCTGCGTCGGCCTTTTTTCCATAGCATGGGGGCAATCCTCTTGTGTGCAGGCAGCAGGGGCGAGCCCGCCAATTCCTACGATAGATGTGTTTAACGCTTACTGACGGCAATAACCTTCGCCGGTATCGACAATCAGGCACTCTTTTTTATCCGCCAGCCATTTCAGCCCGGTGGCTTCGCCGTCGCCGGCGCGCAGCAGTTGCGGGCCGTCAGGGCGGGTGAAGGTGATGCCTTCTTCGTTGGCCTGGCCCTTGAAGGTGCCCGAGTCATCGGCGTCGAGGCCGTATTGCATGGTGAGCAAGTAGTGGCCACGGCCGATGCTGTCGTCCTTGGCGATGGTCAGGTGCAAGCCTTCGACGCCGATCCATTTGCCGACCCATTTATCGGTGGGCGGGTTTGCCGGCACCAGGGTGGCTTGCACGGAAGGCGGCGCGGGCTTGGGAGCGTCCTTGGCCTCCTGGTTACAGGCGGTCAGCAGGGCAAGGGTGGAGAGAACAAAGAGGGCTTTTTTCATAGCAACTGGCCTTGGTTGAAAAGTGTACAGCACGGGGGTTGGCGTGCAGCTTTGGACTCGAATCCGGTGATTTAGTGCGCTGTTCGCACGCTGTTTGGTTATGCTCTTGGGGCAGACGCATGCCCGGCTGCTAGATTACCGGGTTGAGTGCCCCCGCGTGCCACGCAAGAGAATTCAATGACTGTCAGCACCCCCCTTTCCGGCGTCAACCATCCTTTCAAAGGCATCTTGCTGATTGTGTTGGCGACGTTCCTGTTTTCCAGCCATGACGCGCTGTCCAAATACCTGGCCGGCTTCTACCCGATCGTGATGGTAGTGTGGGCGCGCTACCTGGTGCACACCTTGCTGATGGCCGGGATTTTCCTGCCGCAATCGGGCCTGCGCGTGCTGCGCAGCAAGCGCCCGGGGATGCAGGTGGTGCGCGCCTTGTGCCTGTTGGGCACCAGCCTGTTTTTCACCGCGGCGCTGCATTACATCCCGTTGGCGGAGGCCACGGCGGTGAACTTCCTCGCGCCGATCCTCGTGACGGCGCTGTCGGTGCCGCTGCTGGGCGAGCATGTGACGCGCGGCCAGTGGCTGGCGGTGATCTGCGGGTTTGTCGGCGTGCTGGTGATCATCCACCCCGGCGGCGAGCTGTTCACTCCGGCGGTGCTGCTGCCGCTGTGCTCGGCGCTGTTCTTCTGCTTTTACCAGTTGCTCACGCGCATCCTCAGCCAATACGACACGCCGACCACCAGCAACTTCTTCGCCGGGCTGTGCAATACCTTGGTGATGAGCGCGATGGTGCCGTTCTTCTGGCAGATCCCCACTCTCTGGCATGGCGTGTTGATGCTGGCGCTGGGCACCTGCGGGATGACCGCGCACTTGATGCTGACGCAGGCGTTCCGCTTTGCGGCGCCGGCCTTGCTGGCACCGTTCGGCTATTGCCAGATCGTGTTTGCGGGGTTGTTGGGTTGGCTGGTGTTCAGCCATACCCCCGATGTGACCACGGTGGTCGGCATCGGGGTGATCTGCATGAGCGGGTTGGCCGCTGCCTGGCAGCAGCGGCGTAGGTAGATTACACGTCTACGGTAGGAATCTTGCGTGGGGCCATGAAGTACATCCAGGTCAGCGCAATGAAGTACATCGCCGGGATCAGGGTGAACAACACGGTGTAGTTGTTGTTGGTCACCGTGAGGATGTGGCCGACGATCTGGGTCATGAACATGCCGCCGATGGCCGCGCACATGCCGCCAAAGCCGAACACCGTGCTCATCATGTGCTTGGGCGTGTAGTCCATCACCAGGCTCCAGATGTTGGCGGTCCAGGCCTGGTGCGCGCCGATGGCCAGGGAGATGGCAAACACCGCGACCCACAGCTGGCTGGAGCCGGCCGCCATGATCACGCCGACGATGCAGCAGGCGAACAGCAGCATCGACAGCAAGCGCGCCTTGATCGAGTTCATCCCACGGCCGATCAGGAATGAAGACAGAATCCCCCCACCGACACTGCCGAAGTCGGCTGTCAGATAGATGATGATCAGCGGGATACCCATCTGCGTCACGTTGATGCCCAGGTTGTATTGCTGGTTCAGGAACGGCGGCAGCCAATACAGGTAGAACCAGAACACCGGCGCGGTGAGTGCATAGGCGATGGCGAAGGCCCAGGTGCCGCGCATGCGCAGGATACGGCTGAACGGCACGCCAGGTTGTTCCGGCTCGACGTGTTGTTGCACGTAGTCCAATTCGGATTGTTTAACGCTCGGGTGGTCTTCCGGGTTGTAGTACTTCAACCCCCAGAACACCAGCCAGATCGCACCGAGGGACGCCATGCACAGGAACGCCGCTTGCCAGCCCCATACGTGCAGGATCAGCGGCAGCAGCATCGGCGTCATCATCGCGCCCACGTTGGTACCGGCGTTGAAGATACCGGTGGCCACCGCGCGCTCACCGGCGGGGAACCACAGGCGGGTGGTCTTGACGCAGGCCGGGTAGTTGGCGGCTTCGGTCAACCCGAGGATAAAGCGGCAGACCATAAAGCCCACCGCCGAGGTGGCCAGGCCGTGGGCGCCGGTGGCCAGGCTCCACAGCAGCACCGCGCAGAAGAACACGCGTTTCACGCCGACCTTGTCGATCAGGCGGCCTTGCAGCACAAAGCCGATGGCATAGCCGACCTGGAACCAGAAGTTGATGTTGGCGTAGTCCATCGCCGTCCAGCTCATCTCTTTGGCGAGGATGGGCTGCATCACGCCCAGGGCGGCGCGGTCGATGTAGTTGAGCGTCGTGGCGAAGAACACCAGGGCCAGCATGCCCCAGCGAGTTTTACCCACGGCCAGGGCGCCGCGGATCTTGTCGCCGATGCCGGCGTGCGGGGTGCCAGGGCGCGCGGCCAGGGCGGAATTTTGCAGAGGCATGAGGTCGTACCCGTTTTTTGAAATTTTTATGGTGTGTTCTGGGTCTTTTTTTAACGCGGGTTGCGGAATCGATGGTGCGCAGTGGTTAAAAAATCGTCAATTCGCCAAAGCGGCTTAGTGTTCGATAATCGCACCAAAAACTAACCGGTTCGTACATTTTAATTGCTGTGAACAGTTTAGCGGCCAATAATTTGCCGTAAATAAGACGAGCCTCAAAATGCCGGGAGTCGCCCATGCAACGTTCCATTGCCACTGTTTCCTTGAGCGGCACCCTGCCGGAAAAGCTCGAAGCCATTGCCGCCGCCGGGTTCGATGGGGTCGAGATCTTTGAAAACGACCTGTTGTATTACGACGGCAGCCCTCGAGAAGTTAGGCAGATGTGTGCCGACCTCGGCATTGCGATCACCTTGTTCCAGCCGTTTCGCGACTTTGAAGGCTGCCGCCGCGACCGCCTGGCGCGCAACCTGGAGCGCGCCGAGCGCAAGTTCGACCTGATGCAGGAACTGGGCACCGACCTGGTGCTGGTGTGCAGCAACGCCTCGGCCGACTCGGTGGGCGATGAGCGCATTTTGCTCGATGACCTTAGCCTGCTGGCCGAACACGCTGGCCGCCGTGGCTTGCGCATCGGCTATGAAGCGCTGGCCTGGGGTAAACATGTGAATACTTGGCAACAGGTGTGGAACCTGGTGCGCCAGGTCGATCACCCCAGCCTGGGCGTGTTGCTCGACAGCTTCCACACCCTGTCGCTCAAGGGCGACCCGAGCGCCATCGCCGAGATCCCCGGCGACAAGATTTTCTTTGTGCAAATGGCCGACGCACCGATCCTGGCCATGGACGTGCTGGAGTGGAGCCGGCATTTTCGCTGCTTCCCCGGCCAGGGCGAGTTCGACCTGGCGGGCTTCCTCGCGCCGATCATCCAGAGCGGCTACACCGGGCCGTTGTCCCTGGAAATCTTCAACGATGGCTTCCGCGCCGCGCCGACCCGTGCGAATGCGGCCGATGGCTTGCGTTCGCTGCTGTACCTGGAAGAAAAAACCCGTCAGCGCCTGGCCGAGCAAGCACCTGCCGTGCCGGTGGATATCCTCTTCGAAACGCCGCCGGCGAGTGAATACGACGGCATTGAATTCCTTGAATTCGCCGTGGATGAAAGTCTCGGCGCCAAACTGACCCACTGGCTGGAACGCCTGGGTTTTGCCAAGGCGGGCCAGCATCGCTCGAAGAATGTGAGCCTGTTGCGCCAGGGTGATATCAACCTGATCCTCAACTGCGAACCCTATTCCTTTGCCCACAACTTTTTCGAGGCCCATGGGCCGTCGTTGTGCGCCACGGCGATTCGGGTCAAGGACAGCGCCAAGGCCCTGGAGCGGGCGGTGGCCTACAAGGGCCAGCCGTATCGCGGCCTGGTCGGGCCCAACGAGCTGGAGCTGGCGGCGGTGCGTGCGCCGGACGGCAGCCTGATTTATCTGGTGGATCAGAGCGCCGGCGGCATCTACGACACCGACTTCACCCTGCAATCGGCCAGCACCGCCGGCGGTGGCTTGCTGCGCATCGACCATATGGCCATGGCGCTGCCGGCCGACAGCCTCGACAGCTGGGTGCTGTTTTACAAGAGCCTGCTGGATTTCGAAGCGGACGACGAAGTGGTGCTGCCCGACCCTTATGGCCTGGTCAAAAGCCGCGCACTGCGCAGCCGTTGCAGTTCGATCCGCCTGCCGCTGAATATTTCCGAGAACCGCAACACCGCCATTTCCCACGCGCTTTCGAGCTATCGCGGCTCGGGCGTGCACCACATTGCCTTCGACTGCGCGGATATTTTCGCCGAGGTGCGCCGGGCCAAGGAGGCCGGGGTGCCGTTGCTGGATATCCCGCTCAACTACTACGACGACCTGGCCGCGCGTTTTGATTTTGACGACGAGTTCCTCAGCGAACTGGCGTACTACAACGTGCTGTACGACCGTGACGCCCAGGGCGGTGAGTTGTTTCACGTCTACACCGAGCCGTTTGAAGGGCGGTTTTTCTTCGAGATCATTCAGCGCAAAAACGGCTACGCCGGTTATGGCGCGGCCAACGTGGCGGTGCGCCTGGCCGCCATGGCCAAGTCACGCAGCGGCGCGGCGCGCCAGGCGCGGTTATAACGGCTGGCCAGGTGCTTCCTTCGGGGAGCGCCGCGGCCCATAATCACCGCCTGCATAACAATGGCCGTGAGCGCACCATGACCTCGAGTCCCGAACTCCCCGCAGTGTCAGACGCACCGCGCAAGAGTCGTAAGAACAACCCGGAAAAGACCCGCGAAAACATCCTGCAGGAAGCTGTTGTCGAGTTTGTGCAGCAGGGCCTGTCCGGCGCTCGCGTGGATGCGATTGCCGAGCGCATCCACACCTCCAAACGCATGATCTATTACTACTTCGGCAGCAAGGAGCAGTTGTACGTCGAGGTGCTGGAGAAGCTCTACGGCGACATCCGCAACACCGAAACCCGCATGAACCTCACCGCCCTGGAGCCGCGTGAAGCGATCCGTCGGCTGGTGGAATTCACCTTTGATCACCATGACCAGAACGTGGATTTCGTGCGCATCGTCAGTATCGAAAATATCCACAATGCCGAGTACGTGAAGCGCTCGGATTCGATCAAGGCGATGAACAGCAATATCCTCGAGGCGCTGGGTACGACGTTGCGGCGCGGGGCCGAGATGGGTTTGTTTCGTGAGGGGTTGGAGCCGTTGGACGTGCATCTGCTGATCAACTCGTTCAGCTTTTACCGGGTGTCCAACCGCCATACGTTCAGTGAGATTTTTCAGATCGAACTGTCGGATGAGGCGGTTAAACAGCGGCATCGAGAGATGATCTGTGAGTCGGTGATGCGTTACTTGCAGGCCTGAGTATTCAGGTTGGAATGCAATTTATGTGGGAGGGGGCTTGCCCCCGATTGCAGTGGGTCAGCCAGCACAGATTCAGCTGAAACACCGCTATCGGGGGCAAGCCCCCTCCCACATTTGACCTCTGTTCCTTCAGTCAGCAATTCATGGCTTGGAAGTGCGCCAACATGCGCTGCGCATCCGGCACCTCGCCACTGAACAACTCAAACGCCTTCACCGCCTGAAACACCGCCATATTGCCGCCATCCAGGGTGCGGCAGCCCAAGGCGCGGGCATCGCGCAGCAGTTCGGTTTCCAGCGGGAAGTACACGATCTCCGCGACCCACAATTGCGCCCGCAGCAGGCTGGCGGGTACGGGGGTGCCAGGCAGTTTGGCCATGCCCATCGGCGTGGTATTGACCACACCATCGGCCTCGGCCACGGCGTTTTCCAGGTGCTGGCCGACCTGGGCGCGACCGGCGCCGAAACGCTGGGCCAGGTTGTCCACAAGGTCGCGGGCGCGGGTTAGGTCCACGTCGAAAATACTCAGGTATTCGACCCCTTCGGCCAGCAGCGCATGGGCCACTGCTGCGCCTGCACCGCCGGCCCCCATCTGCACCACGCGCTGGCGCGGTACATCATTCAGGTTGCGCCGGAAACCCTCGGCGAAACCCAGGCAGTCGGTGTTGTGGCCGATGCGTTTGCCGTCCTTGAACACCACCGTATTCACCGCGCCGATGCCGCGAGCCTCGTCGGATAAATCATCGAGCAAGGGCAGGATTGCCTGCTTGCACGGGTAGGTAATGTTCAGCCCGGTGAAGTGCATCAACTCGGCGGCGTCCAGCAGGTCGGGCAGGGCGTTGATGTTCAGTTGCAGCGGCTCCAGGTCAATCAGCTGGTACAGGTAGCGCAGGCCCTGGGCGTCACCCTCCTGCTCATGCAGGGCCGGGGTGCGCGAGGCCTGGATCCCGGCGCCGATCAGGCCGGCGAGAATGCGCGGTTTCATTGCGCCGACCCTTTGAACAACTGGCTGAAATGTTCCAGGGCCAGGTGATAGCCATGGCTGCCGAAACCCGCAAGCACGGCCTTGGCGATGGGCGACACGAATGAGTGATGTCGAAACGCTTCACGCGCATGCACGTTGGATAAATGCACCTCGATCACCGGCACTTCACTGGCCACCAGCGCGTCACGAATGGCTACCGAGGTGTGGGTCCAGGCCGCCGGGTTGATCACGATACCGGCGCAACGGGCGCGGGCGCCGTGGATCCAGTCGAGCAGTTCGCCTTCATGGTTGGTCTGGCGAAATTCGATTTTCAGCCCGAGTTTTTCCGCGCTACGCCCGCACAAGGCGGCGACGTCGGCCAGGGTTTCATGGCCATAGGTGGCGGGCTCGCGGGTGCCGAGCAGGTTGAGGTTGGGGCCGTTGAGCACCAGCACGATAGGAGGCATAGGGGGATCTCCACAGTTCTTGTTAGTTGTGGGGATAAAATGTACCGGATAGTTAATTTGGTCAATTGAAGCGCGGATTTCTGCGTGGGATTTGTTCGATTAACGAACATTTATTACGCGGGGTTACCTGGCATGCACGATTCCCTGGCCGATCCAGAGATTGGCATGAGTGGTTACAACCCGGTGTTCGACGGGTTGTTCGTCGTTACTACGCTGTGAAAACGCTTCGCGATTCTGGAGCCGATTGTCGGGTGCCATGGGGAAAATTGTTACCTGGCAGAAATTAACCTAACGGATGGGTTACGATGAAAGTAGGTGCTTACAAAGGATATGTAATCTCGGTGTTTCTCAGGGATGAACATTGCCCGCCTCACGTGCATGTCAGGGGCAAGGGCTGGGATGCGCGGTTTCGTTTTAGTTTTCTGGATGGGGAGGTGGAGTTGTGGGATGTAGAGCCCGATCGGCGGCGGCCACCGAGTGCGGTCCTGAAGGAAATAGGCGAGGTGATAAGGCAACGGCACTACCTGGCACGGGCTCGCAGGATTTGGTGGCAGGCGCTGCAAACGGTCTGTCTGGAGAACCATTCATGGGATTGGGATGCGGGTGAGGTAATTCCGGGATTGATCATTCGACAGGGTGTCTACGTCATTGCAAACGCTCGGCACGATGTCGTTGAGCAACGAACAATTTTGAATCTGGTAAGAGCACCAGATTGCGTGGGGATTGATTTATGAAAATTGTAAAAGCCAAAGTCCGGCCCTATGTACCGATCACTGAGGCCGATATCGACAAGGCCATAGCGCGTGGGCGCAAACTCAAGCGCCTGTACGCCAACGCCAGCGACGTGCGTTATGAAGACAAGTGCATCTCCATCGGCTTCAGCGACGGCAGCCGCGTCGTGCTGCCGGTGGCCGGCCTGCCGGAGTTCGAAGGGTTTTCCTTGCAGGATTTTCAGCAGTTGGAGGTAGGCTTTGGCGGCAAGGCACTGTGCTGTGAGGCTCAGGACCTGGATGTTTCCATCACTGGCCTGGTTGCGACAAGCAAGCCGCTGATGGACCTGGCCACAAGCATGGTGGCCTCCCGCAACGGCCGCAAAAGCAGCGCCGCCAAAGCCGCCGCCGCCCGTGCCAATGGCAAGAAGGGCGGGCGGCCACGCAAGAAGGAAGAAGAGGGCGCTGAATTACCGCCGGGTCAGTAATACCCCGGACTCCATGTGGTGCGTCCATGGGAACTGGTCAAACATCGCGCATTTAGTGATCTTGTGCGTGTCATGCAGTTGCGCAATGTTTGCCGCCAGCGTCTCCGGGTTGCAGGAGATGTACAGGATATTGTCGAAACGCCGGGTCAGTTCGCAGGTGTCCGGGTCCATGCCGGCGCGCGGCGGGTCGACGAACACGCTACCGAATTCATAGCTTTTCAGGTCGATGCCTTGCAGGCGACGGAACGGCCGCACTTCGTTGAGCGCTTCGGTGAGTTCTTCGGCAGACAGGCGCACCAGGGTGACGTTGCCCACCGCGTTTTCATCGAGGTTGCTCAGCGCCGCGTTAACCGAGGTCTTGCTGATTTCGGTGGCCAGCACTTTGCGTACCCGCGTCGCCAGGGGCAGGGTGAAGTTACCGTTGCCGCAGTACAACTCGAGCAAATCATCCGGGCGATCGCCCAGGGCTTCATAAGCCCAGTTGAGCATCTTCTGGTTCACGGTGCCGTTGGGCTGGGTGAACGCGCCCTCGGGTTGGCGATAGCTGAACGTGCGGCCGCCGACCTCGAGTTTTTCCACCACGTAGTCGTGGCCGATCACATCGCGCTTGCCCTTGGAACGGCCGATGATGCTCACGTTCAGGTCCGCCGCCAGCTTGTTCGCCGCGATGTGCCAGTGTTCGTCCAGCGGGCGGTGATAGCACAGGGTGATCATCGCATCGCCGGCCAGGGTGGTGAGGAACTCCACCTGGAATAGCTTGTGGCTCAGGGCGGCGCTGGCTTGCCAGGCGGCCTTGAGCTGCGGCATCAACTGGTTGATGCGCAGGCTGGCAATGGGGAATTCTTCGATCAGGATCGGCGTACGCTTGTCGTCCTGGGAGAACATCGCGTAGTGGCGATCACCGCCTTCGCGCCATAGGCGGAACTCCGCCCGCAGGCGGAAGTTCTGCAGCGGCGAATCGAATACCTGCGGCTCGGGGGCGTCGAACGGCGCCAGCAGGTCACGCAAACGCGTGACCTTGTCTTGCAGTTGAACGGTGTAGCGTGCGGCGTCAAAAGTCATGCGTTGAACCAGCCCAGCTTGATCACAAACAGAATCGACAGGATCACCAGCGCCGGGTTCAGCTCACGGTAGCGGCCCGAAAGCAGCTTGATGGCGGTCCACGCGATGAAGCCGAAGGCGATGCCGTTGGCGATGGAGTAAGTGAAGGGCATCGCCAGGGCGGTGATCACCACCGGCGCTGCAACAGTAATGTCGTCCCAGTCGATTTCGGCCAGGCCCTGGGTCATCAGCACGGCCACGAACAGCAGCGCCGGCGCAGTGGCGAAGGCGGGAACGCTGGCGGCCAATGGCGAGAAGAACAGCGCCAGCAGGAACAGGATCGCGACCACGATGGCGGTCAAACCGGTACGGCCACCGGCGCTCACGCCCGCAGCGGATTCGATGTAGCTGGTGGTGGTCGACGTGCCCAGCAGCGAGCCGGCCATGGCGGCGGTGCTGTCGGCGATCAGGGCGCGGCCCATTTTCGGCATGTGCCCGTCCTTGCCCATCAGGCCGGCGCGCTTGGCCACGCCGATCAAGGTGCCGGAGTTGTCGAACAGGTCAACGAACAGGAAGGCGAAGATCACGCTGACCAGGCCGATATCCAGCGCGCCCTTGATATCCAGTTGCAGGAACGTTGGCGCCAGGGATGGCGGCATCGACATCACGCCACCGAAAGGGGTAACGCCCAGCGCGATGGAAACGATGGTCACGGCGAGAATGCCGATCAGCACGGCGCCGCGCACGGCCAGGGCTTCCAGGGCCACAATCAGCATAAAGCCGACGATGGCGAGGATAGGCGCCGGTTTTGTCAGGTCGCCCATGCCCACCAGGGTATTTGGGTTGCCGACCACGATCCCGGCGTTGTGCAAGGCGATCAGCGCCAGGAACAGGCCGATACCGGCGGCAATCGCCGAGCGCAGGGGCAGCGGGATGCTGTTGATGATCCACTCGCGGATACGGAAGATCGACAGCAGGAAAAACAGCACTGCCGAGATGAACACCGCACCCAGCGCAACCTGCCAGGTGTGGCCCATGTGCAGCACCACGGTGTAGGTAAAGAAGGCGTTAAGGCCCATGCCCGGTGCCAGGGCAATCGGGTAGTTGGCGATCAGGCCCATCACGGTCGAACCGATGGCGGCCGCCAGGCAGGTCGCGACGAACACCGCGCCCTTGTCCATGCCGGTTTCGCCGAGGATGCTCGGGTTCACGAACAGGATGTAGGCCATGGCCAGGAATGTCGTGATGCCCGCGAGGATCTCGGTGCGCACGTTGGTGTTGTGTGCCTTGAGTTGAAACAGCTTTTCCAGCATGCCTGCTCCCTGTGACGCTATTTTGCGTCGTGATTTGTTGACCTCTAAGTCAAAGCACAAACTGCGCCAAGCGCCTGTGATATCAGAGAGGATCGGAAAAAGCGGCGCATCATACCAGCAGCCGAGGCTGTGTGGCGCATGGGCTTGAGGCATACTGCGCCGACGTTCACCAGCGGGTCATTGCCAGCATGAAAAAAGCCAACGCGTGGAGTCTAGCCCTGATCCCCTGTATCAGCCTGTGGCTCGCCGCAGCACCGGCGTGGGGCGCGACTGCACCGGCCTTGAGCGAGGTGCGTGTGTTCAAGGTCGAGTCGGCCCGTTGCACTGAAACCATCCCCGAGCGCGCGCAAAGCACGCAGATGTGCACCCACCGTGGGCCCACCAAGGTCTCGGTGATGGAAGTGGGCCTGGGCAACAACCCCATCGGCCAGTTCAATGGCGCGACCCTCAATGGCCAGCGCACACCGGTGTGCCAGGTCGGTAACGTCAGTGAGGCCTGCAATGGCGCGGGCACCCTGATGGGCTACATCTATGTGTTTGACCTGGACGTCGCTGACCAGGGCTGGTTCGAATACAGCAACTCCTCGATCAACCCGCCGCGAAACACCCTGAAAACCCTGCTCAATATCCGCTGATCAATCACCTTGAACGCTCAATACCCCGGGAAGTCGTACCCCTGAGACGGCGATTTTCCTGAACGCCGCGGATGTACACCAACCCGTGAGGTGTTTATGAGCGCGACCCCCAATGGCGCGGCGGCCCAACCGTTCGTCGCCCACTCGATACGCTTGACCCTGAATGGCCAAGAACGCCAGCTGGACGTGTTGCCCTGGACCACCTTGCTCGACCTGTTGCGCGAGCAACTCGACCTGGTGGGCAGCAAAAAAGGCTGCGACCACGGCCAATGCGGCGCCTGCACCGTGTTGCGCGATGGCAAACGCGTGAACGCCTGCCTGACCCTCGCCGTGATGTGCGACGGCGCCGAACTCACCACCATCGAAGGCCTGGCCAACGGCGACCAGTTGCACCCCATGCAGCAAGCCTTTATCAAGCACGACGCCTTCCAGTGCGGTTACTGCACCCCCGGCCAGATCTGCTCCGCTGTAGGCCTGGCGAACGAAGGGCGTGCGAAAAATACCGCGCAAGTGCAGGAATTGATGAGTGGCAACCTGTGCCGCTGCGGTGCCTACAGCAACATCCGCGATGCCATCGAGGATGCCCTACCGGCCTGCCGTAAACAGGGAGGTGAGTAATGAACCCCTTCCACTACAGCAAACCGGCCGATGTACACGAAGCCGTGCACCTAAGCAGCGCCGCGTCGCGTTTCATCGCCGGCGGCACCAACCTGCTGGACCTGATGAAAGAAAACATCAGCCGCCCCGAGCACCTCATCGACATCACCGGCCTGCCGCTGCATGAAGTCGAAGAAACCGCCACGGGCGGCCTGCGCATCGGTGCACTGGTGAGCAATGCCGACCTGGCCTGGCACCCCTTGATCGAGCAGCGTTATCCCTTGCTGTCCCAGGCCATCCTCGCCGGGGCCTCGCCGCAATTGCGTAACATGGCCAGTACCGGCGGCAACCTGTTGCAGCGCACCCGTTGCTACTACTTCTATGACGCCGCCGTGCCGTGCAACAAGCGCGAGCCCGGCAGCGGCTGCCCGGCGCGCACCGGGTTGAACCGCATCCACGCGATCCTCGGCGCCAGCGAGCAGTGCGTGGCCACGCACCCGTCGGACATGTGCGTGGCCCTGGCCGCCCTGGAAGCACGAGTGCACGTGGAAGGGCGCGGCGGTGCGCGCATCATCGAGTTTGCCGACTTCCACCGCCTGCCCGGCGATGCGCCACAGCGCGACAACCAATTGGCCGACGATGAGCTGATCACCGCCATTGAATTGCCCGCCGACCACCTGGCGCGCCACAGCCACTACCTGAAAATCCGCGACCGCGCGTCCTACGCGTTTGCCCTGGTGTCCGTCGCCGCCGCCCTCGAATTGGACGGTGACCGCATTGTCGACGCGCGCCTGGCACTCGGTGGCGTGGCCCACAAACCCTGGCGTGACCGCGCGGTGGAAGCCTCGCTGATCGGCCAGGCGGTCAGCCGCGAAACCTTCAGCAACGCCGCCGACGCCTTGCTGCAAGACGCCGAACCTCTGGAACACAACGGCTTCAAGATCAAGCTGGCACGCCGCGCGATCATTCGCGCCCTGAGCGATGCCGCTGTCGCAGGAGAACAACCATGACCGCCATCGGCAAACCCCTGGACCGCGTCGACGGTCTGCTCAAGGTCACCGGCCAGGCGCGTTACGCCGGTGAGTTCCCCGAGGCGGGCCTGCTGCATGGCAGCGTAGTCTCCAGCAACATTGCCAAGGGCCGGGTCATCCGGATCGATGCGTCCAAGGCCCTGGCCCTGCCGGGCGTGGTGGCCGTGATCGATCATCTCAACCGTCCCAAAATCGCCAGCTACGATGACGCCTTCGCCGACGCGGATGCGGCCGATGGCTCGCCCTTTCGCCCGCTGTACAACGACCGCGTGCTGTACAGCGGCCAGCCCCTGGCTCTGGTCGTTGCCGATAACCTGGAACTGGCGCGGCACGCCGGCTCGCTGGTGAGCATCGAGTACGAAAGCGAAGGCTTCGAGACCGATTTAATCGTCCAGCAGGAGCAGGCGTATCCGTCGCCGCAAACCCCGCCCAAGCCACGCGGCAACTTCCAGGCCGAATGGAGCGCCGCCGCCGTCAGCCTCGACCTGCACTACAGCACGCCCATCGAACACCACAACCCTATGGAACCCCACGCCAGCACCGTGCTGTATCAACCGGACGGCACGTTGCATATCCACGACAAGACCCAAGGCCCGCAGAACTGCCAGGCCTATGTGCAAAAAGTCTTCGGCCTGGATAAAAGCCAGGTGCGCATCTTTGCGGCATTTGTCGGCGGGGCCTTCGGCTCTGGCCTGCGCCCGCAATACCAATTGCCACTGGCGGTGATGGCTTCGCTGGCGCTCAAGCGCTCGGTGCGTGTCACGCTCACCCGTCAACAGATGTTCACCTTCGGCTATCGCCCGCGCACCTTGCAGCGTTTGCAGATGGGCGCGGCAGCCGACGGTCGGCTGCTGGCGTTGGGGCATACCGCTATCGGCCAGACCTCGCGTTTCGAGGACTTCAGCGAACACGTGGTGGAATGGAGCGGCATGCTCTACCACTGCGACAACGTGCAGTTGACCTACAACCTGGTGCCGCTGGACGTGTTCACCCCCCTCGACATGCGCGCGCCGGGCGCCGCCCTTGGCGTGATCGGCCTGGAATGCGCCATGGATGAACTGGCTTGCGCACTGGGCATGGACCCGGTGCAACTGCGCCTGATCAACTACGCCGAGCGCAACCAGAACGAAGACAAACCCTGGTCCAGCAAAGCCTTGCGCGAGTGCTACCGCGAGGGCGCCGAGCGTTTTGGCTGGAGCCAGCGCAACCCAGAACCGCGCAGCATGCGTGACGGCCGCCAGTTGATCGGCTGGGGCATGGCCGGCGGCGTGTGGGAAGCCATGCAGATGAAGGCCAGCGCCAAGGCGCGCATCGACGCCGAGGGCAAATTGACCGTCAGCAGCGCCACCACTGACATCGGCACGGGTACCTACACGGTCATGACCCAGATCGCTGCACAGGCCAGCGGCGTGGCGATGGCCGACATCAGTTTTTTACTCGGCGACTCTTCATTACCCACCGCGCCGCTGCAGGGCGGCTCGTTTACCGTGTCCTCGGTGGGCACCGCTGTGCAGCAAGCCTGCGAAGCGTTGAATGCCAAGTTGTTGACCATCGCCCGGCGGACATACCCGGTATTCAAGGACGCCGAAGATGTGCGCTTTGAAGACGGCCAGTTGCACACCGGTGACGTCAGCGTGTCATTGGCCCAACTGGTCAAGGACAGTGGCGAAGGCGCGCTGGAAGTGCAGGTCGACAGCGAGCCCGACAAAAAGCGTGAAGGCTATGCCACGGCGACCCATTCGGCGGTGTTTGTGGAGGTTCAGGTTGACGAAGACCTGGGCACGATCAAGGTGCGTCGGGTGGTCAGCGCGATAGCGGCCGGGCGTGTGGTCAACCCCAAGATGGCCCGCAGCCAGATCCTCGGCGGCGTGGTGTGGGGCATCGGTATGGCTTTGCATGAAGAAACCCAGATCGACCATCAATTGGGGCGGTATATGAACCACAGCCTGGCCGAATACCACATTCCGGTAAATGCCGATATCGGCGACATTGATGTGGTGTTTGTCGAAGAACACGACGAGATCGTCAATGCCCTGGGCTCAAAGGGAGTGGGTGAAATCGGCATTGTCGGCGTGGCGGCAGCGGTGGCGAATGCGATTTACCACGCCACCGGAAAGCGCGTGCGGGAATTTCCGATCACCCTGGATAAGGTGCTCTAACACCATTCATCCAAACCCCGGAGATCCAAATGTGGGAGGGGGCAAGCCCCCTCCCACATTGAC
Source organism: Pseudomonas sp. AC463 (assembly GCF_979253585.1). Taxonomy (NCBI): domain Bacteria; kingdom Pseudomonadati; phylum Pseudomonadota; class Gammaproteobacteria; order Pseudomonadales; family Pseudomonadaceae; genus Pseudomonas; species Pseudomonas sp. AC463. The sequence continues at coordinate 129,230 of NZ_CEEDDZ010000011.1, read as the reverse complement.
CTTATTTCCACATTGGTTATGCGGTGGGCTTTACCGCGGCTTCCTCGGCCGGCACATGCATCCGGTCGCGATTAGCCAAGGTCGGGAACAGCTTGATCCACACCCCGGTCACCACCAGCGTGCCGATCCCGCCCATGACCACGGCCGGCACCGTGCCGAACCAGTGCGCGGTAATCCCCGATTCAAACTCACCCAGCTGATTCGACGCGCCGATAAACAGCCCGTTGACCGCACTCACCCGGCCGCGCATTTCATCCGGGGTTTCCAGTTGCACGAAGGACGCGCGGATCACCATGCTGATCATGTCCGCTGCGCCCAGCACCACCAGCACCGCCAGGGAAAACCAGAACGAGGTGGACAGGCCGAATGCGATGGTCGCCACCCCGAATACGCCCACGGCGGTGAACATCACGCGGCCGACTTGCCGGTCCACCGAGAACCGCGCCAGCCACAGCGACATCAACAACGCCCCCACCGCCGGCGCCGAGCGCAGCAGGCCCAGGCCCCAAGGGCCGGTCAGCAAAATATCCTTGGCAAACACCGGCAGCAACGCGGTGGCACCGCCCAGCAGCACGGCGAACAGGTCGAGGGAAATCGCGCCCAGAATGTCTGGTCGGCTGCGGATAAAACGGATGCCGGCCAGCAGCGAGTCCAGCGTCGCCTTGCCTTTGTTCAGCCCCGTCTGGCGCGCGGGCAGGTTGAGCATCAACGCGCAGGCAATCAGGTACAGCACCACGGTCGGGCCGTACACCCACACGCTGCCAAAGGCGTAGAGCAAACCGCCGAGGGCCGGGGCGACGATGGTTGCCAGTTGCTGCGCCGACTGCGATGAGGCCACCGCCCGAGGGAACAACGCACTGGGCACGATGCTTGGCAGCAGGGCCTGGGTGGTAGGCATCTCGAAGGAGCGCGCGGCGCCCAGCAAGAAGGCGAGGATAAAGATCATCTCGCGGGTCACGTTGCCGGTCAGGCCGCCAATGGCCAGGGACAAGGCAATCAGCGCCTGCACGGTCTGGCAGATGGCGGCAACCTTGCGCCGATCATAGCGGTCGGCCACGTGCCCGGTGTGCAGCATGAACAGCACGCGCGGCACGAACTCCACCAGGCCGACCAACCCCAGGTCCAGCACATTGCCGGTCAGCTGGTAGAGGTTCCAGCCGATGGCCACGGTGAGCATCTGGAAGCCGCTGGCGGTGAAGATCCGCGCCAGCCAGAACGCGATGAAAGGGCGGTGGTGACGCAACAGCAACGCGGGTTCACTAGGCATCAGGAATTCAGGTCAGGGCTGGAGGGAGCGCCGAGATTATCACTAAGTTGTAACAGATAGTTGCAACAACTGAGCTGAGGCAACCTGTCACGCGGCAAAAGACCACACAACTAGACACAGAAAATGGGACTACTCTTTCAGCAATGCTTGATCCAGATCAAAACCTGCGTGGGGATTGGTCTGGCGGCCTCAGGGCCAGAATCCCTACGTGGTTTGGCTAATAAAAGAAACGAATTGAAATTCGCCACACTCCATATCCGTGGGGGCAGTGGGTGCAGGCTCCCGCCAGCAGCCGGTATTACCTGACAGAGGAAGACTTATGTTCGGTTTGGAGGCGCTAGATCTCGCCCGAATTCAATTCGCATTCACCATCTCGTTCCACATCCTGTTCCCGGCGATCACCATCGGCCTGGCCAGTTACCTCGCGGTGCTGGAGGGCTTGTGGCTCAAGACGCACAACGACACCTACCGTGACCTCTACCATTTCTGGTCGAAGATCTTTGCCGTCAACTTCGGCATGGGTGTGGTCTCCGGGTTGGTGATGGCCTACCAGTTCGGCACCAACTGGAGCCGTTTCTCGGACTTCGCCGGCGCCGTCACCGGGCCGCTTCTTACATACGAAGTGCTTACGGCCTTCTTCCTTGAGGCCGGTTTCCTCGGGGTGATGCTGTTCGGCTGGAACAAGGTGGGGCGCAAGCTGCACTTCTTCTCCACCGTGATGGTGGCCGTCGGCACATTGATCTCGACGTTCTGGATTCTCGCGTCCAACAGCTGGATGCAGACGCCCCAGGGCTTTGAAATCATCGACGGCCGCGTGATTCCCACCGATTGGCTGGCGGTGATCTTCAACCCGTCCTTCCCCTACCGCCTGATGCACATGGCCACGGCAGCTTTCGTGGCCACCGCGTTCTTTGTCGGTTCCTCGGCGGCCTGGCATTTGCTGCGCGGCAAGGACAACCCGGCGATCCGCACCATGCTGTCGATGGCGATGTGGATGGCGTTGATTGTCGCGCCTATCCAGGCGGTGATCGGTGACTTCCACGGCCTCAATACCCTCAAGCACCAGCCGGCGAAAATCGCCGCGATTGAAGGCCACTGGGAAAACAAGGGTGATGAGCCGACCCCGCTGATCCTGTTCGGCTGGCCGGACATGAAGGCCGAGAAAACCAAATACGCGGTCGAGATCCCCTACCTGGGCAGCCTGATCCTCACCCACTCCCTGGATAAACAGGTGCCGGCGCTCAAAGAGTTCCCGCCTGAGGACCGCCCGAATTCGACTATCGTGTTCTGGTCGTTCCGGGTCATGGTCGGCCTGGGCTTCCTGATGATCTTCACCGGTTTGTTCAGCCTGTGGCTGCGCCGTGGCGACAAGATGTACACGTCCAAACCGTTCCTGTACCTGGCGTTGTGGATGGGTCCGTCCGGCCTGATCGCAATTCTGGCCGGCTGGTTTACCACCGAAATCGGCAGGCAGCCGTGGGTCGTGTACGGTTTGATGCGCACGGCGGATGCCTCGTCCGGGCATAGCCTGGCGCAGATGACCATCACCCTGGTGCTGTTCGTGGTGGTGTACTTCGCGCTGTTCGGCGCCGGTTTGGGCTACATGATGCGCCTGGTGCGCAAAGGCCCGCAGACCCACGAAGGCAGCGAGCCGACCCACGGTGGCCCTGGCCAGAAACGCACACCGGCGCGTCCGTTGTCGGCCGCCGATGACAGTGGCGATGACGACCACACCCACATCCAGCACAAGGGGAATTGAGATGGGTATTGATCTTCCGCTGATCTGGGCCGTGATCATCATCTTCGGCATCATGATGTACGTGGTCATGGACGGCTTCGACCTGGGCATCGGCATCCTCTTTCCGTTTATCCCCGGCAAAGTCGACCGCGACGTGATGATGAACACCGTGGCCCCGGTCTGGGACGGCAACGAAACCTGGCTGGTACTCGGTGGCGCGGCGTTGTTTGGCGCGTTCCCGCTGGCATATTCGGTGGTGTTGTCGGCGCTGTACCTGCCGCTGATTTTGATGCTGATCGGGCTGATCTTCCGGGGCGTGGCCTTCGAGTTCCGCTTCAAGGCCAAGGACCACAAGCGTCACCTGTGGGACAAGGCGTTTATCGGCGGCTCGCTGGCGGCGACGTTCTTCCAGGGCGTGGCGCTGGGGGCGTTTATCGACGGCATCCCGGTGGTCGACCGCCAGTTTGCCGGCGGCTCGCTGGACTGGCTCACGCCGTTCACGATGTTCTGCGGCGTGGCGCTGATCGTGGCGTACGCCTTGCTCGGCTGCACCTGGCTGATCATGAAAACCGAAGGCCCATTGCAGGAAAAGATGCACAACCTGGCGCGGCCCTTGGCCTTCGTGGTACTGGCGGTGATTGGTATCGTGAGCATCTGGACCCCGCTGTCGCACCCGGAAATCGCGTCGCGCTGGTTCACCCTGCCCAACCTGTTCTGGTTCCTGCCGGTGCCGATCCTGGTGCTGGTGACCATGTACGGGCTGATCCGCGCGGTGGCTCGCAATGCGCACTACACGCCGTTCCTGCTGACGCTGGTGCTGATTTTCCTCGGCTACAGCGGCCTGGGCATCAGCCTGTGGCCGAACATCATCCCGCCATCCGTGTCGATCTGGGACGCCGCCGCACCGCCGCAGAGCCAGGGCTTCATGCTGGTAGGCACCTTGTTCATCATCCCGTTCATCCTGGGCTACACCTTCTGGAGCTACTACGTGTTCCGCGGCAAGGTCACCCACGAAGACGGTTACCACTAGGAGGGTCGTTTAATGTCCGGCAAACCTACGTTGCACGAGATCGAACAGGCCGAGAAACAGCCGTTGTGGCGGCGCCTGGGTTGGCTGGCGATGATCTGGACCGGCAGTGTGCTGGCCCTGTTTGTCGTGGCCAGCCTGATGCGCATGTTCATGAATGCGGCCGGCTTGACTACCCACTGACATCCCGATCCGGGCTTCACCGCCCGGTTTTCAAGCCCTGCTCTTCTTCTGGAAGGGCAGGGCTTTTTTTATTTGCGCGCTTTGAGAATCACGAACTTCGGCGTGGTGGCGACTTGCTCGACACCCCGGAACAAACGCGCCAGTTTGGTGTGATAACCCAGGTGGCGGTTGCCGACTATATAGAGGGCACCGCCCACCACCAGGGCTGCCCGGGCCTGCTGGAACATGCGCCAGGCGAGGAAGTCGCCGACCACCTGTTGCTGGTGGAACGGCGGGTTGCACAGCACCACGTCCAGCGAGTCGGGTTCCTGGCCGGCCAGGCCATCGGCGGCGCGTACGGCCACTTCACGCGCGCCGAGGGCGGCTTGCCAGTTCTCCAGGGCCGATTGCACGGCCATGTAGGACTCGTCCACCAGCGTGTATTGGGCGTCAGGGTTTTGCAGCGCACTGGCGATCGCCAACACACCATTGCCGCACCCCAGGTCAGCCACCCGCGCGCTGCCGAGGTTTTTCGGCAGGTGCGGCAGGAACGCGCGGGTGCCGATGTCCAGGCTTTCGCGGCAGAACACGTTGGCGTGGTTCAGCAGTTCGATGGCCGGTGCGTCCAGCGTGTAGCGCGTCGGGTAGGGCGAGACGGCGGTAGGGCGATCTTCAACGGTGGCGATCAGCAGGCGGGCTTTCTTGACCGCCAGCGAGGCCTGCATTGGCCCGATGTACTGTTCAAGCAACTCGCCTGCCGCCCGTGGCAGGTGCTTGATCATCGCCCCCGCAATGACTTCTGCGCCCGGCGCCAACTGGCCCTGCAGGCGAATCAGCTGTTCTTCAAGCAACGCCAGGGTCTTGGGCACGCGGATCAGTACGCGGTCGAACGGGCCGACGGGCGCCTGGCTGGCGGGGATAAAAGGCACGGCATCAAAGGCCTTGCCATTGCGTACCAGGTTTTTCTCCAGGCCTTGGGCGGCGAGAAATGAATCGCCGCTGGACGTCACCTGCACCTGGCCTTCAAGGCTGGCGGCCAGGGCGCCGAAGCTGTCATTGAGCACCAGCACACGGGTGGTGGCGCTCGGTTGCTGTTCGGCCAGATAGCTGAGCAGGTACTCGTCGGCGGCGTCGAAGGCTTGCAGCGGATCGTTATGTTGCTCTGGCTGGCGGATCAGATCGAGCTGGGCGAAGGGGCTGTCGAGCAGGGGCATGGCGGGGGAGGCTCTGGGTAATCGATGGGTGTTCGGCAGTCGCCTGCGCAAACCGTCTGAGTGAACGGCGGGCGGCACCCCCAAGGGGGCAGCTCAACACTCAGAATGGGTCGTAAATGTTACTTTTTTTCAGAAGGGATTACATGCGGTCTTTCACGATGCCTAAAACAACCCCGCTTTCGAGGCACTCAACACCGCGGCAATCTTGTTGTTGACCCCAAGCTTCTTGAAGCAACTGCAGATATGAAAGCCCACCGTCCGTTCGGACAGGCACAGGATCGTGGCGATGTCCGCTGCGGTCTTGCCCATGGCCGACCACTTGAGGATTTCCGTTTCCCGTGGCGTCAGTTTGCTGGCCGGGTTGACGCTCGGCTTGTCGGCATAAGTCTGCGCCACTACGGCATGCAGTGCGTGGCATAACCACAGTACCTGGCCGGCCTTTTCGTACAGCTCCTCCGGGCTGACCTCGCCCTTGCTGCGGCCCAGGGTCAGCATGCTGAATACGCCCTGGAAATCATGCACGGCCTGGGTCCAGCCCAGGTGTACACCGAATGATTGGGCCAAGGACCATAAGTTAGGTGTATCTTTAAATGCTTTCTCTTCCCAGATAAGAGGCAACACACAACGCTTGCAATGTTTGACCACTGGATCAACTTCAAAGAAGTGTGCTTGGTTGTAGAGTTTGTTCCATTCATCTGGGTAGTTATTGATATGAATCGGTTTCGTTTGGTTGCTGGGTAGTTGCGAACTCATCGTAAAGGAACAGTATTGGAAGCCGAGTGCGTAGGTGTGGTTGACAGCTATCTCGAAAAGGCTGGTAGCCTCGCTTTCACCTTCCAGTTTGGGGAGCCGTGTATTGCGCCAATTAACCATTGATAACGCTCCATGGGTTTCTCCGTGACATGGGGATACGTCCTCAACTCCCAAAGTCGCACGCAAGTGAGTGTAGGACACGAACTATGTGAGTGGTAGGAGATTTCTTTATTGCGCGGAAGCGTTTTAGCACTTTCCTGCAAGGTTGTTAGTTAGCTTCGTAAGGGAGTAATCGGTTTTTTGCGGTTTTTTAGGGAGTTAAAGGTTGTGTGCCATGCACTTCGAAATATGTTTGTAACTTTCGTAAACGGGGTTAATAGCGAATTGATTAGTAGTGGTATTAAACTGCCATTCTTCTGCTTGCACAGGATGCCACTACAAACCACCGGTGTTTCCGCACGCGACTTTGAGGGACACTAGGGCCCTTGTAGAACGGAGCCCCCCATGACCGCCAGCGCTGAGAAATTTACCCGCCAGACCTTGCTCGATGTGCAATCGCTGACCCCAAGCCTGTTTACGCTGCGCACCACCCGCGACCCGGGTTTTCGGTTTACCGCCGGCCAGTTCGTGCGCCTGGGCGTGACCAAGGCTGATGGCAGTACGGTGTGGCGCGCCTATTCGGTGGTGTCCTCGCCGTTTGACGAGCACCTGGATTTCTTCTCGATTGTGGTCCCCGGCGGGGAATTCACCAGTGAACTGAGCCGCCTGCGGGTCGGCGATACCTTGATGGTGGAGCGCCAGGCCACGGGTTACCTGACGTTGAACCGTTTTGTCGATGGCCGCGACCTGTGGCTGTTGGGCACCGGCACGGGGGTGGCGCCGTTTCTGTCGATGCTGCAGGACTTCGAAGTATGGGAGAAATTCGAGCGCATCGTCCTGGTGTACAGCGCGCGAGAAGCCAAGGAGCTGGCCTACCAAACGCTGATCAAGGAATTGGGTGAGCGTGAGTACCTGGCCGAGTACGCACATAAACTGACCTACATCCCCATCGTCACCCGCGAGCAACACCCCGGCGCCTTGAACGGGCGTATTACCACGTTGATCGAAAACGGTGAGCTGGAGCGCGCCGCTGGTGTCGAACTGAGCCCCGAGCATTCTCGCGTGCTGATTTGCGGCAACCCGCAAATGGTCGATGACACCCGCCAGTTGCTCAAGCAGCGCGACATGCAACTGAGCCTGAGCCGCCGGCCTGGCCAGGTGGCAGTGGAAAACTACTGGTAATAAAAAAGGCGCCTCAATCGGGCGCCTTTTTTTGCCAAGCCTTGCCGGTTAAAGCGGCTTGTCGTTTTGTGCCTTGAGCAGATCGCGGATCTCACCCAGTAACACTTCTTCCTTGGTCGGCACTGGCGGAAGCTTGGGCGCAACGGCCTCTTCGCGCTTCAGGCGGTTGATGACCTTCACACCCATGAAGATCGCAAACGCGACGATCAGGAAGTCCACCACGCTTTGAATGAATTTGCCGTACGCCAACACTACCGCCGGGATATCGCCCTGGGCGGCCTTGAGCGTTATCGCCAAATCGCCGAAATCCACACCACCGATCAGCAGACCCAGGGGGGGCATCACCACGTCGCCTACAAACGAGGAAACAATTTTGCCGAAGGCGGCGCCGATGATGATACCGACGGCCATGTCGACCACATTACCTTTGACCGCGAAGGCCTTGAACTCACTGATCACGCCCATTGGTTATTCCTTGTTACAGATGAGAAGGGTGGGACTCAGTGTAAGTCAGTCATCGCGGGCTTGCCCGACACAACCGTTAACACTGTTAGTTTTTATCGACACATCAAATCGCAAATAGTTTGCAAAGTGCCATCAATCGCGCGCGAATTACTCGTTATTTCAGAGGGTTACCACACTATTTAATTTATCGGGTTGGTATGGCTTTTCTATTTATCTTCTGGCTCCGGGGTCACTAGCCTCTGGCAAGCACAACTGAATGTGCACTAAAAAAACCAGAGGAAACCTCGATGAAAACCCCTACACGCCGTGGGCCAGTTTCAACGCGATATGCGTTAGTTCTGGTAACCGCCAGCCTGCTTTCCCTGTCGGTGCAAGCCGCCAACCTGACCCGCGATAACGGCGCCGCCGTGGGTGACAACCAGAACTCGCAGACCGCCGGTGCCAACGGCCCGGTGCTGCTGCAAGACGTGCAGTTGATCCAGAAACTGCAACGCTTCGACCGCGAACGCATCCCGGAGCGCGTAGTGCATGCCCGTGGCACCGGTGCCCACGGTACGTTCACCGTCACCGACAACCTCAGCGACCTGACCAAGGCCAAGGTGTTTGCCGCCGGCGAAGCCACGCCGGTGTTCGTGCGTTTCTCGGCCGTGGTGCACGGCAACCACTCCCCGGAAACCCTGCGTGACCCGCGCGGTTTTGCCACCAAGTTCTACACCGCCGATGGCAATTGGGACCTGGTGGGCAATAACTTCCCGACGTTCTTTATCCGCGACGCGATCAAATTCCCCGATATGGTCCACGCCTTCAAGCCGGACCCACGCACCAACCTGGATGATGACTCGCGCCGCTTCGACTTTTTCTCACATGTCCCAGAGTCCACTCGCACGCTGACCGAGCTGTATTCCGACTCCGGCACCCCGGCCAGCTACCGGGAAATGGATGGCAATGGCGTGCACGCCTACAAGCTGATCAACGCCAAGGGCGAAGTGCATTACGTCAAGTTCCACTGGAAGAGCCTGCAAGGCATCAAGAACCTCGACCCCAAGCAAGTCACCGAGGTGCAGGGCCGCGACTACAGCCACATGACCAACGACCTGGTCACCCACATCAACACGGGCGACTTCCCCAAGTGGGACCTGTACGTGCAGGTACTCAAGCCTGAGGACCTGGCCAAGTTCGACTTCGACCCGCTGGACGCGACCAAGATCTGGCCGAATGTGCCCGAGCGCAAAGTCGGGCAGATGGTGCTGAACCGCAACCCGGCCAACGTCTTCCAGGAAACCGAGCAAGTGGCCATGGCCCCGGCCAACCTGGTGCCCGGCATCGAGCCGTCCGAGGACCGCCTGCTGCAAGGTCGGGTGTTCTCCTACGCCGATACGCAGATGTATCGCCTGGGCGCCAATGCCCTGCAATTGCCGATCAATGCCCCACGGGTCACCGTCAACAACGGTAACCAGGACGGCGCGATGAATATCGGCAAGACCACCAGCGGCGTGAACTATCAGCCAAGCCGCCTGGAAAACCGCGAAGAGCCGCAAACCGCGCGCTACAGCCAGTCGGCGCTGGCGGGCAGCACCCAGCAGGCGAAGATCCAGCGTGAGCAGAACTTCAAGCAGGCCGGTGATTTGTACCGTTCGTACAGTAAGAAAGAGCGCCAGGACTTGATCGAAAACTTCGGCGGCTCCCTGGCCACCACCGATGACGAGAGCAAGCACATCATCCTGTCGTTTCTCTACAAGGCTGACCCGGAGTACGGCACCGGCGTGGCCAAGGTCGCCAAGGGTGATCTGGCGCGCGTGAAAGCGCTGGCGGAAAAACTCACCGACTAACGTTGGTTTCGGTTGGCGCCCCCTGCGGGCGTCGACCTTTGGCAGGAGAAACACCATGCGAATTTCCATCGGTTTGCTGCTGGCCATGCTGACGTTTGTCGCCCATGCCGAATCCCCTGAGCCGGCTGCGCTCAAGGCCCAGCTCCAGGACTATTACTTCGACGCCGCCCGCCGTGGCGACCTCGACATGCTCAACACCTTTATCGATTCCGGCTACAGCCTCAACACCCAGGACGACAAGGGCTACACCGCGTTGATCCTCGCCGCCTACCACGGTGAAAGCGCCTACGTGGAGCGCTTGCTTGCCGCCGGCGCCGATGCCTGCGTTCAAGACAAACGTGGCAACACCGCCTTGATGGGCGCGATCTTCAAGGGTGAGCTGAAAATCGCCCAGCGTCTGCTGGCCACCGACTGCAACCCCGACCAACGCAACGGCGCCGGGCAGACCGCCGCCATGTACGCCGGGCTGTTCAAGCGCGTCGAGCTGCTGGACGAACTCAAGGCCAAGGGCGCCGACCTCAACGCCGAAGACCCGATCGGCAACAGTGCTTCACGATTGGCCAGCGGTGAAATCCGGACCCCGGCGTCGCGCTGAGCTATCATCGCGGTTTTCGGTTGGAGGTTCTCAGATGGCAAAGGCCAAGCGCATGTACGGCTGCACGGAGTGCGGCGCGACCTTTCCCAAGTGGGCCGGCCAATGCACCGAATGCGGCGCGTGGAACACCCTGACGGAAACCATGATCGAAAGCGGCGGCGCCGCGGCCCCCACCGGCCGTGCCGGCTGGACCGGGCAACAGGCGCAGATCAAGACCCTGGCCGAGGTCAGCGTCGAAGAGATCCCGCGTTTCTCCACCGCGTCCGGCGAGTTGGACCGCGTACTCGGCGGCGGCCTGGTGGACGGCTCGGTGGTGCTGATCGGCGGTGATCCCGGCATCGGCAAGTCGACCATCCTGCTGCAAACCCTGTGCAGCATCGCCAGCCGCATGCCGGCGCTGTATGTCACCGGCGAAGAATCCCAGCAGCAAGTCGCCATGCGCGCCCGTCGCTTGGGCCTGCCCCAGGACCAGCTGCGGGTCATGACCGAAACCTGCATCGAAAGTATCATCGCCACGGCGCGTATCGAAAAGCCCAAGGTCATGGTGATCGATTCGATCCAGACGATTTTCACCGAGCAACTGCAATCGGCGCCGGGCGGCGTGTCCCAGGTGCGCGAAAGTGCGGCACTGCTGGTGCGCTATGCCAAGCAGAGCGGCACGGCGATTTTCCTGGTCGGCCACGTGACCAAAGAGGGCGCCCTGGCCGGCCCGCGGGTGTTGGAGCATATGGTCGACACCGTGCTGTATTTCGAGGGTGAGTCCGACGGCCGCCTGCGCCTGCTGCGCGCGGTCAAAAATCGCTTCGGCGCCGTCAACGAACTGGGTGTGTTTGCCATGACTGACCGGGGGCTGAAAGAAGTCTCCAACCCTTCGGCGATTTTTCTTACCCGCGCCCAGGAAGAAGTCCCAGGCAGTGTGGTGATGGCGACGTGGGAAGGTACCCGCCCCATGCTGGTCGAAGTGCAGGCGCTGGTGGATGACAGCCACTTGGCCAACCCGCGTCGGGTCACCCTCGGCCTTGACCAGAATCGCCTGGCGATGCTGCTCGCGGTACTGCACCGGCATGGCGGCATCCCCACCCACGACCAGGACGTGTTTCTCAACGTGGTCGGCGGGGTCAAGGTGCTGGAGACGGCGTCCGACCTGGCGTTGATGGCAGCGGTGATGTCCAGCCTGCGTAACCGGCCGTTGCCTCATGATTTGCTGGTGTTTGGTGAGGTTGGCCTGTCGGGTGAGGTGCGGCCAGTGCCGAGTGGCCAGGAGCGCTTGAAGGAAGCGGCCAAGCATGGCTTCAAGCGGGCGATCGTGCCTAAGGGTAATGCGCCGAAGGAGTCGCCACCGGGCATCACGATTATTGGGGTTACGCGCCTGGAGCAGGCGTTGGATGCATTGTTCGAGTAATCAGCAACACTAGCAATTCAAATGTGGGAGGGGGCAAGCCCCCTCCCACATTTGAATTGTGTTGGCTGTTAGATTTCCAACAAAGCCGCCAACTCGCGGTGCAGTTCTTCCTCATCCCCCAGGTTCAACTCGATCAACCGCCGCAAATGGCTGATCGACTCCAGGTCAATGTGCTCGCACACAAACCCCAGTTGCCCATGATCGTCATGGGTCAACCGCACCTGCATTTTTATATGCGCCTGTGGGTCCAGACGAATATCCACATCAAACGGCGCCTTGCCATTGCCCCGCCAGTCGTCGGGGCGCTGCACCAGCAAACCCTTGAGCGATAAATCCACCAATTGCACCGGCCAATTCCAGCCGTCTTGCGCGATGGTGGTGCGGGCATCGAAGGCAATACGCCGGAAACGGCGGCGGTCAGACGGGTGCTCGGTCATGGTGAAACCCTCTGTGGATAAAGGGATTGTAGCCCTAAGCCATCATCGGGCATTTATTTCAGCTTTTTTTGCCCCGGCAAGGCTCTAGACCAACGTAGGGGGGTGGTCTTTGGGGCCAACAGCGCTAAACTCGGACTGGCTGTCCTTTCTGTCCACCCTGGCTGGAATATAAAAATGAAAAATAATAATAGCCTGCTACGCCACCTACCCTGGCTGGTGCTGGCAATCGTAGGAGCGTGCGCCCTTGGCGTAGTGGCCTTGCGCCGCGGCGAGGCGATCAACGCCTTGTGGATTGTGGTTGCCGCGGTGGCCATTTATCTGGTCGCGTACCGTTACTACAGTCTGTTCATCGCTAACAACGTGATGCAACTCGATCCACGGCGGGCCACCCCCGCAGTGATCAACAACGACGGTCTGGACTATGTGCCGACCAACAAACACATCCTTTTCGGTCACCACTTTGCGGCGATTGCCGGGGCAGGCCCGTTGGTCGGCCCGGTACTGGCGGCGCAGATGGGCTACCTGCCCGGTACGCTCTGGCTGATTGCCGGCGTGGTGCTGGCCGGCGCGGTGCAGGATTTCATGATCCTGTTCCTGTCCACCCGTCGCAACGGCCGTTCCCTGGGGGATATGGTCCGCGAAGAAATGGGCCGCATTCCCGGTACCATCGCGCTGTTTGGCTGCTTCCTGATCATGATCATCATCCTCGCGGTGCTGTCGCTGATCGTGGTCAAGGCCCTGGCCGAGAGCCCGTGGGGCATCTTCACGGTGATGGCGACCATCCCGATCGCGATGTTCATGGGCGTCTACATGCGCTACATCCGCCCAGGCCGCATCGGCGAAATCTCGATCATCGGCGTGTTGTTGCTGCTGGGTTCGATCTGGTTGGGCGGGCAGATTGCCGCTGATCCAGTGTGGGCAAAAGCGTTTACCTTCACCGGTATCCAGATCACCTGGATGCTGGTCGGTTACGGGTTCGTGGCTGCGGTATTGCCGGTGTGGCTGATCCTCGCCCCGCGTGACTACCTGTCTACGTTCCTGAAAATCGGCACCATCATTGCCCTGGCAATCGGCATCCTGATCACCATGCCCGACCTGAAAATGCCGGCGTTGACTCAGTTTATCGATGGCACCGGCCCTGTGTGGAAGGGCGGCCTGTTCCCGTTCCTGTTCATCACCATCGCCTGTGGCGCGGTATCGGGTTTCCACGCACTGATTTCCTCGGGCACCACGCCCAAGCTGTTGGCCAATGAAGCACACTCGCGCTACATCGGTTATGGCGGCATGTTGATGGAGTCGTTCGTGGCCATCATGGCCATGGTTGCCGCCTCGGTGATCGAGCCAGGCGTGTACTTCGCCATGAACAGTCCGGCTGCCGTGGTCGGTTCGGACGTGGTGACCGTTGCACAAACCGTCAGCAGTTGGGGTTTCGCAATAACCCCGGAAGCGCTGCAAGCGGTGGCCCACGATATTGGCGAAACCACCATCCTGGCGCGTGCCGGCGGTGCACCGACCCTGGCCGTAGGTATCGCGCAGATCCTGCACAGTGTGTTGCCGGGTGAAAACACCATGGCTTTCTGGTACCACTTTGCGATCCTGTTCGAAGCGCTGTTCATCCTGACTGCGGTTGACGCCGGCACCCGTGCCGGTCGCTTCATGCTCCAGGACTTGTTGGGATCCTTCGTGCCGGCGCTCAAACGCACCGAGTCCTGGACCGCCAACCTGATCGCGACCGCAGGCTGCGTGGCGATGTGGGGTTACTTGTTGTACCAAGGTGTAATCGACCCACTGGGCGGCATCAACACCTTGTGGCCGCTGTTCGGCATCTCCAACCAGATGCTGGCCGGTATCGCGCTGATGCTCGCCACGGTTGTGCTGATCAAAATGAAACGCCAGCGCTACATTTGGGTGACCATGCTGCCGGCGGTCTGGCTGTTGATCTGCACCGTGACCGCAGGCTTCATCAAATTGTTCGACGCGAACCCGGCGATTGGCTTCCTGTCGCTGGCCAAGAAGTACAGCGATGCATTGGCCAACGGGCAGATCCTTGCGCCGGCGAAGAGCATCGACCAGATGCAGCACGTCATCTGGAACGCCTACACCAACGCGACATTGACCGTACTGTTCCTGTTCGTGGTCTTCAGCATCCTGTTCTATGCGCTCAAAGTCGGCGTCGCCGCCTGGGGCAACAAAGAGCGTACGGATAAAGAAGCCCCATTCCAGGCGGTACCGGACGCTTAATCGAGGGTTGCAACCATGTTCAATGACATCAGTCGCCTCGGTAAATACCTCGGTCAGGCCGCGCGCCTGATGGTCGGCATGCCCGACTACGACACCTACGTCGAGCATATGCAAACCAAACACCCGGACAAGCCGGTGATGGACTACAAGGCGTTCTTCCGCGAACGCCAGGAAGCCCGTTACGGCGGCAAGGGTGGGCCCAAGTGCTGTTGATTTAATGTAACTCCCCTGTGGGAGGGGGCTTGCTCCCGATAGCGGTGTATCAGTGACACATCAGTGCCTGACACACTGCTATCGGGGCAAGCCCCCTCCCACATTTGTTTTTGTGTTCCTTCAAGGAGAATATTTTGTCCTCTCCCATTCCGGTAACCGTCCTCAGCGGCTTCCTCGGCGCCGGCAAGACCACCTTGCTGCGCCACCTGCTCAAGGCCGAGCACGGTCTTAAAATCGCGGTGATCGAAAACGAATTCAGCGACGCCGGTATCGACACCCAGCTGTTGGGCGCCGAGCCGGTGCAAGTCATGACTCTCTCCAACGGCTGCGTGTGCTGCACCATCCACACCGACCTGACCAAGGCCCTCTACCTGCTGCTCGAACGCCTGGACAGCGGCGAGATCGCCTTCGACCGCCTGGTGATCGAGTGCACCGGCCTGGCCGACCCGGCGCCCGTGGCTCAGACCTTTTTCATCGATGAAGACCTGCGCGAGCGCTACATCCTCGACGGCATCATCACCCTGGTGGACGCCGCCCACGCCGAGCACCACCTGACCCAGACCATCGCCCAGGCCCAGATCGGCTTTGCCGACCGCCTGCTGGTGAGCAAGCGCGACCTGGTCGACGACGCCACCTTCGACGCCCTCAGCGAGCGCCTCACGCGCATCAACCGGCGCGCGCCGATTCGCGTGGTGGACCACGGCAACATCGACCTGGCCGAACTGCTCGATGTGCGCGGCTTCAACCTCAACGCCGGCATGAGCCTGCGCCCGGTCAGCGCCGCGCCGTCCATCGACCGCATCTCCAGCCTGGTGCTGCGCACCGACCAGCCGCTGGATATCGACCGCCTCAGCGAGTTCATGAACGAACTGCTCGAGGACCATGGCAAGCAACTGCTGCGCTACAAGGGCGTGCTGAACATTACCGGCGAAGACCGGCGCATGGTGTTCCAGGGCGTGCTGAAACTTTACGGCTTCGACTGGGACACCGAATGGGCCGAGGGCGAAGCGCGGGAAAGTGTGATCGTGTTTATTGCCGATGAGTTGCCGGAAGACAAGATTCGCGAAGGCTTTGCCAAGGTCTACCAACCCTGACCTGACCTGACCTGACTGACTTGAAATGCAATCAAATGTGGGAGGGGGCTTGCCCCCGATGAGGGTGTGTCAGTGGCCTATAAGTGCCTGACACACTGCTATCGGGAGCAAGCCCCCCTCCCACATTTTTTAACCGCATTTCAAATTGGAACAGGCATAAAAAAGCCCGGCTCAAGAGCCGGGCTTTTCATTCAAGCACCTGCAATCAAGCGCCGTATACCGGCAGCTTCTTGCAGATGGCCTTGACCTTCTCACGCACCGCATCAATCACGGCTTCGTTGTTCAGGTCTGCCAGGATGTCGCAGATCCAGCCGGCCAGTTCCTTGCACTCTGCTTCTTTAAAGCCACGCGTGGTCACAGCCGGGGTGCCGAAGCGCAGGCCGGAGGTGACGAACGGCGAACGTGGGTCGTTCGGCACGGAGTTTTTGTTCACGGTGATGAAGGCTTTGCCCAGGGCAGCGTCAGCATCTTTACCGGAGATGTCCTGCTTGATCAGCGAGAGCAGGAACAGGTGGTTTTCAGTACCGCCGGACACCACGTCAAAGCCGCGCTCGATGAACACGCTGGCCATGGTCTGGGCGTTCTTGACCACTTGTTGCTGGTAAGTCTTGAACTCAGGCTGCAGCGCTTCCTTGAAGCAGATCGCTTTGGCGGCGATCACGTGCTCCAGCGGGCCACCCTGGGCGCCCGGGAATACGGCGGAGTTCAGCTTCTTCTCGATCTCGGCATTCGCGCGCGCCAGGATCAGGCCGCCACGTGGACCGCGCAGGGTCTTGTGGGTAGTGGTGGTCACTACGTCAGCGAAAGGCACCGGGTTCGGGTAGACGCCAGCGGCGACCAGACCGGCCACGTGAGCCATGTCCACGAACAGGTAGGCGCCCACTTTGTCGGCGATGGCGCGAAAGCGTGGGAAATCCAGGATCTGCGAGTAGGCAGAGAAACCGGCCACGATCATTTTTGGCTTGTGCTCAACCGCCAGGCGCTCGACTTCGTCGTAGTCGATCAGGCCGTTGGCATCGATACCGTATTGAACGGCGTTGTACAGCTTGCCGGAGGACGAAACGCTGGCGCCGTGGGTCAGGTGACCGCCGTGGGCCAGGCTCATGCCCAGGATGGTGTCGCCGCCTTGCAGCAGGGCCAGGTACACGGCGCTGTTGGCTTGGGAGCCGGCGTGCGGCTGAACGTTGGCGTAATCGGCGCCGAACAGCTCTTTTGCACGGTCGATGGCCAGTTGCTCAACCACGTCGACGTATTCGCAGCCGCCGTAGTAACGCTTGCCTGGGTAGCCTTCGGCGTACTTGTTGGTCAGGACCGAGCCTTGAGCCTCCATCACCGCAGGGCTGGTGTAGTTTTCCGAAGCGATCAGCTCGATGTGCTCTTCCTGGCGCACGGCTTCTTGCTCCATGGCGGCGAAGAGATCGGCGTCGTACTTGGCAATAGTCAAATCACGGCTGAACATGGCGGTCCTCAAGGATCGGGGGCAGAAAAGGAGGGCATTCTAACCCAATGGGTTTTAGATGGCATATGAAAGGACATCATGTCGCGGACAAGTGGGATTCACTTGGGGATGAGCGGTGGCTGTGCGGGCCTCATCGGGGGCAAGTCGAATCGTCGCACCGCCCCTCCCACCTTTTAACTTGTGAATCCATTCAAATGTGGGAGGGGGCTTGCCCCCGATGAGGCCAGTGGCCTCAACCCAAAAACCTCAGTCAAACATGAACAACGCATCATTACTGAACTGCGCCTCAAACCGATTCGCCGGCATCGGCCGCCCAAACAGATACCCCTGCACCTCGTCACACCCATGCTCACGCAGGAAGTCCAGCTGCTCATGGGTTTCCACGCCCTCGGCGATCACCGCCAGGTTCAGGCTGTGGGCCATGGCGATAATCGCGCGGGCGATCTGCGCGTCCTGCTCGCCGGACGGCAGGCCGTCGACGAAGGTGCGGTCGATTTTCAGCACGTCGATAGGGAATTGCTTGAGGTAGTTGAGCGACGAATAGCCGGTGCCGAAGTCGTCCACCGCAATGCTCAGGCCCAGGTTTTTCAGGCTGTCGAGGATATGCATGGCTTCGTTGACTTCGCGCATCAGGATACTTTCGGTCAGCTCCAGCTCCAGGCACGCCGGCGGCAGGCCGGTGTCTTCGAGAATGGTGGCGATGCGCGTACCCAACTGGCCGTCGGAGAACTGCCGCGCGGAGATGTTCACCGAGACTTTCGGCACGCGCACCTTGTTCTGGTGCCAGGTCTTGAGCTGACGGCAGGCCTCGCTGATCACCCAGTCGCCGACGTCCACCACCAGGCCCAACTCCTCCAGCACCGGGATAAAGTCCCCCGGTGGCACCAGCCCGCGACGCGGGTGGCGCCAGCGCAGCAGGGCTTCGGCGCCGGTCAGGCGTTTGCCGTCGCCGCTGAACTGCGGCTGGTAATAAAGCACGAATTCGTTCTGGTCCAGGGCGTGGCGCAGGTCGCTTTCCAGCTCCAGGCGTTCCAGGGCGCTGGCGTTCATGTCGGCCTGGTAGAACTGGAAGTTGTTCTTGCCGCGTTCCTTGGCGTGATACATCGCCGTGTCGGCGTTTTTCATCAGCTGGCTCAGCTCGTTGCCGTCCTGAGGGCTTAGGGCGATGCCGATACTGGCGGTCAC
This sequence comes from Pseudomonas sp. AC463, assembly GCF_979253585.1. Taxonomy (NCBI): domain Bacteria; kingdom Pseudomonadati; phylum Pseudomonadota; class Gammaproteobacteria; order Pseudomonadales; family Pseudomonadaceae; genus Pseudomonas; species Pseudomonas sp. AC463. The sequence continues at coordinate 110,868 of NZ_CEEDDZ010000011.1, read as the reverse complement.
AAAGAACTCGCGGCCTTCCAATACAAAGGGTTTCACCAGGCTGGCGAGGATCTGCTCGGCCACGTGGATCGCGCGGTTCAGCGCCATTTCGCGGCTGACCCGCGGTTGCAGCAGCAGGGTGAACTCGTCGCCACCCATGCGCGCCACGGTGTCGTCTTCGGCCACGCAACCGAGCAGGCGCGTGGCCATTTCCTTGAGCATGCGGTCGCCGGCGGCGTGGCCCAGGGAGTCGTTGATCGGCTTGAAGCGGTCGAGGTCGAGGAACATCAGCACCACCCACGACTTCTGCCGCTCGGCCGACTGCAACGCGGTGTGCAGGCGGTCCTGGAACAGCGTGCGGTTGGGCAGGTGGGTCAGGGCGTCGTAATAGGCCAGGCGGTGGATGCGCTGTTCGCTGGCCTTGCGCTCGCTGATATCGCTGAAGAAACACACGTAGCTGGCCAGGTCGCCTTCATCGTCGAACACGGCGGTAATGCCGACCCAGGCCGGGTAATGCTCGCCGTTGCGGCGCTTGAGCCACACTTCGCCTTCCCAGGTGCTGTGCTGGTGCAGTTGCTTGAGCACGTAGCGCAGGTGGGCTTCCTGCTGTTCGTCGACGGTGAGCATGTTCGGCAACTGGTCGAGTACATCCGCCACCTCATAACCACTGACGCGGCTGAACGCCTCGTTGGCCTGCACGATATAGCCGGCCGGGTCGGTGATCAAAATCGCCGAGGTAGAGTGCTCGAATACCGTGGCCGCCATGCGCAGGTCTTTCTCGGCGCGGCGCTGCTGGCTGATGTCACGGCCCACACCGAGGATGCCCTCGAACGCGCCGTGTTCGTCCCACACCAGCACCAGGCGCAATTCGATCGGTACCTTGCGGCCGTCGGCGCGCAGGCAGTCGAACAGGTACAGCTGGGTCTGCACTTCATCACGCAGTTTATTCAGCGCCTCGGCGTCGCCCAGCGCGCGGCTGACCTGTTCCACCAGGCTGTAGATACCGGCCAGTTGCTGCGGGTTGGCGATGATCGACTGCCAACCGTTCTTGAGCACCCAGTCGACGTCGTAACCCAGCACGGCGTTGACCGACGGGCTGATGTAGTTGAGGGCCAACTGGCTGTCGGTGGAGCAGATCACGTCGCTGATGCTTTCGGCCAGCATGCGGTAGCGTTGCTCGCTGTCGCGCAGGGATTCGCTGGCTTCGATCTGGTCGGTGATGTCCTTGGCCACGCCGATGATGCGTGTGACTTGCGTGCTCTTGTCCCGCGCCAGGGCCTGCTCGCGGATATCAAAGCGCCGCCACTGGTTATTGCGATGACGGAAGCGCAGCTGGCATTGCAGCTGGGTGGCGTAGCCGACATCGCGCTGTTGCTGGCGCAGGTCGTGGTAATGCTCGGCGTCGTCGGGGTGCAGCAGGATTTCCCAGAAGTACTCGCCCATTTGCTGCAGTTCGGCTTTGTTATAGCCGAGGGTGTGGCCCAAATGGTGGTTGCTGAAAATCATGCGTTGGCTGATCACGTCCTGCACATACAGGTGGTCGGGCACAGTGCGCACCACGTCCGACCAGAAACTCTCACGCTCCACCAGCGACAGCTCGATCAGCTTGCGGCTGGTGATATCACTGATGCTGAGGATCACTGCCTTGAAATCGTCCTGTTGCTCCGGCAGGCGCATCACCAGCCACAGGTACTGCTCGTTGCCGGCCACGTCCTTGAGCTGGATTTCCAGCTCCAGCTGGTTCTGTTGGGTAAGGACAGCGTCGAGGATCTGGTAGCCGATGGACGTCGCGTTGCGCGGGCAGTCGTCGATCAGGCGTTCCCAGGCTTCGTCGCAGGAACCCACGTTCAACAGGCGCACCGCCACCTGGTTGACCTCGGTGATGCGCAGCTCCTTGAGCAGTTGCTGGCGCTCGATAGGGTTGTCGCGCAGCCAGGCTTGCAGTTGCTCGCGGGTCTGCAGTTGCGCCTTGTCGAAGCACGCATTCAGGCCCGACAGATCGAGCACGCACAGGGCCACGCCGGTGCCTTCGAAAATATCCTGGTAACGCCGCCGGCCTTCATGCACCTGGCGCTGGCGGCGGCGCATGTTCAGCAGCACGATCACCGGGATCAGCGAAAACGCCAGGCCCAGCAGGCATTTGCCGATAAACGCCGGCAGCAGTTGCTCCAGCACGGCAGTGCGGTCGAACAGCCCGCGCAATTGCCAGTCGCTTTTGCTCAGGGGCGTGACCAGTACGCTTTTATTCAGTTCGTCCGGGGTGAGCGCGCCGGCCCACTGGGCGGGCATGCCGCTATCACGGCTGATCACGCGGTGGTTCAGGCGATTCTCGATAACCCACAGCGGGCGCTGGCCCTGTCCATCCTGGCGGGTGAGGTTGGTCAGGTAGTTAGGCGCCAGGCGCAATACCCAATACACCCGTGAGCCGCCGCTGGGCTGGTGCAGCAATAGATAGATAAGCGTGCCGTCGGCGTTGTTGCTCAGGTAGTAGGACTGCGAATGGCTGCGCTGCACCAGTTCTTCAAGCCAGGCGCTGTCCTGGCTGTCGCTGGCGCTGTCACTGATCATCGCCCCGCTGGGGGCGAGCAGGGCGATGCTGCGCAACTCCGGCAGCGAGCGCTGCAGGGTGCGCATCAGGGCCTGCTGCTGTTCGCTGTCGCGCGGCGGCTCGACCATCGGCAGCAGGTTGAGGGCGATTTTTGCGCTCAGGGCCATGTTCAGGCTGATCTGTTCAGCCAGGTCGGCGCTGTAGTCGATGGTGTATTGCTGCTGGTTTTTCTGGTTCTGCTGCAGCTGGTCCAGCAGTTGCCAGAACAATAACGCGAGCAGCATGAGGACAAGCGTCGCCAATGCGCCTTTGAAGGTGCCGTGCAGGGGCGCTCCCGGCGCTATGTGAGCGGCGCGCAGGGGAGTTGGCGGCGTGACTTTGGACAAGCTGTGATCCTGCGGTTTGGCTGGACTGGCGCGCGACGTGCACTATAAGCCGGACGCCCGGAGGGCGGCTAGCATGCCTTGACTTGTGGCAAAGTGCCAGCCCCGCCTGGCTGGACTGACCAAGCGCATTCAGGTAGCTTTGCCTGTTACGCGAGGGCGTTCCAGCCCCAGACATTCAGGCTTTTTCCGCACGCAGGCATTGATGATCATCAACGGCCCGCGCCGCGCATGGCCTGGCACGGGTTTCGCCCGCTCAATTCATCAGTCACTGACGCTAGGTTTACCATGGCTCAATACGTATTCACCATGCATCGGCTGGGAAAAGTTGTTCCGCCGAAGCGGGAAATCCTTAAAAACATTTCGCTGTCCTTCTTCCCTGGCGCCAAGATCGGCGTGCTCGGCCTCAACGGTTCGGGTAAGTCCACGCTGCTGAAAATCATGGCTGGCGTCGACACCGAGTTCGAAGGCGAAGCCCGCCCGATGCCCGAACTGAACATCGGCTACCTGCCGCAAGAGCCGATCCTGGACCCGACCAAGACCGTGCGTGAAGTGGTCGAGGAAGCCGTGGCGGTGATCAAGAACGCCCAGGCGCGCCTGGACGAGGTCTACGCCGCCTACGCCGAAGAAGATGCCGACTTCGACAAACTGGCCGCCGAACAGGCCAAGCTCGAAGCCATCCTGCAGGCTGGCGACGGTCACAACCTGGAGCGCCAGCTGGAAGTCGCCGCCGACGCGCTGCGCCTGCCGGCTTGGGACGCCAAGGTCGAATTCCTGTCCGGTGGTGAAAAGCGCCGTGTGGCCCTGTGCCGCCTGCTGCTGTCGGCTCCCGACATGCTGCTGCTCGATGAACCGACCAACCACTTGGACGCCGATTCCGTCGCCTGGCTGGAGCACTTCCTGCACGATTTCCCGGGCACCGTGGTTGCGATCACGCACGACCGCTACTTCCTGGACAACGTCGCCGGCTGGATCCTCGAGCTCGACCGTGGCGCCGGTATCCCTTACGAGGGCAACTACTCCGGTTGGCTGGAAGCCAAGTCCGACCGTCTGGCCGCCGAATCCAAGCAGCAATCGGCCCACGAAAAAGCCATGAAGGAAGAACTGGAGTGGGTGCGCAAAGGCGCCAAGGCCCGCCAGTCCAAATCCAAGGCTCGTCTGCAACGCTTTGAAGAAATGCAGTCGCAGGAATTCCAGAAGCGCAGCGAAACCAACGAGATCTACATCCCGGCCGGCCCGCGTCTGGGTGACAAGGTTATCGAGTTCAAGAACGTTTCCAAAGGTTACGGCGACCGCGTGTTGATCGACAACCTGTCGTTCTCCATGCCAAAAGGCGCGATCGTCGGCGTTATCGGTGGTAACGGTGCGGGTAAGTCCACACTGTTCCGCATGCTGATGGGCAAGGAAACCCCGGATTCGGGCACCATCGAAGTCGGCGAAACCGTGCAACTGGCCTGTGTGGACCAGAGCCGCGAAGACCTCGACGGCAGCAAGACGGTGTTCCAGCAGATTTCCGACGGCTCCGACCAGATCCGCATCGGCAACTATGAAATCCCGTCGCGCACCTATGTCGGCCGTTTCAACTTCAAGGGCGGCGACCAGCAGAAGTTCGTCAAGGACCTGTCCGGTGGTGAGCGCGGTCGCTTGCACCTGGCCCTGACCCTGAAAGAGGGCGGCAATGTGCTGCTGCTCGACGAACCGTCCAACGACCTCGACGTTGAAACCCTGCGTTCCCTGGAAGAAGCCCTGCTGGACTTCCCGGGCGCCGCCATTGTGATCTCTCACGATCGGTGGTTCCTTGACCGTGTGGCCACCCACATCCTGGCGTACGAAGACGACTCGCAAGCGGTGTTCTTCGAAGGCAACTACACCGAGTACGAAGCCGACCGTAAAAAGCGCCTTGGCGATGCTGCTGCCCAACCGCACCGTGTACGCCACAAAAAACTCGCCTGATCCAGGTTGGTTTTAAAAAAGCGGAGCCTTCGGGCTCCGTTTTTTTTGCCTTCAATGTGGGAGGGGGCTTGCCACCGATAGCTATTTATCTGTTGGTGCATCTGCCTGATTTGAAATCCCCTTTTAAGTGCATAAACCCCGGTAAAACTGGATACAGTTATATCCAATGCACCATTTAAATTCACAAAAGCGACATTTTGCGCTTTTCAGGTGCAATCTGAATTGCTAAGGTCCGGCCCAATCTCACTTAAAAACAATCAATTTGCCGAGACTGTTCATGATCGAATCCGTCGAATCCTTCCTTGCCCGCCTCAAGAAACGTGACCCTGACCAGCCGGAATTCCACCAGGCCGTTGAGGAAGTCCTACGCAGCCTGTGGCCGTTTCTCGAAGCTAATCCGCATTACCTGACCTCGGGCATTCTGGAACGCATCTGCGAGCCGGAACGTGCAATCACCTTCCGGGTGTCGTGGGTGGATGATCATGGCAAGGTCCAGGTCAATCGCGGTTTCCGTATCCAGATGAACAGCGCCATTGGCCCGTACAAGGGCGGCCTGCGCTTCCACCCGTCGGTGAACCTGGGCGTATTGAAGTTCCTCGCCTTCGAGCAGACCTTCAAGAACTCCCTGACCTCGCTGCCCATGGGCGGCGGCAAGGGTGGCTCGGACTTCGATCCAAAAGGTAAGAGCGACGCCGAAGTGATGCGCTTCTGCCAGTCGTTCATGAGCGAGTTGTACCGCCATATCGGCGCAGACGTGGACGTGCCGGCCGGCGACATCGGCGTGGGCGCCCGCGAAATCGGCTTTATGTTTGGCCAGTACAAACGCCTGAGCAACCAGTTCACCTCCGTGCTGACCGGCAAGGGCATGACCTACGGCGGCAGCCTGATCCGCCCGGAAGCCACCGGTTTCGGCTGCGTGTACTTCGCCGAAGAAATGCTCAAGCGCAACAGCCAGCGGGTTGAAGGCAAGCGCGTGGCGGTGTCCGGCTCCGGCAACGTGGCGCAATATGCGGCGCGCAAGGTGATGGATTTGGGCGGCAAGGTGATTTCCTTGTCCGACTCCGAAGGCACTCTGTACGCCGAAAGTGGTTTGACCGAAGAACAATGGTCGGCGCTGCTGGAGCTGAAAAACGTCCAGCGCGGGCGCATCAGCGAACTGGCCGAGCGCTTCGGCCTGGAGTTCCGCAAGGGCAAAACGCCTTGGGAACTGGCCTGCGACATCGCTCTGCCGTGCGCCACCCAGAACGAACTCGACGCCGAAGCCGCCCGCACCCTGCTGCGCAATGGCTGCCTCTGCGTGGCCGAAGGCGCCAACATGCCGACCACGCTTGAGGCGGTGGATATCTTTATCGAGGCGGGCATTCTGTTTGCGCCGGGCAAGGCATCGAATGCCGGCGGCGTGGCCGTGAGCGGCCTGGAAATGTCGCAGAACGCCATGCGCCTGCTGTGGACCGCCGGTGAGGTGGACAGCAAGCTGCACAACATCATGCAGTCGATCCACCATGCCTGCGTGCATTACGGCGAAGAAAACGGCCGGGTCAACTATGTGAAGGGCGCAAACATCGCGGGCTTCGTGAAAGTCGCCGACGCGATGCTGGCCCAGGGCATCGTCTAAGCCTCGGGTTCGATACGTAGCACTTCGATCAACTGATCGCCGACGGGGCGCTGCCACAGCACTTCGTCGCCGACCTGGGCGCCGAGCAATGCACGGCCCAACGGTGAACCCCAGTTGATCAGGCCTGAGGCGGCGTCCGCCTGGTCTTCGCCGACCAACTGGATACGCTGCTGCTCGTCGTCTTCGTTGGCGAAAGTGACCCAACTGCCAATCTGCACCTTTTCGGTGGAAGTGGCGGGCGGCACGACCTGCGCGCTTTGCACTCGCTGATTGAAATAGCGCAAATCCCGCTCAAGGTCGGCCTGGCGTTGTTTATCGTCCCTGGCCGATTCGAGGCTGTATGCCTGCTGCAACTGCGCAACCTTGGCCTGTAACTGCGCCAAGCCTTGCGCGGTGAGGCGATTGGGTTGCCCGCTGATTTGGCGCTCTACCGGCTGATCGGCCTGGGCGGCGGCGTTGTCTTCATTTACAAAAGCACGGCTCATAGCATTCTCCCTCTTGGAGTTTGGGCCATGGTCGCCGCGCATTAGTTTCGATGGATGTCTGAAAGCGACCTATTGCGCGCGATAGGCCCGCGCTGCGTCGCGGTCCTTCTCCTGTTGCCAGGCGCGTTCGCGGTCGTCCCAGTGATTGTCCTTGTAGTCGCGCAACTCTTCGTTCTCACGCATGGCCTTGCATTGGCGAAAGCCGTCTTCCCAGCCTTCCGCGTAAGTCCGGTCCTTCAGATAGCGCGGCACATTCTTGCGAAACTCCCCGCTGATGACTCCTGCCGCCTGACGGCCGCTGCTGCAACCGTCGTCAAAACCATCGGCAAAGGCCGGCGGGTAACCTTTGGCGAGTAAATCCTGATGGGTCGATTGGCAACCCGTCAGCCCCACCACCACACACAGCAATACCGCAGACCGCCACATGGCGTACTCCCTGGCCGTTTTCCGGCTGATACGGGGAAGTCTAGACAGGGATTTGTCGGGGAGGTGTGAAAGGCAGGTGAGAAATCTGTGTGGTGTGGGGACTTTGACTAAACACACAACCAAATGTGGGAGGGGGCTTGCCCCCGATTGCGGTGTTTCAGCCAAATATTCATTGGCTGACACTCTGCTATCGGGGGCAAGCCCCCTCCCACATTGGAACTGTGTTTGGTTTTAGGGCCGGGCTAGTAGTGATACCACTTCACCTCAAGCATCACTTCATTCACCGGCGTCGACAGATGGCTGTACTCGCGCTGGGCGCTCAGGCGCAGGCCGAGGTTGCGGGACAGTTCCCATTGCTGGTTCAGGCTGATGCTGCGGCGCACTTCGCCGTTGGTGAAGAAGTCGCCCTTGGCTTCCAGGCTGAGGTTGCCCAGTGGGTTTTTCCACAGCACGCCGGTGTTGAAGCCAGCCGCCGGGGAGATGGCTTCGCTGAAGTCGTTGTTGTGTTCCACGCGCACGGTGCCGAGGGCGAAGCCGAGCATGTCGTCGCGCAGTTGCCAGGTGCCGCCGGCGCCGCCGTTGACGTGGGCGACCAGGGTTTCGTCGTCGTGTTTGCCGGGGACGCGCTCCAGGCCGCCGGTGACTTGCCAGGACCATGGCTGCAGCAAGGCGTTGCGCGGGGTCAGGGAGCGGATGGTGGCCAGGTCCAGTTGCTGCAGTTGCCAGTGGTTGCCTTCGTACTGGCGCAGTTTCATCTGCAGGATTTCGATCTGCGCGCCGAGGGGGAAGCCTTCGGCGTTGTCGTTGAGGTCGTGGTAGGCCATGCGCAGGCCGTATTCGCCGAAGGCTTTATCGCCTCGGGTGCCGATGCCGGCTTGCCAGGTGCGTGATTCGTGGCCGTTTTCCGGCAGGCCGGGCGGGGTGATCTTGAGGTCGGGCGCCGGGTTCTGGTTGATCGCGCGCAGCAGTTCGAAGCTGCGCTGGGAGCGCGCGGTGTCGCGCTCGAGGCCATTGGCGCGGTAGCGGCCAAGGCGGTAGGCGGCGTCGATGATCAGCGCCTGGCGCTCGCGGGGCAGGGCTTTGAACGCGGGCTCCTGCAGCTGCTTCTGGTCGTCGCTGACCTTCAATACCCATTGCTGCTCATCGCCGTCCAGCGGCTTGGCGCGTTCCAGCAGCTCGCGTTCACGGGACGGGCGATAGTCGATTTTCTCTACCAGGCCCGCGTCTTTCACAGCTTTAACCGTGTCGGTGGGGATGGCGGTCAGCGGAAATTGCTCGGTCAGGCGCAGGCCCGGGCGGGCCACTTGCAGCAACTCGAGCAGGCGATAGGAGCAGTTTTCGTCGAAGAAGAAGTAGTCGAACTGGATCTGCTTGAGTTCCCACACGTGCTCGACCATGCGCTTGGTCTCGACTTCGGTGAGGTTCAGGCGGTATTCCCACAGGTCACGGTTTTCGAGGCTACGGTATTCCGAGAGTTTTTCCTGGTAGGGCACCAGGGCGAACAGGCCGGGGTAGCCGCCCATCAGGCCTTTCCAGGCGTAGAGGATGCTGTTGTCGGAGCCTTCGATATAGGCGCCGAAGTTGATCGCATAGCTGAGCAGGGCAGTGTTGTTGCTTTGCACGTCGGCCTGGTCGATACGCAGCAGGGTGTGGCCGAACATTGACGACGGACTGTTGAGGTAGGCCGCCGGGAAAATCATCACCGCGCTATGGGGCGCGACATCCTTGAACCATTGGGTGAATTCCTTGCACTCCAGCGCGGGCAGGTCGGTCAGGTTCAACTGTGCCTTGAGCCAGCGGGTACGTGCGGGGTAAACGCATTGGGCGTGTTTTTCACCCAGGCTGGCCGGTGCGTAGAGCGCATCAACGGTGGCCTTGAGTTCGGCGTCGGGGTGGTGGGCACCATCGGCGGCGAGAAAGAATTTGGTGTCGCTGACATAGCTGCGCCAGCCGCTGAACTTGCCGGCTTCGTAGTGGCCCAGGGATAACCAGAACGGGTCGTTGGCCAATTGCTGCAAACGTTGATCATCAAGATGCGGTGCCGCATACAGCGGGGCGCAAGCGAAGAGTGCCAGCCAGGCAAAGCGTTTGAGCATAGGGGCAACTTAGGTCGGTAAAAAAGTGAGACCCAAAGGGGAGGCGGGTCCGAAAGTTAAAACCCGCGCCTCGAAAGGCGCGGGCGGTAGAGCTTAAGCCTGGGTGCTAGCGTATTTCGCCAGGCGGGCATCACTTTTCAGTACAGCCAGGGTGTTGTTGTGCACGTCGTCAGCGGTCACGTCAGCTTTGCTGAAGATCTGCTGGAAGTGCTCGTGGGTCACGGCCGCGAAGTGCTCGCGATCTTCCGGCGCCACGCCCAGTACCACGGCGTAGGTGGTCAGCGCTTCGCCATTGCCCTTGGCCATGTCTTCGGACAGCTCGTTCATCATGCCATTCATGGCAATCCAGGACTTGCCGCCGTAGGTCAGCGCGCTGTTGGTGCTGCAACCGTTGGTGCCCGAGGTCATGCCGAAGGTGGCGTTGCCCGAGGTGCCGTTGGTGGTGGAAGCCAGGAAGTGCGCTGGAGTACCGCGCTGGCCTTCGAACAACATGTTGCCCCAACCGCAGTTCGGGCCGCCTGGTGCTTCAGCCATTGCATTGAGGGAGACGACGGTGAAGAGAGTACCGAGAAGGATCCGTTTCATAGCTTTGTTCTCTTTGTGTGCAAACCAATGGACAAGGGTTCAGGCGCGTCGTAGCGCCCTAGGGGCCAGTTATTAGTCCAACCCGCGCAGTTTGGAGTTTAGGCACGTTCCAAGGGTTCCGTGTGTTTTTATAAAACAATTGGTGTTGTCGCGATTTTTTTGCCGGACGCATTCCGTGGCTACGCTTTCCCAAAGGCTCACCTTGCCAGAGCGCGCAAGGGGGAGCCAGAATGCCGTCATCTGCCCCGCCTGATGTAAGGAAGCCCGATGCCTGATCCTGTTGCTGCCAGCTTGCGTCTAGCGCCCGAAGCGCTGACTCGCCCTTTCTCCGCTGAACAGTTCAGCTTCTCGACCACCAATGATTTGGAGCCCTTTCGCGGTGTGCTTGGCCAGGAACGTGCAGTAGAAGCGTTGCAGTTTGGTGTGGCCATGCCACGCCCCGGTTACAACGTGTTTGTCATGGGAGAGCCCGGCACCGGCCGCTTTTCGTTCGTCAAACGCTACCTGAAAGCCGAAGGCAAGCGCCTGCAGACCCCGGCGGATTGGGTCTACGTCAACAATTTTGATGAGCCGCGCGAACCCCGCGCCCTGGAATTACCGGGCGGCGCTGCAGCCGCGTTCATCGCCGATATCAATGGCCTGGTCGACAACCTGGTCGCGACCTTCCCGGCGGTGTTCGAACACCCCACCTACCAGCAGCGCAAAAGCGCCATCGACCGCGCCTTCAACCAGCGTTACGACAAGGCCCTGGACGTGATCGAGCGCCTGGCCCTGGAAAAGGACGTGGCGCTGTACCGCGACAGCACCAACATCGCCTTCACCCCGATGCTCGACGGCAAGGCGCTGGATGAAGCCGAGTTTTCGCAGCTGCCGGAAGCCGATCGCGAGCGTTTTCACACGGATATTTCCGAGCTGGAAGAACGCCTCAACGAAGAGCTCGCGAGCCTGCCGCAGTGGAAGCGTGAGTCGAACAACCAGCTTCGCCAGTTCAACGAAGAAACCATCACCCTGGCCCTACAGCCTTTGCTCGCGCCGCTGTCGGAAAAATACGCGGAAAACGCCGCCGTCTGCGGTTACCTGCAAGCCATGCAGGTGTACCTGCTGAAAACCGTGGTGGAGCAATTGGTGGACGACGCCAAGACCGACGCCCAGGCCCGCAAACTGCTTGAGGAGCAATACTGCCCGAGCCTGGTGGTGGGCCACCCGGTCAACGGCGGCGCGCCGGTGGTGTTTGAACCGCACCCGACCTACGACAACCTGTTCGGCCGCATCGAATACAGCACCGACCAGGGCGCGCTCTACACCACCTATCGCCAGCTGCGCCCCGGCGCCTTGCACCGTGCCAATGGCGGCTTCCTGATTCTCGAAGCCGAGAAAATGCTCAGCGAACCCTTTGTGTGGGACGCCCTCAAGCGCTCCCTGCAATCGCGCAAACTGAAGATGGAATCGCCGCTCGGCGAGCTGGGCCGCCTGGCCACCGTGACCCTCAACCCGCAGATGATTCCGTTGCAGGTCAAAGTGATCATCATCGGTTCGCGCCAGCTGTACTACGCGCTACAGGACGCCGATCCGGACTTCCAGGAGATGTTCCGCGTGCTGGTGGACTTCGACGAAGACATCCCGATGGTCGACGAAAGCCTGGAGCAGTTCGCGCAGTTGCTCAAAACCCGTACGTCGGAAGAAGGCATGGCGCCGCTGACCTCGGACGCGGTGGCGCGGCTGGCTACTTACAGCGCACGCCTGGCGGAGCACCAGGGGCGTTTGTCGGCGCGCATCGGCGACCTGTTCCAGTTGGTGAGCGAGGCGGATTTTATCCGCCACCTGGCGGGCGACGAGATGACCGACGCCGGCCACATCGAGCGCGCGCTCAAGGCCAAGGCCACGCGCACCGGGCGTGTGTCGGCGCGGATTCTCGACGACATGCTCGCCGGAGTGATCTTGATCGACACCGCCGGTGCAGCAGTGGGCAAGTGCAACGGGCTGACGGTGCTGGAAGTCGGCGACTCGGCCTTCGGCGTGCCGGCGCGGATTTCCGCCACGGTGTACCCGGGCGGCAGCGGCATTGTCGACATCGAGCGCGAAGTTAACCTGGGCCAGCCGATTCACTCCAAGGGCGTGATGATCCTCACCGGGTACCTGGGCAGCCGTTATGCCCAGGAATTCCCGCTGGCGATCTCGGCCAGCATCGCGCTGGAGCAGTCCTACGGCTACGTGGACGGTGACAGCGCGTCCCTGGGCGAGGCGTGCACCTTGATTTCGGCGTTGTCGAAAACCCCGCTCAAGCAGTGCTTTGCCATTACCGGCTCGATCAACCAGTTTGGTGAAGTGCAGGCGGTGGGCGGGGTCAACGAGAAGATCGAAGGCTTCTTCCGCCTCTGCGAAGCGCGCGGGTTGACGGGCGAGCAGGGCGCGATCATTCCCCAGGCCAACGTCGCCACGCTGATGCTGGACGAGAAGGTGCTGCAGGCCGTGCGCGCCGGGCAGTTCCACATCTATGCGGTGCGCCAGGCGGACGAGGCGTTGAGCCTGCTGGTGGGCGAGGACGCTGGTGAGCCGGACGCCGAGGGGCAGTTCCCGGAAGGTACGGTGAATGCGCGAGTGGTCGAGCGTTTGCGCGCGATTGCCGAGATGATCAGCGAGGAAGACCTCAAGGAAGCGGAAAAAGAGCTGGCGCAGGCAGCGCTGGCCGAAGCCAAGCCTACCTGAGGGCAAAGCTCATGGGGTGAGCGGGCAAGCCCGCTCACCCCAGGGTTGGCGATTCTGCCAATAAATTGGCTGGTTATAGCGACGACTGCCGTTGGTCCCTACAGCCTTGGTTCGCAGGGTTTTTCTTCTATTCTCAGCTCAAGGGATATCCACAGGAGTCGCTGGATAGAGACAGCCTCGCCCTATGAGTGGGGCTGAACACCGAACTAACGAGGGTCGCCGCCATGCCGCGCAACCTTTGCCTTACCCGCCAGTGCTTTGGCCTGGTCACCCGTATCGAATGTTCCATTCGCCCTCTCGCGGGGGATAACGGGATGTGGACGTTGTTGTTTGCCGCCGGCATGTCGGGTGAGCAGCCTTCCACCATCAAGTCCCAGGGCCCGTTTCCAGGCCCCGTCGCAGCAGAAACCATTCTGGGCTCCATCGTCGATAGCTTGACGATGCACGGCTACGAGCAACTGGATGACCCGCAGATCTGGTGCCTGCACATGCAGGCCCATCTGCGTCAGCTCAACGGCCACCATGAGCCGTTGGCGCTGTAGGCGTGGTTATTTGCTTTCGGGCTTGTCCAGCTTGACCTCGAAGCCGTATTGCACGGTGCTCAGGTCGGTGCGCTGGTAGCTTTCCAGCGCGGTTGGCTGGCCGTAGAAGTAGTGCACGTCAAACATCGCCGTACCGTATTCCTCGGCGCGATGGCTGACGCCAAGTATTTCCTTGAGGTAGTTGCCGCTCGCGTCCTTGGCGTAGAAGCGCCAGCTGTCGGCGGGGAATTCCTTCTGGTCGACAATCAACGCGTTGCCTTTAAGCGTCAGGCCCTTGGGCAGCTTGGTCGCGTCAATCTCGGCTTTTTCAATGGTGGCCAGGAACAGCGGAATCGAACCCACCACAAATGCCGGGTTTTCCGGGAACAGGTTGAGGTCGTAGGTGAGCGTGCCGCGCGCCGGGTTGAGTTCAAAGGCTTCGGTGGGCAATTCGATGGGCTCGCCGCGTTCACCTTTGTCGTCGGCGGTGAAGAAAGTCACGGGCGATTCACTGCTGTTGCGCTCGTTGCCGACCAGGTCGTCGTTGAAGGTGAACGGGTGGTCGAACGCGACATGCGCTGCGCTGGCATCTTCGACGGACTGGCTGATGGTGACGCTGTTTTTCAGTTGGTCCTCAGTCATCGTCGCGTCTTTGAGCCAGCCAGCGGCGCTGTCGTCATACACGGTGACCGGCATCGGCAAGGCCTGCACGGTCTTTTCCAGGCTGTTCTTGTCGAAGCGCATTACGGGCAGGTCGAGGTCCTTGCGGGTGACCGTGGCGGTGGAAAAATCCAGCACGTTGATCTGCAGGTTGTCGATCACACCATTGAAATACACCTTGGCGTAATGGCTGCTTTGCTTGTGCTCGAAGGCTTTCTGCTCGTCGCTCAGCTGTTTTTCAAACGCATCCGACCAGGCCTTCTGCTTCTGCATCTCGGCCAGTTGCTTCTCGTAGAACGCCACCTGCGCGCTGCTTTCGTTGATTGAGCCTGAGCGCGTCAGAAATTGCCCGGTGCTGTCCCGCGCCTGTACCAGCAAGGGGTTAGGCGATTCGTCGCCGACTTGCGGGGCCAGCGGCTGGCTGTTGGTCAGCTCGATTTCGGCGTAGTTCTTTTCCAGCAGCAGCAGGTTGACGGTGATGTTGCCTTCGGTGCGCTTGTGGCCCACATCCTTTTTCGACAGTTCGAACGCCAGCACTTTGCCAGGCGCGATCACTTCCACCGCGCCCTTGAGGCTCACGGGCTGGGGCTGGCTTTTGTTTTCGGTCTCGATACCGTCGAAGAACGGGTAGGTCACCGTCAGGTCATCGGGGTTGGTGAGGTTGGAGCTGCTGGGGCTGAGCTGGATGCCGGGGTCGGTCTCTGACCATTCCGGCTGGAACGGCACGACCTTGTTGTTGCTCAAGGTTACGGACTGCCACTCCAGGCCATGGGGGAAGGGGAACTGTTCCGGCACATTGAAGTTGAACGGGAAGACCGGCTGCAGATCCGTCAGGTAGTCGGAGTGCGAAGCCCTGCGCAGCACGAACAGGCCGTTGATGTAGGTGTCCACCAGCGCCTGGGGCGTGGGGTAGTGTTTGAGCAGGGCCAGGCTGTCTTCGCCGTATTCGGCCTCGATGGGCTTGGTGGCCAGCTTGCCCCGCGCACGTTCGAGCAACAGCAGTGAGCCGCCGAGGTCGGCGATGGCGTCGCGCAGTTTGGGGTCCTGGATGCTGTCGAGGGACTGTTCGAACTTGGCGGTTTTCTCTTCGAGGCTGGTCTGTTTCTGCTCATCGCTTGGGGAACAGCCGCCGGCCAGCAGCAATGCCGCGCACAGGCCGATGCTGGCCAAAGGGGAACGCACATCCATCATCTGAGTTTTTCCTGTCCGACGTCATCGAGCCGAGTTGATGGGCTCGACACTAGCAGAAAAATTCTCTTACAGATGCCGCCCAGGTCAGTTTTCTCGCGGTTACAGGTACTTGGTGGCGGCTGGTATACTCGCCGCCATTTCTAGCCACGCTGTGTGAGAACCCATGGAACGCTTTATCGAAAATACGATGTACGCCTCGCGTTGGCTGCTGGCACCGATCTACCTGGGGCTGTCCCTGGGCTTGCTGATCCTAGCGCTGAAATTTTTCCAGGAAATCATTCACGTTATTCCCAACATCTTCACCATGTTGGAAGCCGAAGTGATCCTGCTGCTGCTGTCGCTGATCGACATGGCGCTGGTGGGCGGCTTGCTGGTGATGGTGATGATCTCCGGCTACGAGAACTTCGTTTCCCAGCTGGACATCGATGAAAACAAAGAAAAGCTCAACTGGCTGGGCACCATGGACTCTTCATCACTGAAGATGAAAGTGGCGGCGTCCATCGTGGCGATTTCCTCGATTCACCTGCTGCGCATCTTCATGGATGCCAAGAACGTCGATCCACAGCATCTGATGTGGTACGTGATCATCCACATGACCTTCGTGGTATCGGCGTTTGCCATGGGTTATCTGGACAAACTCACCAAACACTGATGCCCCGCGCCGGCCTTACTGCTCGATGAAGTAGTAGGGCTGGCGGTTGATTGCCATCTCCTTGATCACCGTGACCTTGTTGCTCAAGCCGGTGGTGTGGTCCAGCAGCGCAACGTTGCCGGGCTTGGCGGCGAGGTAATGGTGCAGCTCGGGCTCGCTCTGCAGGATCGGCAGGTAGGCCTGGGTGTAGAACACGCTGGCCCCGGCAATCCTTTCGTTGGGCTGAAACAACACCACGTCCTTGCCTTCGGCTTGCAGTGCCTGGATCTGACTGATCAGCGGCACGAACGATTGGCGCACGTCCGCTTTGGGCGCGAACCAGAACGCGGCGACCAGATAGCAGCTCACTGCCAGAGTGAACACGCCGCCCACCAGAGTTTTGTGGTGTTGATACAGCGCGGGTTTGTGGGCTTTCAGCCAAGACAGCAGCACCCGCGCATACTCGGCAGCGAGCACGGCGGCGGCCGGTGTGAGGGCCATCAGGTACACCGTACGCTTGCTGGAAGCCAGGGTCAGCAAGGTGAATTGCGCCACCAGCCACACGCTGAAAAACAATCGATAGCGGTTTAGCACCAGGCTTTTACGAAAGTGCCACAGGCCCAAATACACCAGGATATTCCACGGCAGGAAGGCCTCCGGCAGCTTGGCGATGTAGTAATAAATGGGTTCGTAATGCCCGGCTTCCACAAACGAACCGCTGAACCTCCCGACGCTGTTGGTCCACAGCACTTCGGCCACGGCCTGCAGGCCGCCACGCTGGAACAGGAAGCCCAGCCATATCATCAGTGGCACCAGTGCCAGCAGGGTGAACAATGCCGGCTTGAGCCAGTCGCCGATGCGCAGGCGCTTGTCCATCAGGCTGGTGCTGGCCAGGTACACAAAGATCACAATGCCCGGCATCGCCAGGCCCAGCACACCCTTACTCAGTGTCGCGATCACCATGCCGACGGTAAACAGCGCCCACGCCCAAGCGCTGGAGCCTTCGCGCTCGGGCCGCACGGCCTGGTAAAACGCCAGCAACGCGGTGGTCACACCCAGGCTGAGCAACGAGTCCTCACCCACGCCGCGCACGTTGCCCCAGTAACTGGCCATGGTCGCCAGGATCAACGCGGCGCAGAACGCCAACGTCTTCGGCCGGCCGAAGGTGCGCAGCATCGCGTAAAACAGCATCACGCTGAACAGCCCGGCAAATGCCGAGGCCAGGCGCACGGCCCAGGTGGTAGCGCCAAACAGGCGAATCGCGCCGGCATCCAGCCAGAGGCTCAGGGGCGGTTTTTCCAGGAAGGGTTCGCGAAACAGCTGCGGCACCACCCAGTTATTGTCCAGGTGCATGGCCATGGCAATCCCGGCCACGCGCGCTTCGGTGGAGCCTTGCAACTCATGGTTACCCAGGGCAAAGAAGAACAACAAAGCAGCAAGCAAGAGCAGCAAAGGAGCGGGGCGCGTCATGGGTTCTGGCTACCGAGGCAGGAGGACCGCTCGGAGGAGCGGCCATGGCATTCGGCTAGTATCTATCGGGGTTTCTGAACGTTTCGTGAACGGATTGGGAAATGTTGAATAGCGGTGCGGGCGTCACTGGCGCACCGCGTTGACCACCCTAATGCCTAATGGCCCGCTGCGCTTTTCCACCTTTGCCCAGCCGTGATCACCACGGCCAATGGCGACCAGTATTATGTAGGGATAGGAGTTTCGGTTCACTGCGAAAGTCGTCCTTGTTCTTAAAGCGGGTAGTCCATTCAGCGGGCGTATTCTGCGCTGTCGATGCAGTCAATCCAAATGCAAAAGGCCGAGCCGCTTGAATGCGCCTCGGCCTGTTTTTTTGTTACGGAAATACTTGTGATTCTTGAGTGGGCACCCACACGTCCAAAAGGCGCCCGACCAACAACTCGCCTAACCCGATCAGTTGCTGTGCAGCCAGCAGCTTGTGGCGGTTGGCACCTTCGAGCTCGAAGGCCAGGTCGGTGGTCATGGCGTTGAGCGAGGCGAGGGTTTCGCTGGTTTGGATCAGTAGCGCTTCGGTGGAAATGTTTGGGGCGAGGGTGAAGAGGTTGAAGGCTGGGGGATTGGGGGTGATTTTTTTCATGATGAAGCTCCCACACTGTTAAAGGAGCTACCGCCCCCTGCTGTCAAACAGGATTAGGTGGCAGCTGTACGCGGGTTGACAGACCGGAAGTGTAGGAACCCGGCGCACCCGAAGATGCCCCACGCACAGCCGCCATGAACGAGCCGGAACACGTAAAGCATGCCGTCTTATCAAGGGGTGTCAAAGGTTACACTTTTCGGCCTGTCAAAGCCGGTCGCTGATGAGCAGCGACAGGGGGAAGTTAGCGGTGTGTTGGGAAGAGCGCCAGTTCATCAATGGCGCGACATCGTGCAGGAAAATTCCGAAGGCCTTATTTACGGTGCTTGGCCCAAGATTCATGTCGGGGAGGTTTCGGTGACATCATCCAATTGATGCCTTACATGCGACCGCTCATCCCACCACTCTGGGCGAATTGTTACGTCGGTTGCGGTAACGTCCCTGATCATTTTCACAATGTCGAAAGACCTAAGGCCATCCACATGCTCACTCAGGCTGTTGGTGGTATTGGCCCACATAGGGTCCAGAACAAAGTCGATTCCTTTCATCCTGGCTAGCTTCGCAGCAGGAACAAAATCCGCGTCGCCTGCTACCAGCACGATGACGTCGACCAACCTGTCCATGGCAAGAGTCGTGACGTCCATGCCTAATTTGGTATCGACGCATTTCTGCTCCACGTTGTAGTGGAAGTCTTCATTGACCAGATCATTCCAGGACCGCTCGCCCTTGAGCAGCGCTTTGAGTGTGTGTGAGTTGAGTCGCCACTCTCCACTTTTTGCCAGCTCTCCCAGCCTCAACGCAGTCTTTCTGCTGCGACGTAACTGGTCATGCAGGGCGCGTCGCAACTGATAGGGCGGATGGGTGTTGAAATTCATATGGCCTGGCGTTTTGTGGCTGGCCGGAATTATCGGAAGGCGCACCTGGTTGGTCGGGGGCGGACAGTCGTAGTAATACACGCGGTAGAGTTCCCGGCTCGCGGACCGGTCGTCCTCGATGTGAAACTTCACCAGTTTTCTGACGGCTTGAGCCAGCTGTTCTGCGCTGACTGGCAGATTTTTTCGGAAGTATTTCCTCACGAAAAACAGAATGCGTTGAAAGAAAAAACCACCATCAATGAGAACCGCCGTTCGCTTCACTCACTTTCCTCAGGCAAAAAAAAGCTCAGGACTGCTGGGCAGGTTCTAACAATTACCTGCGCGCTGTACTGAGCTGTTGGATATTTTTGTTCTGTCGTTGCTTGAGCGTCAAGCCAAGAAATGGGTGGCCATCCCTGAATTGACCGTTTTGCGCCGACCGTTGAAGGCTACTCCCACGTGCTGAGTTGCACCACTTCACCTAAGCCGCCACATCTTGAAGGAAAAGTCTGAAGGTCGAATTTTCCAAGGCCTAGAAACAACAAAACCCGCACTAGGCGGGTTTTGTTGGTGCTTCGAATTGGTGGGCCGGGGTAATCTGAATTGGCCTCCTATACTATTGATTAGTATAATTAACTTTCTTTTTTTGCTTCTATTGGAATACCAATTGGAATACCTCACGAGATAGCCATGCTCTGGCCCGTCGCTTGTAATCAATTTTACACCCTTGCTCTCATCTATGATCAGGGGTGATCTTCCTGCCGCTGTCGGGACACAGGTTACGCTTGATAAAAAGCTGAAGGTGGTGGCTGGCAGAAACCGGCCGAGGCTGTGTAAAAACGTTTTTGAGCGCGCCAGGTGCTCAAAACCGGACTGAAAATCGCGCTTCTACGCGAAATCCACATCTGCAAACGTGCCGATAAATTTCAGATTTAACGTAGACGCGCGCACTTCAATTTTGACGAAGCGTTTTTACACACTCTGGGCCAGAAGCGGACCTCCACCCTCGTAAGGGGAAGGTTGGCAGTTCGAACCTGCGCTGGGACACCATATTTTTCAATGCTTTCGGACCAGGAAGGTCGTTTTCTTCTCATGCGGTGACAGCAGCGTGACAGCAAACTAGATGCTCCTGGTTACTCCTCTCTATACTTCTGCTGAGATTTCTTCCCTATTTTCAGCTCTCAGACCCTGACGACGCTGAAATTGAATCAGTCCTTCTGCGCCGTAGCGGGATAAACAAAGCGCGCGCTTCGCAGCTTGTTGCGGATTGACAGCATTACCCTACAAAACGCCTGATCCTTCCTTCTTGTGATTGCAAAAAGCCTCTATTGGTCTAGAGTTTATAGATCGAGCAAAAAAAGCGATTTTTTGTCTAGGGGGTCAAGGATGCCGAGAATTTCTCTCACCGACGTTGTAGACATCATTTCCAAGTCGGGAACTCCCAAGGCAACAAAAGTCAGTCAAATAAAATATCGCCAATCTTATTCTCCTCAGACTGACTTCTATAAGGCTCTCAGGGAAGGCATTGTTTCAGTTCACCAGAACAGTCATTCGAAAAAAGAACTTTACGAAATTCTGAAAATTCTCACTGATGAAAAAAAGATAAAAAATTATCCGAAAGCCATCCAAGGTTACGAGAAGTGGTGGGGGAAAAAGAATATTGCTTGGAGTGCGCCGTTCAGTTCGAATTATAGCTTTCAAGGTATTGATATTGGAATTAATCCGGAGCTAGGTCTCGTCATTGAAGGCGAGCCGTTTCTAATAAAACTGTATCTCAAAGATGAGCCTCTGCAAAAGCTCCGCATAGATATTGTCCTCGCGTTGATGGTGACCGCACTATCTGGGGGCGCAGTTGCAGACTGTAAAATGGCGGTGCTTGATGTCAGAAATGGAAAGCTATTTTGCAGTTCTAATGACTCGCTTTCGCAAGCGAAACTAATGAAGATG
This sequence comes from Pseudomonas sp. AC463, assembly GCF_979253585.1. Lineage (NCBI taxonomy): Bacteria > Pseudomonadati > Pseudomonadota > Gammaproteobacteria > Pseudomonadales > Pseudomonadaceae > Pseudomonas > Pseudomonas sp. AC463. Next base: position 90,187 of record NZ_CEEDDZ010000011.1, on the reverse strand, counting down.
GTTAATGCGGAGCTTGCATACGTGTCTGCGCTTTGGGATCAAATATAGGTCTCAAGATTATTCAGTAGTCGATGAGTTCTCAAAAGCGGTCAGTCTTTTCTCGTGGATTAAGGGATTTATGAAATTATCGAAGCGCTTCAGTCTTTCAAAAACTCAGTTTGAACTCGATTTTGTGGATATTGATACTGATCTTGATACTAGGCTGTTTGTTGACCCTTATTTGTTAGGACTTAGACCGGATCGCTGGTCAATGAAGGCATCTAGTTCTGTGAGATCTTTTTTCTCACATTTTTTAGATCTTGTTCGTGAAGGAAAGGATGAAGATGCTTTTGAGTTGTTTTCACATCTTCATGAACCAAATGAAACTTGCTTAGGGCTTTCTTCGGGTAAGCCTAGAGGTAATGGTATTGGAAGTGAAGATGCAAAAAAATTATTTGAAAGCATCATGGGCAGCAAGGCGATAAAGTCTGGAAAAATTACTGATTTAGAGGACTTCAGGTTATTCATTCCAGGCATTGGGAAAGATAAGGTATCTGACATGACTACCAACCTCATTAGGGGGAGTCTCATTGCCTACACGCAAGCTCAGTGCAAATTACACGGCATTGCTTTGACTGCTGGTGTGTCTGCGGGGCCGATCTGGGATGCCTCTAAGAAAAAATGGACTTTTTCTCATGAGGATACATTACTGGTGGAGGGGAAGAAGATCCTTCTAACACCGAAAGGTATCGTTTCTTATAGCAAGGCTTATGCACCTGAAAACTACTACAATATGCACGTGTTGGAGTATCTTCAGCACGAGCATATAAGGTCTGGCAGTATATGGGTTGAGCACCGTAAAGATGGGACCCCCTATATATCCAAAAAGAGCTTAAAAGAGAATTTCGTTAAGAGGTTCAGCAAAGAGTGGTTGTTTGAATTTACAGAAAGTCATCCGTTGGTTTTTCAGTCGTTCAGAGAGCAGCAAGCGGAACAGGTAAGACCTCTACCATCTGACTCAATTGATACAAAGTTGAATTTAAATGTTGTGGTTGATCACTTGATTTCTAGACTTAACGCTATCAAGCAAGGTGCTGCAACTGCTTCGGAGTACCACAAGACCATAGTTGGTGTGCTGGAGATGTTGTTTTATCCGAGTGCATCTTCTCCAGTTCTTGAGGCCGAGATCAATCAAGGTAGGAAGAGGATCGATATATACTTTGAAAATTGTGCTAAGGAAGGCTTTTTCTACAATATCCATATGATTAATAAAATCCCTTGTCCGTATGTGATCATCGAATGCAAGAATTATACTAAGGATATACAAAATCCTGAGCTCGATCAGATGATCGGAAGATTGACTGTTAATCGCGGCATGCTTGGGATCATAACTTGTAGGGAAATATCTAAAAAGGATCTGTTCATTGAGCGGTGCAGGGACTCATTCAAGAATGGTCACGGCTTGATAATACCGTTAACTGACGCTGATTTGATTGTTGCACTTGAAGGTCTCAAGTTTGAAAAGAAAACTCCTCTTGAAGATATATTGAACGATATAAAAAATCGAATAATAATGTCTTGAATGTAGTAGACCCCGCAACATGCGGCATTTAATCGCTTGACGCGGGATGTTCATGATGTTGATGAGCATCCCGTAGCTGTTTTTGTTCACGCCGGGGAGGGATGTAAAAAAGCACTCACTGCAACAGCTGCAATCGAATGCTTAAAAAAAACGCCATGGAAAAGCACTTATCCCCCTCCCGCCGACGCGCTTCGTGTGCGTTTTTATTGCAAACACAGGTGTAGTGCAAACCATCCTCCAGCCCAGGCGGACCGTGGGGCCTCCTAGGCAATCGTCAATTTCATTTTGTGCAAAGTTTTGAAAGAAAATGACAAACCATTACACAGACAGCGCCCCCTTCAAGGCGGCGTTTCAAGTCACTAAACCCAATGGAAATAGGGGGGCGGCGGAGTTTTCTCAAAGTGAACGGCTTGTTTTCTTGGGGTTCATGCTTATGAAGTGGGAGCTCACGGAACGCGTGCAGGCCTTATGGTGCAAAGCTTCCAGCCTGGTCTGGCTGGTTATTTAATTTTCACTTCTCGACATGCAAGTGCTTGCGGGGGCGTTTGCGTCATTGCATGGACGTGATCGCATATTTGCGTTTTCACTGACCAGTCAATTGCATTCGTGGCGTCAACCCTTTGCATCCCCTTAACGAGAACACGCGGTAGTAATGACTAGCAGAGAGCGGCCTGACACCGACGCTAAGTTGGCCAGTCAGCAGGCGAGCTGTCATCCCCAGGTAGGTACAACGAATGGCTTGACGGGAGCTTCGTAGGCTGAGAGCTTGCGAGCCAACACCCTATGGAACGGACGCCCATGTCGCGCAAAGACCTCGAAGCCAAGAAGCGTCACCATTACGTTTGGGCGAAATATTTGACCCGCTGGGGAAGCGGCACGAATAAAGTTTTCTACACCACGAAGACTGGCAAGATTGCCCACGACAGCGTGCGAGCCATAGCTGCTGACGACTATTTCTACAAGACCACTGCGCTTACCAACATGCACGTGGAAGTGATTAAAGGCTTCTCCAGAAAAAGCCCTGACCGTCTTCATCAGCAGCATGTGTCATACCTCAATGACTTCCTGAGGATGCAGCACGCTGAGGCTATCTATCGTGAGTCTGGTGTGCAGAATCAAGAAGCCGAGCTGCATCTTCATGCCATGAAGTGCAACCTGCTGGAGAATCTTCACGCATCCCACGAAAAAGGGGCACTCACTGTGTTGTCCGCGCTTGCTGATGAGCAACTTGATGTACTGCAAGATGACCAGCACATGATTGAGTTCATGATGTTCTTTGGACACCAGATCTCCCGCACGAAGCCTTTCCGAGATGGCGTGATCAAGGCTCAACCCCGACGCAACGCTCTAGAGATTGAAGTGGCCGACGCGATGGCGCACGCCTGGTGGTTTCTAAGCTACATGTTTGGGATGAGTATCGGATTCAACCTGTACGCGAGTCGCCAGAATGATAGGCATGCGTTATTGGTAAACGACACCAATGTGCCTTTCATTACGTCAGACCATCCTGTCGTCAACGTGCACCCGTGTGTTTCAGAGACAGAGTTCGTCGCACCTGAACATGCTGATTTTTACTATCCGATCTCTCCGCGAATCGCCTACATAATTTGCGATTCCGAACGATTCACATCGGGCAAGAATTGGGTTGATGAAGACACCGTGGTGGAGCTCAATGCCAAGGTTGCAGCTCAATCGATGGTGCATATTATCGGTGATACCGAGAAGGCCATTCGTCCCTTCCAAACGCACATCGGGAGACGGTACCGGAGAACTTTTGAGGGTCGTGTTACGGTCTGACCGACCGCACGCTTTTCCCTGATCAGGGGAAGGGCTGCGTAATTCGCATAGGATGGTTTCCCTTGATGCCTCATAAAATATCGGCGTTGTAGCGTTCGCTGTTGGTCGCTGTGATGCCGCCAGCCTAGTTAATGAGATCAATCGTTGTCCATGGCCCACAGCGACCTCGGAAGAATCGGATGCCCGTTTCGGCAAGTGTCTTCTCGACATCATAGCGGCGCTGGTAGCCGGTAATACGTTGGAAATCTGCAAATACCAAGACGTTGTCCACGTGGGAACTCATAGCGTATACCTCGTATGTGAAGCGCCCCAGGCAGCCTGGCGCTGCGACTGGGGCGAAGTTATCTGGAAGGATGAGTCACAGGGCATCTGTGGAGCACCACTTGCCAGGATTTTCCTGCCAAGCAATGATTGCTGACTCACGCCATCCAACCCGACCTGGTGAGATACGGACTAGCTGCACGATACCTGCGAGAAATTGATGAAATCAGAGACCTACACGGGCTTCCTGAAGACGAACTGCGTCACCCAAATTTCGCCTCTGGTGTTCGTTGGCCGCTTCTAAACGCGTGCGAACCGGCTGAGGGAGTTACTGACGCTTCGCCCACAACTTGAACCTAAATACGTGTTCTCGATACCGAATTTGAGTCAAATGACCGCTGTGGAAGCTAAGCGGATTGACCGCTTCTGGCCGATAGCTGCCTGTTGCTGGTAGGCGACTGCCGCTAACGAGCCGTTGCGTTCAACCGTCAGCGTGGTTTAGGGCAAAAATAGGGCATTGTTGAGGCCGCTTCTGGCCGCTTGGCGCAGGATGCAAACGGTGAGAACGTAGTATTTTCTGGCCTTGTGCGGCCTACAGGTTCTGGGGTATGGGTTCGAATCCCTATCCCTGCCCTGACAAGGGCGATGCTGCGGTCAAAATCAAATTTGCAGGCACCGGTATGCATGCTTCTAATGAGTATTGCTGCTTCCGACCTGTATGAAAATTGCATTGGAATAGAGAATCGCTGAGCGGATTTTTGCTCAGCATCCTCCATTGGCTGCAGGTTGTTTTAAGGGGACTGAGAAGACTTTGTTTAATTTTGTTAACGCTAACTCTTTAATTTCTTTAATTAGCTTATGCTCTGCAAGATTTTTTTTATAAAAGTCCAATTTTTTTTCATAGTTCCAGAAAAACAGTCGAGATGGTTTTCGTGTTTTAGGCGGTATCTTGTTTATTTCTGCAATTCCGTCAAAGAGTAGTCCAGTGCTGCCAGGGTAAAGGTTAGTTTGCCAGTAGCTCTTATCGCGTAATTTTTGTCCTGGCTCAAGAAAGGAATCAGAAAAAATGTGATATAAAATGGGCTGGTTTAGGCCCTTTGACAGTGGTTCGCCACGGCCAAATGGATCACCAAAATACATTGCCTGGGCGCCTTTCCATTTAAATCTAAGAGCAATTTCTTTGCTGCGCGCAAGGGCCGGCTTCGTACTAATTGCGCTGAAACTGGCTTGCTTGTCAGGATCGAAGCTAATGAATATCCCAGAAGTAAGAATTCCTATCGCACCCTCTAAGGATGTTAAATGATAGAGGACTGAGTAGTCTTTCAAATCAGGTTGCGGGATAGGTAGTGCAATCAAGATGTTTTCTCCTTTTGTGTAAGTTGACTTTTTAACTTTTAATCATTTGTTAAATATGGCTTGTAAGTGAATCAAACTATTTTTTCGTAAAAATGGATCGTAGTGAGACTTGGTCGTGTGGCAATTGTAAAAATCGACAAACGATTTCGGAACGCACAGTGTAGAACAAGAACGGCACGTTAACCGAGAATTGGTTGATAATGAGATGCAAGGCTAATTCAGTATCAACAATTCAACTGGCACTTTTCCCCTTCAGTCTTGCCAGCCCTTGCTTAATATATCCAGCATTCTATCCAATCGTCCACAAGGCTCCCCGAATGTTGTCTCCTGCTCCTGTCGAACCCTGCTGTTCGGCGTGAAGCGTTAGCTCCATCAAGGCAGCCTCAAGGGCTAGCTGATTCTGATACAGCCTTTCCAGCAAGTCCGACAATGAATATTCTTCTGACATGGCATCGAATTCCTTTGAGAACAGATACAAACGTAGTTCCGATAGTACTCTTGTCGGAAGTGATTTCAACTTGCTTGAAATTGCCACAACGCCCAAAGGCTATAGCATATAAAGACGTGAGGACTGGTTTTTGGGGGGGCTACGTCCAATCCATCATCGTAACGCTTAAATAAGAAGGGTTCCGCGCTGAGAATGGCGCAAAAATGGGGCAAACCGTACGCCAATCCATGCCATCCTATGCCCGTTATTCATTTATGCAGAGTGCTATCGGCTGCCAAAAAAGCCAACAATCACGGGCCTATTCCCCAGAAACACCCACGTACCCCAACACAATCGGGGTGTGCTTGGGTAGGGTCGAAGGTGCCTATGTTTAATGAGATAGGTTCCGCTTGGATGTCGAGGTCGCTATCGCGGTAATTACGTTCCCATGAATGCAGACTGAGTCGTGATCGCAGACCCATTGCGAGAGTTCCTTCAGCGCTGCTCTGATGGCTAACTTGTTCAAACGCAATAACTCTGCATGTCAGTTGTTCTGTCACCGAAGTGATGGGTCTAAATTTTAAATGTCTTAATTTCGAATAGGATGGGTTGCAGCCAGGTCAAAGTATTTTTTCGTTTTTGTGGTGAATGCTGGTGCTATAGTGTTGGCCTCAATGTCCGAGTTGATTTCGGTGGCTAGTTTTTTGGCATAGGCAAAAAAAGCTGCTGATTCGCCATGTTCGATCAGATTGTTATTTATTCCGCTTCTTATGTTGTGAATGAGGCTGTCTTTGATTGCAAGGTTTTCTCTCAGTTCTGCAATTTCAGATTTGTGTATATGTTCTAGCTCGCTAATCTTAGTTTTAGCTGCTTCCACGTCTGCTTTGGCTTTGTAAAGCTTGCTGGTGGGGTCGCTCTCGGAAATTTTGTCCTTTAGGTTTCCCGAAATTGCAGTCAGTGCTATTAGAAAGGGAACACCAAATGCGTAAGTCCATTCGTGCTTCGATGCTAGTTCTTTTAAAACCCAGAAGAAAAAAGCGTACACGATGGTTGATGCGAAAATGAATAATGTGCTACGTATGCTCATCTCGCATCCTCAATTGCGGATAATTGCTATCTTCTTTCTTTCTAGAAAGTTCACAAAATCAATCGCGCAGGGCGCCATGATGTTGATCAGTGGTTCAACTAGTCGATTGTCAATAGCTTGATCATCGCTAATGAACTCTGAGGAAAATATTATTTTTATTTTTTTTCCCTTGTAATTAGATAGGGTGGCTTTTGTTAGTGGGCGCTCGCCGTTATAGTCGTTCAGGGCGTCAAATATGGTGGCTCGTGTAGTTTCTTTTTTTAAGTTGTATACAAAAACAAGCGTAAGTTTGTTAAGTGTGAAAAGAGGGTTCGTAACCTGGGTTCCGAGAAACTTCATATTGGCAAAGTCGAAGCCAAAATCAAAATATGAAATTTCTTCAATGGTTTTTTCCTCTATCTCATGGAGGTTGCTGACCTCTTCGTTTTTTTGAAGTAGTTTGTACAGGTTGCTATCTGTGTTCATAAACTTCTCTATGTGGTGATGTACATAACAGCTTGCAATATCCCAAGATGTATAGTTATTGATGGGGAATTGCTTGGCTCGCACCGACGAGTTTTTGACGATGGATATCTGGTAGCGCTCGTCTCTGAGGGGGCAGCTTACAGATCCAGCATGCGCGTCTCAGTTCCATTCTAGGTCCATCATCGAGTGCGTGGGTGCTGGAAAGGTTTTCCAGTCAGTTGGGTGGATGGCTTGAAGGTGAATCATACCCGCAACGGTGTAAAAGGCCACCACCTGTCGGGCTGAGAGGAAGGTTATGGCGCAGGTGCTAGGAAACCATCGGCGGTCTCTACGACAGGATGCTTGCAGGTGCTCCGTTGATGCCTGATGCGCTGGAGGCATTCAAGCGATATCTAAGCGTGAGGAAAGCGAGGGCCTGAAGTAAAGAGTATGTCTCTGTCCCCTCCGCTGAGGGGGCTCCGGCGATCCAAACCCCGTGGGGCGATGAGTTCGCTTCGGTAATCAAGGAGGGTGTTCGTTGCGCAGAGACTTGGCTTGAGGGCTCATCATTGCCGTTATGGTGGGCGCTGTCTCAGAACCGAAAACGTCATCGTCCAGGTGATCCACAAGAGGCATTTGAAGCAGGTTTTTTGTTGCGGTTGCAGCAGACGCTGATCATGCGACGTGAGGCCGTCACTTCCCAATCAACCCGCTTTGATGCCAGAGCCTGTAATTGACGTTCGAGATTTGCTTTTCGCGCCAAACCCTCCGATCAAGCGATCTTTGATCGCGCCGATCGGAGGGTTCACTCGCTTTTTCTCGAAGCCGCCGCGTTCCACCATCTCATTTTCAAATTTGATTAATGCCACGCTTGCTTTCACCTGTCAGTAATTCCCCGCGATTTCTATTGAGCGAGCCATTCAGTGTATGTGCGGATCTTTTCGTTGGGCATGGATGTAGAAGTGGCGACAGCGGCGACGCTGGCGACAACTCACGTAGAATGTGGCCTGGAGCATGGCGACAAAAGTGGCGACAGTCGCCACTTTCTAAGCACATTGGCCGTGACGCTTGACCGCCTTTTCGAGTGGGTATAAAAATTGGCGCACGGATCGCTGTCGTTGACAGCACCTGCCCAGGTAGCCAGAACCTTTAAGGCTACGCCACTCGCGTGGTGGTTCTTCCCCAAGTGCGATTAGCGTCCGGCGGCTCGCACGGTCACTCTCCAAGAGTGATGGATGCCTACTCGACCAATCTGCCTACTGCGGCAGACGATGGACCTACCTCGCGGCATTGCAGCAACCTCACCTCTTCGCACACTTCGCTGCGCCAGACCGCGTCCGTCTCTTTCTCTTAGAAAGAGACGGACGCTCGTACCACTGCTGCAAGCCACGTCGTACAAGGCATTGCCACAACTCTCCTCGTGACAATCGACCTGACAAATCCGATTCGTCGCCATCCGCAACGACACAGACACCGGTGCCGCAGCCTATGGAAAGACTGCACCTGACTGACAGTCAGGCATGCCCCAAGTGTCGATGTTGTTGCCTTCTCCCGCTCAGGATCTCCAGGTGCCGAACTCGTCAGCCGGCACAGCCTCCACCCGCCCGCATCTTCGGATGCGTCTAAGGAGGTCAGATTCATGGGGTCATGCCCTTGCTCCCGGTCGTAAGGAGCCGTTCGTTCCACGTCAGTGAACACCTCACAGGCTGCAGGGGCCTTGATCCCTGATAACACTCAAAATCCGTGGCGGGACTACGTGAGGGCAACCAGCAATGAACGAGGAGAGGGCCCATGCAGCCGTTAGATCCGAAGCTTGAACTACCGCAACCACCTCGACCGCTGATTGACTCGAATCCCGTGGCCCAGCCTTATCCGGTGCAGGCACTGGGTGGGATTCTTGGGCCTGCGGTAGAGCGCATGGCCGAGGTCATCGGCGTGCCCCAGGCATTGGCTGCACAATCGGTGTTGGCTGCCTCGGCGCTGGCTACCCAAGGTCATGCGGCCCTACAGCTCGACGGGAGAAACTATCCCCTGTCGCTGTACCTGATCACGGTGGCAGCTCCGGGGGATCGTAAAACGGCGGCAGACCGATCTGCATTGCTGCCAGCACGCCAATGGGAGCGCGAGCAGTGGCAGCGCTACCGCGAACAGCTTGCCAGGTACCGCGCCGCACAGCGCCAGATGCAGCGTATCAACCCTGCCGATCCCGACTCCGCGAACGGTGTACCGCTTGAAGCGGAGCCCTCTGCACCCAGGTTGATTACCACGGACCCAACTATTGAAGCGCTGATCAAAGGGCTCTGCCATGACCTGCCGAGCATGGGGTTATTCTGCGATGAAGGGGGACAATTCCTCGGTAGCAGCACCATGAGTCGGGATAACCGTTTGAAAGCGGTCACGACCTTGTCGTCACTCTGGGACGGCAGTCCGATAGATCGCGCGCGGTCCATGGTGGGTGAAAGCTTGCGAGCTTACGATCGACGCTTAAGCCTGCACCTGATGCTGCAACCGTATCTAGCCATGCAGTTACTCAGTGACCCGTTGCTGCAGGGGCAAGGCATTCTCGGTCGCTGCCTCATGACCTGGCCCACCAGTCTGGCCGGACAACGCAGCTACCAGGCTGTCGACTTATCAAAAGCCCCCGCCCTAAAGCGATATCACCACCGTCTTTCGGCCCTGTTTCATCAGCCTTGGTCACTTTCCGCTGACGGTGCCTTGCGGCTGTCACCGCTGAGCCTCAGTCCATTGGCCCGTCGTCGCTGGATTGATCTGCATGATGCTATCGAGGCCCAGCTGGGTGAGTTTGGCGAACTAGCAAGCGTGCGACCTAGCGGATCGAAGGCTGCCGACAACCTTCTGCGTGTCGCCAGCATCCTTGCCGTGGTGGAGGAGAACAGCGTCGTGGAGGTCGACCACATCCAACGGGCCTCCGCTTTAGTCGGCTACTACCTCACCGAGATCCAGCGCCTGACTGAGCAGGAGCCAGTGTGTCGAGTAAAAGAGGAGGCAGACCGGCTGCTGCGATGGCTACAGGTCAAAGATTGGAAGCGTTTCAGTATTCGTGAATTGAATCGCAACGGTCCCCGCTTTGCCCGCAAGAGCAGTCGTCATGCCGCTAAGCTGCTGGTCGAGTTGATTGATCATCAGTGGTTGATCACTGATGGCCACACCTTCGAGGTGCGCCATGTTTAATCTTGATGAAGCGCTGCGCAACCATCTGGCTCAGCGTCAAAAGGAGCCCAAAGCGCGATTTGTCGCCGCTACTGTCGCCACTTTGTCGCCACGCTCAAAACCAGGCAGGACAAGGGTTGTCGCCGCTGTCGCCAGTGTCGCCACCACCCATAAAGCTATCGCCTCTACGACAGCCATTATTCAATGGTTGAAAGATGAGGGTGCGCATCTTTACGTCACCGACAACACGCTGTGTTTTCGCCCGACTGATTGGGCTCAGTTCGCGATTGTAAGTGCGCACTGGCGAGCCCTTTTGCATGATCTCGCGGCAGTCGATCAGGAACAGAAAAATGGCTCGGGTCGGTAAGCGAGCGGGGCGCAATTTCGGCTTCGGTCGCCAGCTTAGCTATGCTGGACCGCAAGCACTGAAAGACCTGTTTGGCGACGGCCATTTTGCTACCGTCAAAGCCCATAGTGATCGCTGGCAGGCGTTCGTGCATTGGTGTCGATCCGATGAAGGACCGAGGGTCAACGACGCGCGCCAGATAGACCGCGAGATCCTCATGCGGTACGCCGTCCACGTGCGGGAGCAGGTTGATCAGGGCAACGTCGGCATTGCCACCGCGCAGAACCGACTGTCCAGCGTGAACCGAACGATGGCCGCGCTGCGCGGTGATCAGTACGTCAAAATCCCGAGTCCGAGTAAGGCGCTTGGCTTGCAGCGCTCAAGCGTGCGTAGTGAGGCTCCGCAAGGCCAAGACCGTGCGCAGGTCGAGTTGATCGCGCGGGCTCTGTCAGATCGTCAGCAATCGAGGGTGAGTGCGATTGTGCTCCTCGCCCGTGAGACTGGTATGCGCCTGCGCGAAGCGATCCTGGCCGATCTGCCCCGACTGCAACGTGAGGTTCGGCAACTGGGCAAGATCAATATCCAGGACGGTACCAAAGGCGGTCGATCAGGCGCGTTAGCACCGCGTTGGATCGCGGTTACTGATCAAATTCGTGGCGCCTTGGATAGGGCTTGGGAGGCTTCACCCAGTGGCAGTCGGAACCTGTTGGCCCCCAACGAGAGCTACAAAGAGTTTATGCAGTCAGTTGTGCGGCCGGCACGCGACCTCCTGCATGAACAAGGTTTGAAAGGCTTCCATGACCTGCGGGCAGCTTACGCCTGTGAGCGTTATGAGCAACTGACCGGCTTTCCTGCACCCGTTAATGGTGGCCGTGTTTATCAAGGTGGTCGAGCACTCGATCGGCGAGTCCGTAAGCAGATCAGCCACGAGTTGGGACATAACCGCATCGATGTGGTGAGTGCCTACATCGGAGGCCGGCGATGACGGCCGAGTTCGACATAGGGTTGTTCCTGCAGCCGGTTCTAAAAGGTGCACATGCCACGCAGCAGCGGCACATCAGGCAAGCAGAAAGGATGCACGGGGTGATTCGTGAACGCTGGGGGTGCGCGACTCCCTGGTCCTGGAGAGAAAAGCACGTGAGATGGTTTCTGGAGCACTATTTGCGGTGCTCAGCTCCAGCTACCATCTATTACTACGAGTTAACAGCAGGGTTGATCCGCCGTAGAAAAGCAAAAACCGTGGTTGCCTGATAGACCTTTAAGCGTGAGCCCCTGAGTATGGGAATGCGGAGCCTTCCCATACTCAGGGGCTTGGCTGAAAAAGCGCAGGCATACCAGAGATCTGGCAACTGTCGTCTCCTTTCACCCTACTACACGACACGAATCGTAGCCGGTGCCGCGTACCTTTTGGATGTTCAGCGAATCGGTACGACGTTGCGATCTCTGGTTTGATTGATAGCCGATGCCGACAGGCTGCCGGTGGCCGCGTTCTGGATATGTTCACTCCACCAAGCCATCATCGGACGCCGGCGTTCGATGTAGTCAGTCCTGTTGTAGGCGCTACGAACTTCGTCCTTGTCGACATGCGCCAGCGCGACCTCGATCAGTTCCGGATCCCAGCCATGCTCATTCAGGATGGTGCTCGCCATCGAGCGCAAGCCGTGGCTGACTAGACGGTCCTGAAAGCCCATGCGCTTCAACGCCATGTTGGCGGTCTGGCTATTGGCATGGGTGCGGGGGTTTCTATCTGAGGGGAACACGTACTCTCTGTTACCACTGAGTTGCTTGAGCGTTTCCAGTAACGAAAGTGCCTGATCGGTGAGGGGGATTGTGTGCGGGCGCCGCTTTTTCATGCGCTCTGGCGGAATGGTCCAAATGCGTTTGTCGAAGTCGATATCTGCCCATCGTGTGGTGGCTGCTTCGGCGGGGCGGGTCATCGTGTGCAACTGCCATTCGATCAGGCAGCGGGTCGTGCGCTTGATGCTGGCATTCGCGATTTCCATCATGAGCTCGGGAAGCTCCTCAGGTGGTAGCGCAGCCATGTTCTCTTTCTTGGGTTTCTTGAACACCGCCCGAATTCCATTGAGGGGGTTCGCAAATATCAGCCCGGAGTTGACCCCGTAGGTCATGATCTCGTTGAGTCGTTGACTCAATCGTTTCACGGTTTCGAGGCTCCCTTTGGCCTCGATGGGGCGAAGGATCTTGATAACCATCGGAGCGGTGATTTGAGAGAGCGGCGTTGTTTTCATGCTTGGGAAAACATGGAGTGTCAGCGATCTCCAAATGTCTTCGGCGTAGGCTTTGGTTACGGAGTCTTTCTTCAGCTCGAACCAGGCGGTGGCCACCTTCTCGAAAGTGTGTTCAGTCTCAGCAAGTTTGGCTTGCCTTACTTCATCACGCTGGGTTTTGGGATCAGTGCCCAACGCGAGCAGCTCACGCGCCTCTGCGGCTTTCTTCCGGGCGTTGGCTAGCGAAAGGTCGGGGTATGGACCAAGCGCCATATTGATACGGCTTCTGGTCAGGGGCTCGCGGTAATTGAAATTCCACATCATTGAGCCGCTCGCGCGGACTCGAAGCTGTAAGCCATCGCCGTCGCTGAGGACGAAATCTTTACCAGTTGCCTTGACTGCCTTGAGCTGGCGATCGGAGAGGCGGGTTGCGTTAGTAGGCATGGGGCTACCTCCAGCACCGTTTTGGTATCCTGAAAATAGCATTTGGCAGTCCGGGATACCACCTGGGATACCAAAGCGGCTGGAACTCAGAAACTCTCCAAAGCTCCCATAAGCGCTGAAACCCCTGTATTTACTGGATTTCAGGCACAAAAAAAGACGTCCGTGGACGTCTTTAGATGATGAAGTGGTGGAGCCGGGGGGATTTGAACCCCCGTCCGCCAGTACTCCGCTGTCGGTACTACATGCGTAGCCGTATCTATTAAGTTAACCCTCAGCGACCCGAAGGGCAGGGTGCTTTGGGCGAGTTGTGTAAGTTTTAGCCGCTTCGTCCACAACGTACTGCACGGCGATTCTGTTCTATATGACAATCACTTTGGGTTTACAGACATCCCCTGGTGATTGCTGGACCCGAAGGTACCAGAAGCTCAGGGCTAAGGCTGCTTACGCAGCGAGAGCGAATTCCTGGCCGTAGTTTTCGTCATTGGCAACTATAAGAAGTTGCAACAGTGGATTTACGAGTTCTGTTACCAACTCGGCATGCACCTAAAGTTTCGCGACCGGCGTCGAATCCTAAACGGCCCCGTGCTTGTAACTCGTTGTTTCTTAGTGAGTGACAAGCCTGTGCAGTGTACGCCAAACGGTCACGGAAGGCCAACCCGAAGGTTGGCCCTGCGCGACTGAGGGCCTATTGGCCGCCTTTTTCGCTGTTTTGCAGGTCTTGCAGGGCCTTGGAGGTGATCTCGATACACTTCTTGTCATCACCGGCGGCGTGCGCGGCCTTGGCTTGGGACACTGCGGTGTCTATTTCGCCGCTTTTGCCACTGGTGTCGGTGGCGAGCAGGGCTTTGCCGTTGTTGATCTTGTCCAGGTTGATTTTGCACAGGTCTGGCTCGCCAGCGGCAAAAGCAGGGGAGGCCAGCATCGCAGCGGTAATGAACAAGCCAGCAAGAGCGGAACGCTTCATAGGGTATCTCCTTGCGCAAAAGGGCTCGACGCTGCTGGCGTAAAGGCTGCCAGCGACATCACTGTTGAGCCTCGTTCGTCGAGGCCTATGCAGATGACTACGCCGGTGCGCAGGGGTTCGTTTTTTTTGCTGGCTTAGTGCGCGCGGGCCTGGGTGACGCGGTCCACGAGGTACACCAGGCCGTGGTAATCAATGCCACCATGCTGGCTCAGGCCGATCTCGCAGGTGCGGCTGGTGGAGATGCCTTCGCTGCAATATTGCACCGCGTCCTTTAGCGTGCGCAGGGAGTGGGCGTTGAGTTCCGGGGTGGTGAAGCCTTTGTCGCCGGCAAACCCACAGCAGTGGATGCCTTCGGGGATTACCACGGTGTTGGAGCAACGTCGGGCCAGGTCGATCAGCGCCTGGCTTTCTCCCAGGTGTTGGGTGCTGCAGGTGACGTGCACCGCGATCGGCGCATCCTGGGGCGTAAAGTCCAGGCGGTCCATCAGGTGCGTGCGAATAAAGCGCACTGGGTCGTAGAGGTCCAGGCGTGTTTCGCCCAGGTCCTGCACCAAGCGCAGGGTGCAGGGGCTGGTGTCGCAATAGATCGGGTCGAGCCCGCCACGGCTGGCGTGGAGCAGTGCGCCGATGAGTTCCTGGCGTTTGTGTTCGGCCTGTTCGGCATAGCCTTTGGAGGCGAAAGGCTGGCCGCAGCACAGGCTGTCCTGGTTGTCGGGGAACACCACTTGGTAGCCGGCTTTTTCCAGCAGGTTGCGGGTTTTGTCGTACAACGACATCTGCTCTTTATCACCCGCCGCCGGGCCCATGGCGCGTGAGACACAGGCCGCCAGGTAGACCACGCGCGGCCGCTCATCGGTTACGGCGGGGCTGAAGCGAATGGCTTTTTCCGGCTGTGGCATGGCGTTGCTCCACTGCGGGATCTGCCCCTTGGACAGTCGCGTCACCGTGGCAGATAGTTTTGCCAGGCGCGGGGCGCCCAAGAGCATGCGCGCGCCATTGGCGACATGCAGGGTAAAGCGCGCGCCTTGCATGGCGGTGGCGAAATGGGTGGCAAGCCATTCGGCGGTTTTCGTACGGTCGGCTTCGCGGCTTCGCAGTTTTTTCACCAGGTCGCCGGTATTGATTCCCACGGGGCAGCGTTGGGCGCAAAGGCCGGTGGCGGCGCAGGTTTCAATACCTTGGTAGTGGTAGGCGGTTTCCAATTCGGTGGTGTCGACGCCGGCGCGTTTTTTCGCCTGGATGTCACGCCAGATCACGATGCGTTGGCGCGGGCTCAGGGTCAGTCCCTTGGAAGGGCACACCGGCTCGCAGAAACCGCACTCGATGCACTTATCCACAAGCTCGTCGGCGGCGGGCAAGGGCTTTAGGTGCTTGAGGTGGATTTGCGGATCTTCGCTGAGCACCACATCCGGGTTGAGAATGCCGTTGGGGTCCAGCAGGCGCTTGAGTTGCCACATCAGCTGGTAGGCATCGCTGCCCCATTCCAGCTCGACAAATGGCGCCATATTGCGGCCGGTGCCGTGTTCGGCTTTCAGCGAGCCACCGAACTCCACCGCCACCAGTTGCGCCACGTCATCCATGAACGCTTGATAGCGTGTGACTTCTTCCGCGCTGTTGAAGCCTTGGGTGAATACGAAGTGCAGATTGCCTTCCAGGGCGTGTCCGAAAAGGATGGCTTCGTCGTAGTGATGTTTGTCGAACAGTTCGATCAAACGGTTCACGCCGATAGCCAGTTGCTCGACCGGGAAGGTGACGTCTTCGATGATCACTGTGGTGCCGGTTTTACGCACGGCGCCGACGGCGGGGAAGGTGTCTTTGCGGATCGCCCACAGGCGAGCGTTTTCCAGTGGGTCTTCGGTGAAGTCGACCTGTTTCTCTACGGGGAAACTGGCCAGGGAAGCCATGATCAACGCCAACTGCTCATGCAGCAATGTTGGAGATGCCGCACGGGATTCAATCAGCAGCGCGCAGGCATTTTCCGACAGGTGCTGTACGAAAGCGGGCATTCCAGGTTTTTCCTGCACCGAGCGCATGCTGCGTCGGTCCAGCAGTTCAACCGCGGAGACAGGTTGGGTTTTCAGCACGGTCACTGCGTTGCAACAGGTTTCCACATCCGGGAACACAATCAGCGCCGACGCCTTGTTTGGGTGGTCGACCACCGTGTCGTAGGTCACCGCGCTGATGAAGCCCAGCGTGCCTTCAGAACCCACCAGCAGGTGGCTGAGGATGTCCAAGGGCTCATCGAAATCCACCAGGGCATTGAGTGACAGGCCGGTGGTATTTTTCAGACGGTATTTGTGGCGGATTTTGGCAGCCAGTTCAGTATTTGCCCGCGTCTCGCGGCCGAGTGTCGCCAGACGCTCAAGCAGTTCGCCATGCTGTTCACGAAACGTTGTGACGCTGCTTGCGTCTTCGGTATCCAGGCGGCTGCCATCGGCCAGCACCAAGCGGATGCCCGCCAGGGTGTGATAGGTGTTCTGCGCCGTACCGCAGCACATGCCGCTGGCATTGTTGGCGACGATGCCGCCGATCTTGCAAGCGTTGATCGACGCCGGGTCCGGCCCGATCTTGCGCCCGTACGGTGCCAGCCAGGCATTGGCCTGGGCGCCGATGACGCCCGGTTGCAGACGAATCTGCGTACCTTGCCCGCGAATCTCACGGCCATTCCAGTTGTCGCCCAGCACGATAAGCACCGAATCGCTGATGGCTTGCCCGGACAGGCTGGTGCCGGCCGCGCGGAAGGTCACCGGCACCTGGTCGCGCTGGGCCAGTTGCAGCAACGCGACCACTTCGTCTTCTGACTCGACGCGGATCACCAGTTGTGGGATCAGCCTGTAAAAGCTGGCGTCGGTGCCGAAGGCGAGGGTGGAAAGTGGATCGTCGAAACGCCGATCTTTCGGGATCAGCTGTAAGACGTCAGCAAGGAAAGCAGCAGGCAGGCTCATCGGTCCTCCAGAAATAGCAGACGCCGGAACCGTAGTCCGGCGTCGATTCTTACTCTATTGCGTGCAGGTCTCAGTGCACCAGCATACCGGTGAACCAGTAGGCCTGGGCCAGCGTGATCAGCCCGACGATGGTGGCGAAGAAGAGGCTGTGCTTGAGGGTGAAGCGGAACAGGTCGGATTCCTTGCCTACCAGGCCGGTGGCTGCGCAGGCCACGGCGATCGATTGCGGCGAGATCATCTTGCCGGTCACGCCGCCGCTGGTGTTCGCCGCGACCAACAAGGTGTCGTTGACGCCGATTTGGTGTGCGGTGGTGGCTTGCAGTGAGCTGAACAGGGCGTTGGACGAGGTGTCGGAGCCAGTCAGGAAAACCCCCAGCCAGCCGAGGAATGGCGAGAAGAAGGGAAAGGCGGCGCCGGTGCCGGCCAATACCAGGGCCATGGTTGAAGACATGCCGGAGTAGTTGGTGACAAAAGCGAACGCCAGCACCATGCCGATGGACAGGATCGGCCAGCGCAGTTCGTAGAAGGTCTCTTTTAAAGTGGTAAGACCAGTTTTGATATCGATCTTCAGAACCAGCATCGAGAACAGTGCGGAGAAGAAAATCGCCGTGCCGGTCGCCGAAATCGGGTCCAGCTTGAACACGGCCGGAATCGCGGTGGGGTTGGTGACGATCGGTGCCACTTTGACCACCAGTTGATCCAAGTGCGGGATCGCGAAGTTGAACACCCAGCTGTACATCGAACCGCCGGCGGCAAACATCGCCTTGAATGGTTTGAGGGTCCAGATGGTGACCAGCACGGTGAGGATCAGGAACGGTGACCACGCCTTGAAAATCTGCCCCAGGCTGTAAGGCGATGCGACCGTGCTGCGTGGCAGGCCAAAGCCGCCGGCGCTGGCGGTGACTGCTACGCCGGAGGTGGCGCCGGCAATCTGTGCGCCTGCGGTGCGCTTGGGTTGCCATACCTTCAGGAACAGTGTCAGGGAAATCAGGCTGGCCAGCGCCGACGTGATGTCCGGCAACTCCGGGCCGATGAAGTTGGACGTGAAGTATTGGGTGATGGCAAAGCTCAAGCCTGCGACCAGCGCGGCCGGCCAGGTTTCGCGCACGCCGCGCAGGCCATCCATCATGAATACCAGCCAGAACGGTACGAACAGTGACAGCAAAGGCAACTGGCGGCCGGTCATGGCGCCGATCTTGAACGCGTCAATGCCGGTGACCTGGCCTGCGACGATGATCGGGATGCCCAGTGCGCCGAAGGCCACGGGCGCGGTGTTGGCAATCAGGCACAGGCCGGCGGCGTAGAGCGGGTTGAAGCCCAGGCCAACCAGCAGCGCGGCGGTGATGGCCACGGGTGCGCCGAAGCCGGCGGCACCTTCCAGGAAGGCACCGAAGCAGAAGCCGATCAGCAGCACTTGCAGGCGTTGGTCGTCGGTAATCGACAACACCGAGCTGCGGATGATTTCGAACTGGCCGCTCTTGACCGTCAGTTTGTAGAGGAATACCGCTGCGACGATGATCCAGGCGATGGGCCACAGGCCGTAGGCAAAGCCATAACCTGCTGCGGCCAGCGCCATGTCCACCGGCATCTGGAAGGCGAAGATTGCGACCAGGATCGACAGTGCCAAAGTGATGCTGCCCGCCACGTGGCCTTTGAGGCGAAACACGGCCAGGGCCAGGAAGAAGAATACGATCGGAATAACGGCGGCCAGTGCGGACAGGCCGAGGCTGCCGAGCGGGCTGTAGAGCTGTTGCCAGGTTTGCATAGTGGGGTGGCCCCTGATTGTTGTTGTTTGGTTGGCTTGGATAATTGGTAATACCAATTTACAATCGCTGCTGGCTAGGTTAAAAGGCTTGGGGGCGGTGTGTCAATTTGCCGCCTGCGAAACTTTGGTCGTAGGTCGGCGAGGGGGCGGATCTGAGCGGGTAAATCGAGGATGTTCTGATAGGTGCTGCAAGCGCGGCGATAGGCCAGAATAGAGGGCCCGGCGAGTGGTCGGGATGGTGGAGAGTGAGTTATGGGGTTTGATCAGGTGCGTCAGCGCCGTTTGTCTGACGATATTGTCGAGCAACTGGAGGGCATGATCCTCGAGGGCACGCTGAAGTCGGGCGAGCGTTTGCCTGCCGAGCGCGCATTGGCTGAGCAGTTTGGTGTGTCGCGTCCATCGTTGCGCGAAGCGATCCAGAAGCTGGCGGCAAAAGGATTGTTGGTGAGCCGTCAGGGTGGTGGCAATTATGTTGCGGACTCCCTGGGTTCAACCTTCAGCGATCCACTGCTGCATCTTTTGGAAAACAACCCCGAAGCACAGCGTGATCTGCTCGAGTTTCGTCAGACGCTTGAAGCATCTTGTGCTTATTACGCGGCCTTGCGTGCCACCGAGGTTGACCGCGAGCGGCTGACCGCCGCATTCGAGGCGCTACAGGATTGCTACACCCGCGCCGATGACGTGAGCCGGGCGGAGGAGGGCGCGGCCGATGCAAGATTTCACTTGGCGATTGCCGAGGCTAGCCACAACGCGGTGTTGTTGCACACCATTCGCGGGCTGTTCGATTTGCTTAAGCGTAACGTGGTGACCAACATCGGCGGCATGTACCAGCAGCGCACGGAAACCCGCGATATGCTGATCAGCCAGCACCGGGATCTGTACCTGGCGATTATCGAGGGGCGTGCCGAGCAGGCACGGGATGTTTCAACACGTCACCTGCTGTATGTGCAGGAAGTGTTGGAGGAGGTGCGTCAGGAGGTTCAAAGGGTGGCGCGTGCGGAGCGGCGCAAGGGGATGTAGCCGAGGGTTTTCCCAGGCTACACCGCTGCAAGGATTACTCTTCCTTGCCCTTGTTGCGCACGGCGCGGTGCAGTTCGCGGTTGGAATCGCGCTCGCGCTCGGTATCGCGCTTGTCGTATTCCTTCTTGCCCTTGCCCAAGGCGATCTCGCACTTGACCAGGTGCTTGCTCCAGTACCAGGACAGGCAGATGCAGGCATAGCCCTTCTGCTGCACAGCTTGGGCGAGTTTTTCGAGTTCGCGGGCATTGAGCAACAGCTTGCGCGTGCGTACCGGGTCGGCAATCACGTGGGTGCTCGCGGTGGTCAGCGGGGTGATATGACTGCCGAGCAGCCACGCCTCGCCATCCTTGAGCAGCACATAGCTGTCGACCAGTTGCAGCTTGCTGGCGCGCAGACTTTTTACTTCCCAGCCGGCCAGGACCAGACCAGCCTCGAAACGATGTTCGATGAAGTAATCGTGTCGCGCCTTTTTATTTTGCGCGATGGTCCCTGTGGGGTGTTTCTTTTGTTTAGCCATAGGGGCGGCATTATAGGGAGTTGCGAGCGTGTCGGCTACGGTCAACCTGCGTGCTTGAGCGTGTTGGACGAATCCCGGACAATGCGGGCAGTTCTTTGGTTTTTTTCTTTCGCGGATCGGGCTGTTCTTTCGCGATGTTTGCCGCTCAGTAGTGGAAATAACGCACACATGACGACGCATATTCAACGTTCGGCGTTGCTGCCTTATCCGGCGCAGGCGCTTTATGACCTGGTCAACGACGTGGCGCGTTACCCGGAATTCTTGCCGTGGTGTTCGGCGGCCGAGGTGCTGGAAAGCAGTGACGAGCACATGGTCGCCCGTGTCGGGGTCGCCAAGGGCGGGCTTAGCCAGCATTTTGTTACGCGCAATGTGCTGGTGCCTGGGAAGTCCATCGAAATGAATCTGCAGGAAGGGCCATTTACCCAGTTGCATGGCGTTTGGGTATTCAAGGCGTTGACCGACAAGGCGTGCAAGATCAGCCTGGATCTTTCGTTTGATTATGCCGGGCCGATTGTTCGCGCGACGCTGGGGCCTTTGTTCAACCAGGCGGCGAATACCCTGGTGGATGCGTTCTGCCAGCGGGCCAAGCAACTGCATGGTTGATATAGAGGTGGTGTATGCCGCCGAGGACCGTCAGGTTTTGTTGGCTGTGACGGTGGCGGCGGGCACCAGCTTGCGGGCGGCGGTGCAGGCTTGTGGGATCGCGGCGCAATTTCCGGAGCTGGATTTGGCTGATTGCCCGTTGGGGATATTCGGTAAGGTGGTCGCCGATGCTGATGTGCGAGCAGTGCAGGCGGGTGATCGTATTGAGATCTACCGGCCTCTGCTGGCAGATCCTAAGGAAGTGCGCCGATTGCGTGCCGCCAAGGCTGCGTTGGTCAAGCAACAGAATTCATAGGCCATCAGGGCCCATTTGTTAGGCGTCTGTGCAAACAGCAGGCAATAAAAAACCCGGCATGCCGGGTTTTTTAGTGAGCGCCGCAAGCTTACTGCGGGCTGGTGTCCAGAGGCTGTGGCGTCGGGACTGGCACGGTTTCTACGCCGTCGACGTCTTTCTGGATCTTGTCGAGCAACGAGCCCGGCTTGGCCGGTACTTCGGACTTCGGCTGCTCGCTGTCCTGCGCAGGCGCAGTCACGTTGGTGCCGGTGTCCTTGCCGAGCAGGGCTTCATCACGGCTTACGCCGGGCATGAAGTCGCCGGACAGGCTGACAAGCTGATCATTGCCATTAAAAATGACGCTGACGCGTTCCTGCTGGCGTTCACCGCCACCAGGCTGCAGGCTGTAGAGATAATCCCAGCGATCGGCGTGGAAAGTGTCGGTCAGCAGGGGATTGCCCATGATAAACCGTACTTGCCGTCGGGTCATTCCCGGGCGTAACTGGTCTATCATGTCCTGCGTGACGACATTGCCCTGCTGGATGTCGATTTTGTAAACCCCGGGGAATGAACAACCGGCGAGTGCGAGCAGTCCCACAAAGGTGAAACTGGTTAGCAAGAGCTTGGTGTTTTGCATCGGTGGGCGACTTCCACTATCTTGGCTGGGACAACGTAAACGCCGATCATACCCGTATTAAGAGAAGCTGCGAAGCAGCATCCGCGAGAAAGCTAACCATGGTTGAAAATAGCGAACTACGCAAAGCCGGTCTTAAAGTGACTCTGCCACGAGTCAAGATTCTACAAATGCTCGATTCTGCTGAGCAGCGCCACATGAGTGCCGAGGATGTTTACAAGGCGCTGATGGAGTCTAACGAGGACGTTGGCCTGGCCACGGTTTACCGTGTGCTGACCCAGTTTGAAGCCGCAGGGCTGGTGGTTCGTCATAATTTCGACGGCGGTCATGCAGTGTTCGAATTGGCTGACGGTGGTCATCACGACCACATGGTTGACCTGGATACCAATGAGGTAATCGAGTTCACCAGTCCTGAAATCGAAGCGCTGCAGCACAAGATTGCTGAGGAGCATGGGTTCGATTTGGTTGACCACAATCTTGTGTTGTACATCCGTAAGAAAAAGTAAAAATCGACGCAGATTCGCTCTGCGAAACGATAGAAGGCGACCCTAGGGTCGCCTTCGTGCTTTCTATAAGACAGAAATTGTCGGATTAGGCCTTGGCGGCTACGACCATTTTCTTCGCGTGGGCGAGGGATTCCTTGGTCAGATCGATGCCGCCGAGCATGCGCGCCACTTCTTCCACGCGTTCCGACTTGTTCAGCTTGGACACGGCCGTGTGCGTTGCGTCACTGCCTCGCACCTTGTGCACGAACAGGTGCTGATGCCCTTGTGCTGCCACTTGCGGCAAGTGAGTCACTGTCAGCACTTGGCCTCTGTCGCCCAAGCGGCGCAGCAGCTGGCCCACAATTTCTGCGGTCGGCCCGCCAATGCCCACGTCCACTTCATCGAACACGAGCGTCGGTACCCGCGAGGTTTGGGCGGTGATGACCTGAATCGCCAGGCTGATACGTGACAGTTCGCCGCCGGAGGCCACTTTTGCCAATGCCTTGAGCGGCTGCCCGGGGTTGGCGCTGACCAGCAGTTCTACCTGTTCCAGGCCATGGGGTTGCAGTTCATTGCTGGCGTTGGCGCGCAGTTCAATGGTGAAGCGCCCGCCCGGCATGCCCAGGCGCTGAATCTCCAGCTCCACGGCGCTCGCCAGGCCGGTGGCCGCTTGCTGGCGCAGGTCGCTCAGTTCGCGGGCCTTCTCTTGATAATGGCGGGCGAAAGAGGCGAGTTCATCGCCCAGTCGCTCGATGGATTCGTCGTTGGCATTCAGCGTTTCGATTTCATCCAGCAACTTTTGCTGCATGGTTGCCACTTCGGTGGGCTGGATTCGGTGTTTGCGCGCCAGGGTATAGATAGTGTCCAGGCGTTCTTCTATTTCCTGCAGGCGCGAGGGATCGGCGTCGAAGTGATCCAGGAAGCGATTCAGTTCGCCAACGGCTTCTTCTACCTGGATCTGCGCGCTGGTCAGCAGCGTGGTGGCTTCACTCAGCGAGCCTGAAGCGTTATTGACGCTGGACAACCGGTTGAGGCTGGCCGTCAGTGCGTTAAGCACATTGCCCGAGTCGCTCTCGCTGCATTGCTCCACCACCTGGCGGCAAATAGCGAGCAGCGTTTCGGCGTTAGTGAGGTTCTTGTGTTCCTGCTCAAGCTGCTCCAGTTCGGTCTCGCCAAGGGCCAGGCTTTCCAGTTCTTCAAGCTGATAGCTGAGCAATTGGTGGCGAGCGCGTTGCTCGTCGCCGGAGTTGGAAAGCCGTTCCAGCTCCTGGCGGGTCTGGCGCCAGCGCTGAGCGGCAAGCTGTACCTGGCGCGCAAGGTCGGTGGCGCCTGCGTATTCATCGAGCAGGCGACGGTGGGTGTCGGTTTTCAGTAAGGATTGGTGTTCGTGCTGGCTGTGGATATCGATCAGCAGTTCGCCCAGGGCCTTGAGGTCGCCAAGGGGGCAGGGCGTGCCATTGATATAGCCGCGAGAGCGCCCTTCGGCAGTGATTACTCGGCGCAAGATGCACGGCCCTTCATTATTCAGGTCGCGCTCGGCCAGCCAGGCTTCGGCTTCGGGAATGTCGGCCAGGTCGAAGGTGGCAAGAATGTCGGCCTTGTCCGCACCTGGGCGTACCACGCCACTGTCGGCGCGATCGCCCAGGGTCAGGCCCAGGGCGTCGAGCATGATCGACTTGCCGGCGCCGGTTTCGCCTGTGATTACGCTCATCCCGCGATCCAGTTCGAGATCCAGGTGTTCAACGATGGCGTAGTTATGTACGGACAGGTGCACGAGCATGAAGGTCGCTCCCAGGCTTTAGGTCTGGTTATTTATACAGTGTTTTGTTCTGGGCTGACAATCCTGATGCTTAGGTCGATTTGCTTGAATGGCTGCATTTCTTAGCGCAACAAGGAATGGCCGCGCAGGAATTGATCCAAGTCAGGGAGAGACTTTTGGTAACGCCTACGCCCTTGAACCCTGAAATTGTGGCCCCATATACCGGAACAGAAGCGCGAGTTGAGTTCGCGCATGATTTTGAAAGGAGAAATCTATGGCTGACGAACAGACGCAGGATACGCAAACTCCAGACGCCAACTCGGCTGCCGGTGATGAGCTGGCGACTCGTGTACAAGTGCTCGAAGAGCAATTGGCTGCTGCGCAGGACCAGTCTTTGCGTGTTGCCGCCGATCTGCAGAACGTCCGCCGCCGCGCCGAGCAGGATGTAGAGAAGGCTCACAAATTCGGGCTGGAAAAATTTGCCGGTGACTTGCTGCCGATCATCGACAGCCTGGAACGTGGCCTTGAATTGTCCAACCCGGACGACGAAAACATCCGCCCGATGCGCGAAGGGATCGAACTGACCCTGAAAATGTTCCAGGACACCCTGAAGCGTTATCAGCTGGAAGCCATCGATCCACAAGGCGGCGAACCGTTCAACGCTGAGCATCACCAAGCCATGGCCATGCAGGAAAGCCATGACCTGGAGCCTAACAGTGTGTTGAAAGTTTTCCAGAAGGGTTATCAGCTGAACGGCCGTTTGCTGCGTCCGGCGATGGTAGTGGTGAGCAAGGCTCCTGCACCGGTTTCACCGTCGATTGATGAGCAGGCTTGAAATTCATCGCCAAGCCCCCATCTATAAGTCAAGCGTTTAAGTGCTACCGCAGTTAGCCACCACTGCTGCGGCAACCAAATTCAAGTTTCGGGAGAGTAAATCATGGGCAAAATTATCGGTATTGACCTGGGGACCACCAACTCCTGCGTCTCCGTGCTGGAAAACGGCGTTGCTAAAGTTATCGAAAACGCCGAAGGCGCGCGCACCACGCCGTCGATCATTGCTTACGCCAACGACGGTGAAATCCTCGTCGGTCAGTCGGCCAAGCGTCAGGCTGTGACCAACCCGCACAACACCCTGTACGCGGTGAAGCGTCTTATCGGTCGCAAGTTCGACGAAGAAGTCGTACAGAAAGACATCAAGATGGTGCCTTACAAAATCGCCAAGGCTGACAACGGTGACGCCTGGGTTGAAGTAAACGGCCAGAAAATGTCGCCGCCGCAAATCTCGGCGGAAATCTTGAAAAAGATGAAGAAAACCGCTGAGGACTACCTCGGTGAAACAGTGACTGAGGCGGTGATTACCGTTCCGGCCTACTTCAACGACAGCCAGCGCCAGGCGACCAAAGACGCCGGCCGCATCGCGGGCCTGGACGTAAAACGTATCATCAACGAACCAACCGCAGCAGCTCTGGCTTACGGTATGGACAAGGCCAAGGGCGATCACACTGTGATCGTTTATGACCTGGGTGGCGGTACTTTCGACGTCTCCGTGATCGAGATCGCTGAAGTCGACGGCGAGCACCAGTTCGAAGTGTTGGCCACCAACGGTGACACTTTCCTGGGTGGTGAAGACTTTGACATTCGTCTGATCGACTACCTCGTCGACGAATTCAAGAAAGAAAGCGGCATGAACCTCAAGGGTGACCCGCTGGCGATGCAGCGCCTGAAAGAAGCCGCTGAAAAAGCCAAGATCGAGCTGTCTTCCGCTCAGTCGACCGACGTGAACCTGCCGTACATCACTGCAGACGCCACCGGTCCTAAGCACTTGAACGTGAAGATCTCGCGCGCCAAGCTGGAAGCGCTGGTTGAAGACCTGGTTCAACGCACCATCGAACCTTGCCGCATCGCGCTGAAAGACTCCGGTATCGACGTTGGCTCGATCAACGACGTGATCCTGGTAGGTGGTCAGACCCGTATGCCACTGGTTCAGAAATTGGTTACCGAATTCTTCGGTAAAGAAGCACGTAAAGACGTGAACCCGGACGAAGCCGTTGCCATGGGTGCTGCCATCCAGGGTGCGGTACTGGCCGGCGACGTGAAAGACGTGCTGCTGCTGGACGTCAGCCCGCTGACTCTGGGTATCGAAACCATGGGCGGCGTGATGACTGCGCTGATCGAGAAAAACACCACGATTCCTACCAAGAAATCGCAGGTGTTCTCGACTGCCGATGACAACCAGGGCGCGGTGACCATTCACGTGCTGCAAGGTGAGCGTAAGCAAGCCGCTCAGAACAAGTCCCTGGGCAAGTTCGACCTGGCTGAGATTCCACCAGCACCGCGTGGCGTGCCACAAATCGAAGTGACCTTCGACATCGACGCCAACGGCATCCTGCACGTCGGCGCGAAAGACAAGGCGACCGGTAAAGAGCAGAAGATCACCATCAAGGCCAACTCCGGCCTGTCTGATGAAGAAATTCAACAGATGATTCGTGATGCTGAAACCAATGCCGAAGCCGACAAGAAGTTCGAAGAGTTGGCAGGTGCCCGTAACCAGGGCGACGCGCTGGTTCACTCGACGCGCAAAATGATCGCTGATGCTGGCGACAAAGTGACTGCTGAAGAGAAGGCCGCAATCGAAGCTGCCGTGGTTGCCCTGGAAGCTGCCGTTAAAGGCGACGACAAGGCTGCCATCGAAGCCAAGGTTGAGGAGCTGTCGAAAGTCTCCGCGCCAGTTGCTCAGAAAATGTACGCCGAGCAAGGTCAGCCAGCTGACGGTGCTGCGCAACAGGCAGAGCCTGAAGCCAAGCACGACGACGTTGTCGATGCCGAGTTCGAAGAAGTCAAAGACCAGAAGTAAGTTGGTCGCCCGGTTGACCGCTATCAAGCGGTGACTGGTAGGATGTCGCCGCGCGGGAGCTTGCTCCCGCGTTGGCGTGTCTGGGGTATGCGAATTTTTACAGCATGCGACAAGCGTCGGATGTTGGCGGTGTGATCGGAGATGCTCCTGCTTTCCGAGCAGTAAATACCGCGTTTTTGGCCGGATGCCTGGCTAAAAAGCAGTAACGACCAGGATCGTTGAATTGACGTGAGTTGGGTCCGGGCCTGTATTGGGGCTCAACGAGTTTGGCAAGGCTCAGGAGGGTCTGGCTGAACGTCCTTAAGAGTGCAAAGACTTATGGCAAAGCGTGACTATTACGAAGTGTTGGGTGTGGAGCGTGGCTCCAGCGAGGCGGACCTGAAAAAGGCTTACCGTCGCCTGGCGATGAAGCACCACCCGGACCGTAATCCGGATAGCAAAGAATCCGAGGATATGTTCAAAGAGGCCAATGAGGCCTATGAATGCCTGTCTGATCCCAACAAGCGTGCGGCCTACGACCAGTATGGCCATGCCGGTGTCGACCCGAGCATGGGTGGCGGCGGTGCAGGTTTTGGCGGTCAGAACTTCTCCGATATTTTCGGCGACGTGTTCAGCGACTTCTTTGGCGGTGGCCGTGGTGGTCAGCGTGGCGGTGCCCAGCGTGGCAGCGACCTGCGCTACACCCTGGAGCTGAACCTGGAAGAAGCCGTACGCGGCACCAGCGTCAATATCCGTGTACCGACGCTGGTCAATTGCAAGCCGTGCGACGGTTCGGGTGCCAAGAAGGGCTCCTCGCCGATCACCTGCCCAACCTGCGGCGGTATCGGCCAGGTCCGTATGCAGCAGGGCTTCTTCTCGGTGCAGCAGACCTGCCCGCGTTGCCATGGCCAGGGCAAGATCATTTCCGATCCGTGCGACTCCTGCCACGGCGAAGGCCGCGTAGAAGAGTACAAGACCTTGTCGGTGAAAGTGCCGGCGGGCGTGGATACCGGTGATCGTATTCGTCTGTCGGGCGAAGGCGAGGCGGGCACTCAGGGCGGCCCTACGGGCGACCTGTATGTGGTGATCAATGTGCGCGAGCACTCGATCTTCCAGCGCGATGGCAAGCACCTGTTCTGCGAAGTGCCGATCAGCTTTGTCGATGCGGCTCTGGGCGGCGAGCTGGAGATTCCGACCCTCGACGGTCGGGTCAAGCTCAAGATCCCTGAGGGCACGCAGACCGGTAAGCAGTTCCGCATTCGTGGCAAAGGTGTTGCGCCGGTGCGCGGTGGCGGTGCAGGCGACTTGATGTGCCGTGTCGCGGTGGAAACCCCGGTGAACCTGGGCCGCCGTCAGCGTGAATTGCTTGAAGAGTTCCGCAGCTCGCTGGAAGGCGACAACTCCCATTCGCCGAAAACCGCTGGCTTTTTCGACGGTGTGAAGCGTTTCTTCGGCGACCTGTAAGGAATGAGTATGCGACGTATAGCCGTAATGGGCGCTGCCGGGCGCATGGGCAAGACCCTGGTCGAGGCGGTGCAGCAGCGCTCGCCGGCCTCCGGGCTGACCGCGGCGATCGTTCGCCCGGGTAGCACGTTGATCGGTGCGGACGCCGGTGAGTTGGCCTCGTTGGGCCGTATCGGTGTGTCGTTGTCGAGCAGCCTGGACCAGGTGGCGGACGAGTTCGATGTGCTGATCGACTTCACTCTGCCTGAGGTGATGCTGAAAAACCTGGCCTTCTGCCGCAAGGCTGGCAAGTCCATGGTAATCGGTACTACGGGTTTGACTGCTGAGCAGAAGCAGTTGCTGGTAGAGGCGGGCAAGGACATCCCTATCGTCTTCGCCGCCAACTTCAGCGTCGGCGTGAATCTGTCGCTCAAGCTGCTGGATCTGGCGGCGCGTGTGCTGGGGGATGAGGCGGATATCGAAATCATCGAGACCCATCACCGCCACAAGATCGATGCCCCGTCAGGTACTGCGTTGCGCATGGGTGAGGCTATTGCCGATGCACTTGGGCGTGATCTGTCGAAAGTTGCCGTGTACGGACGTGAAGGCCATACCGGTGCGCGTGCGCGTGACACCATTGGCTTTGCCACCGTGCGCGGCGGTGACGTGGTGGGTGACCACACGGTGCTGTTCGCCACTGAGGGTGAGCGCCTGGAAATCACGCACAAAGCTTCCAGCCGCATGACGTTTGCCAAGGGTGCGGTCCGTGCTGCGCTGTGGTTGGACGGTCGTGAGGCTGGCCTGTACGACATGCGTGATGTGCTGGATCTGCACTAATCAGTAGCTAAAACGGGGCCTCAGGATTATCCTGAGGCCCCGTTTTTACCCGCTAAGCGACGCCCTGTCGCATTCTCCTGCCTTTAAGGCTCATTAGCGGTGGACCAAAAAAGCCTTTTTCTGTAAGCTACAGCTTTAGTGTGTCCACTAAAAGCGCGCAGAATAATTCAGTGAAGAAGCGGGGTGACGTGTCCATACGTCACTCCGCTTTTTTACAACCTGCGATCGCCCTTTCAGGCTTTATTTACGGGAGGTCTTCTTGACTAAGCCAGCCATACTCGCCCTTGCTGATGGCAGCATTTTTCGCGGCGAAGCCATTGGAGCCGACGGTCAAACCGTTGGAGAGGTAGTGTTTAACACTGCCATGACCGGCTATCAGGAAATCCTTACCGATCCTTCCTACGCCCAACAGATCGTTACCCTGACCTATCCGCACATCGGCAACACCGGTACTACACCGGAAGATGTCGAGTCTGATCGTGTCTGGTCGGCCGGTCTGGTGATTCGTGACCTGCCACTGGTTGCGAGCAACTGGCGTAACACGATGTCGCTGTCCGATTACCTGAAAGCCAACAACGTTGTGGCAATCGCCGGTATCGATACGCGCCGCCTCACGCGCATCCTGCGTGAAAAAGGCTCGCAGAACGGCTGCATCATGGTCGGTGACAATATTTCCGAAGAAGCGGCGATTGCCGCAGCGCAAGGCTTCCCTGGCCTGAAGGGCATGGACCTGGCCAAAGTCGTCAGCGTCAAAGAGAAGTACGAATGGCGCTCCACTGTCTGGGACTTGAAGACCGACAGCCACGCGACCATCGAAGCCAGCGAGTTGCCTTACCACGTGGTCGCTTATGACTACGGCGTTAAGTACAACATCCTGCGCATGCTGGTAGAGCGCGGCTGCCGCGTGACCGTGGTTCCGGCGCAAACCCCGGCCAGCGACGTACTGGCCCTGCAACCGGACGGCGTGTTCCTGTCCAACGGCCCGGGTGACCCGGAGCCGTGCGACTACGCCATCCAGGCCATCAAGGAAGTGCTGGAGACCGAGATTCCGGTATTCGGTATCTGCCTGGGCCACCAGCTGCTGGCCCTGGCCTCTGGCGCCAAGACCCTGAAAATGGGCCACGGCCACCACGGTGCCAACCACCCTGTGCAAGACCTGGACACTGGCGTTGTGATGATCACCAGCCAGAACCACGGTTTTGCGGTGGACGAAGCGACCTTGCCGGCTAACGTGCGCGCGATTCACAAGTCGCTGTTCGACGGTTCCCTGCAAGGCATCGAGCGCACCGACAAGAGCGCGTTCAGCTTCCAGGGCCACCCTGAAGCGAGCCCGGGCCCGAACGACGTAGCGCCGCTGTTCGACCGTTTCATCAATGAGATGGCCAAGCGACGCTGACTGGGCGGCTTGCGGGCGGCCCCGAAACTCGGTGGCCCCCGCAGGCTCTTCAAAGATTGTTCAAGACGGCTTGCCGACTGACCTGCGGATTTGAGTGACAAACCCATGCCAAAACGTACAGACATAAAAAGCATCCTGATTCTCGGCGCTGGCCCGATCGTGATCGGCCAGGCCTGCGAATTCGACTACTCCGGCGCCCAGGCCTGTAAAGCCCTGCGCGAAGAGGGCTACCGCGTCATCCTGGTGAACTCCAACCCGGCCACCATCATGACCGACCCGGACATGGCCGACGCCACCTACATCGAGCCGATCAAGTGGCAGACCGTTGCCAAGATCATCGAGAAAGAGCGTCCGGACGCGCTGCTGCCGACCATGGGTGGCCAGACCGCTCTGAACTGCGCCCTGGACCTGGAGCGCGAAGGCGTCCTGGAAAAGTTCGGCGTAGAGATGATCGGCGCCAACGCCGACACCATCGACAAGGCTGAAGATCGTTCGCGTTTCGACAAGGCCATGAAGTCCATCGGCCTGGACTGCCCGCGTTCCGGTATCGCCCACAGCATGGAAGAGGCCAACGCGGTTCTCGAGAAGCTGGGCTTCCCGTGCATCATCCGTCCGTCCTTCACCATGGGCGGCACCGGTGGCGGCATCGCTTACAACCGTGAAGAGTTCGAAGAAATTTGCGCCCGTGGTCTGGACCTGTCGCCGACCAAGGAGCTGCTGATCGACGAATCCCTGATTGGCTGGAAAGAGTACGAGATGGAGGTTGTCCGCGACAAAAAGGACAACTGCATCATCGTCTGCTCCATCGAAAACTTCGACCCGATGGGCGTGCACACCGGTGACTCGATCACCGTTGCTCCGGCACAGACCCTGACGGACAAGGAATACCAGATCATGCGTAACGCCTCGTTGGCGGTACTGCGTGAGATCGGCGTTGAAACCGGCGGCTCCAACGTTCAGTTCGGTATCTGCCCGGACACCGGCCGCATGGTTGTGATCGAGATGAACCCGCGTGTATCGCGCTCCTCGGCGCTGGCATCGAAAGCGACCGGTTTCCCGATTGCGCGCATCGCTGCCAAGCTGGCGATCGGCTACACCCTGGACGAGCTGCAAAACGAAATCACCGGCGGCGCTACACCGGCGTCCTTCGAGCCGTCGATCGACTACGTTGTCACCAAGCTGCCACGTTTCGCTTTCGAGAAGTTCCCGAAAGCTGATGCACGCCTGACCACTCAAATGAAGTCGGTCGGTGAAGTCATGGCCATCGGCCGGACTTTCCAGGAATCCCTGCAGAAAGCCCTGCGCGGTCTGGAAGTCGGCGTTTGCGGCCTGGACGAGAAACTCGACCTGAGCAACCCGGAAAGCATGAGCGTGCTCAAGCGCGAGCTGACCGTGCCGGGCGCCGAGCGTATCTGGTACGTGGCCGACGCCTTCCGTGCCGGCCTGACCGTCGAAGACATCTTCGGCATGAACATGATCGACCCGTGGTTCCTGGTGCAAATCGAAGATCTGATCAAGGAAGAAGAGAAGGTCAAGACCCTGGGTCTGTCCTCTATCGACCGCGACTTGATGTTCCGTCTCAAGCGCAAGGGTTTCTCCGATCAGCGTCTGGCCAAGCTGCTGGGTGTGACCGAGAAGAACCTGCGCACGCATCGCCACAAGCTGGATATCTTCCCGGTCTACAAGCGCGTTGATACCTGCGCGGCCGAGTTCGCCACCGATACCGCCTACCTGTACTCCACCTACGAGGAAGAGTGCGAAGCCGCGCCGTCGGGCCGCGACAAGATCATCATCCTGGGCGGCGGTCCGAACCGTATCGGCCAGGGCATCGAGTTCGACTACTGCTGCGTACACGCCGCCCTCGCCCTGCGCGAAGACGGATACGAGACCATCATGGTCAACTGCAACCCGGAAACTGTTTCCACTGACTACGATACTTCCGACCGTCTGTACTTCGAGCCGGTAACCCTGGAAGACGTGTTGGAAATCTGCCGCGTCGAGAAGCCAAAAGGCGTGATCGTCCAGTACGGCGGCCAAACCCCATTGAAACTGGCTCGCGCTCTGGAAGCTGCCGGCGTACCGATCATCGGTACCAGCCCGGACGCTATCGACCGTGCCGAAGACCGTGAGCGCTTCCAGCAAATGGTTGAGCGCCTGAACCTGCGTCAGCCGCCAAACGCCACCGTGCGCAGCGAAGACGAAGCCATTCGTGCCGCCAGCAAGATCGGCTACCCGCTGGTGGTGCGTCCGTCCTACGTGCTGGGCGGCCGGGCGATGGAAATCGTCTACGAAGAAGAAGAACTCAAGCGTTATCTGCGTGATGCGGTGAAAGTGTCCAACGACAGCCCGGTGCTGCTGGATCACTTCCTCAACTGCGCCATCGAAATGGACGTGGATGCGGTTTGCGATGGTACCGACGTAGTCATCGGCGCGATCATGCAGCACATCGAGCAGGCGGGCGTTCACTCCGGTGACTCCGCGTGCTCGCTGCCGCCGTACTCGCTGCCGGCGCACATCCAGGACGAGATGCGCGAACAGGTCAAGAAAATGGCCCTGGAGTTGGGCGTGGTCGGCCTGATGAACGTACAGTTGGCGCTGCAAGGCGAAGACATCTACGTGATCGAAGTCAACCCGCGTGCCTCACGTACCGTGCCATTTGTTTCCAAGTGCATCGGTGTGTCCCTGGCCATGATCGCTGCACGCGTGATGGCCGGTAAGACCCTGAAGGAAATCGGCTTCACCAAGGAAATCATTCCTAACTTCTACAGC
The DNA here is from genome assembly GCF_979253585.1 of Pseudomonas sp. AC463. Lineage (NCBI taxonomy): Bacteria > Pseudomonadati > Pseudomonadota > Gammaproteobacteria > Pseudomonadales > Pseudomonadaceae > Pseudomonas > Pseudomonas sp. AC463. Next base: position 56,821 of record NZ_CEEDDZ010000011.1, on the reverse strand, counting down.
GTGAAAGAGGCGGTGTTCCCGTTCGCCAAATTCCCGGGTGTGGACCCGATCCTGGGCCCAGAGATGAAGTCCACCGGTGAAGTGATGGGCGTGGGCGACACCTTCGGTGAAGCATTCGCCAAGGCCCAGATGGGCGCCAGCGAAGTACTGCCGACCGGTGGCACTGCGTTCATCAGCGTGCGTGATGACGACAAGCCACTGGTTGCAGGTGTGGCCCGCGATCTGATCAACTTGGGCTTCGAAGTCGTGGCTACCGCCGGGACCGCCAAGCTGATCGAAGCTGCCGGCCTGAAAGTGCGTCGCGTGAACAAGGTGACGGAAGGCCGTCCGCACGTGGTCGACATGATCAAGAATGACGAAGTCACCCTGATCATCAATACCACCGAAGGTCGCCAGTCGATCGCCGACTCCTACTCCATTCGCCGTAACGCCTTGCAGCACAAGATCTACTGCACCACTACCATTGCTGCTGGCGAAGCCATCTGTGAAGCGCTCAAGTTCGGTCCGGAAAAGACCGTGCGTCGCTTGCAGGATCTACACGCAGGATTGAAGGCATGACCAAATACCCAATGACCGTCCAGGGCTTCAAGGCCCTGGAAGAGGAGCACGCCCATCTGACCAAGGTCGTACGTCCAAAGCTGAGCCAGGACATCGGTACGGCCCGCGAGCTGGGTGACTTGAAGGAAAACGCCGAATACCACGCTGCTCGCGAGCAGCAGGGTATGGTCGAGGCGCGGATCCGTGATATCGAAGGCCGCCTGCAGAACTCGGTGGTGATCGACGTGACGACCATTCCCAAGACCGGCAAGGTGATTTTCGGCACTACGGTGGAAATCGCCAACGTCGAGACTGACGAAAGCGTGGTCTACCACATCGTGGGTGAAGACGAAGCTGACTTCAAACTCGGCAAGATCTCCGTCGGATCGCCACTGGCCCGCGCCTTGATTGCCAAGGAAGAGGGTGATGTGGTGTCGGTGAAGACCCCTGGCGGCGTGATCGAGTACGAGATTGTTGAAGTTCGTCACATCTGAAAGAAGGCGCCCGCTTCGTGCGGGCGCCATGCTTTGGCAGCTCTCCCAGATGCTTTGGGTGGGCGGCCTGTGGCTGTTGCATATTGGTGTGTTGCCGGCGTTGGGCCTGATTGGCCTGGCGCCGTTGCTGATCGATGAGATCGACGGATTACTGAGCGCGTTGCTGGTGGGTTTTGCGGCGGCGTGCGTGACGATCCAGGTCTTGGTGCTGGTCAAGGCCGAAGGCGTGGGGAGTTTGTGGCGGGATATTCGCGGGCAACTGCTGTTGATGGCGCTGTATGCGTGTGCGATGTACTACATCGTGCATATCTGGCTGCCGGAAGCGTTGCGCTGGCAGCTATTCAGCTATCTTGTGCTAGGGTTCTCCGGCCTGGTACTGGTGATACAGCCTGCACCGGGATGGAGTGGCGGGGCGCGCGAAGCACGCCCGTAACCCTTGTAGCCATTTGAACATTACTTGAAGCGATGAACGTTCGACAGTTGCTTGTTGACGCTGAAGTTCTTGCGATACAGCAGCGCCATCTTGCCGATGACCTGAACCAGGTCCGCTTTGCCAACCTTGCACAGTTCTGCAATGGCGGCCAGGCGAGCTTCACGATCAAGGATGTTGACCTTGATCTTGATCAGCTCGTGATCGTTCAGTGCGCGTTCAAGTTCGGCTAACACACCTTCAGTCAAACCGTTGTCTGCCACAATCAGAACTGGTTTCAGATGGTGGCCAATGGACTTGTACTGTTTCTTCTGCTCTTGAGTGAGCGGCATAATCTGACCCCTGCGTCTGATCTTGTAAAAAGCGGCGGCCAGTTTACCCGAGCGAGTCCGGGACCGCCCAGTTAATCACGACCCGTTTTATTTTTCGAGGTGGCCCGTGGCCCGTTCCAAAACTAGCCTTAAGTGGCTGCAAGAGCATTTCAACGACCCTTACGTCAAAAAGGCGCAAAAGGACGGCTATCGTTCACGGGCCAGTTACAAGCTGCTGGAGATCCAGGACAAGGACAAATTGATCCGTCCTGGCATGAGCGTTATCGACCTGGGCGCCGCCCCGGGTGGTTGGTCCCAGGTGACCAGTCGTCTGATTGGTGGGCAAGGTCGCCTGATTGCTTCCGACATCCTGGAAATGGACAGCATCCCGGATGTGACCTTTGTTCACGGTGACTTCACCCAGGACGCCGTACTCGCAGAGATCCTCGAGGCTGTGGGAAATTCACAGGTAGACCTTGTGATTTCCGACATGGCCCCCAATATGAGTGGATTACCGGCCGTTGATATGCCGCGTGCCATGTTCCTGTGTGAGCTGGCGCTGGATCTGGCGGGTCGGGTGTTGCGTCCTGGTGGTGATTTCCTGGTGAAAGTCTTCCAGGGCGAGGGTTTTGACGAGTATCACAAGAACATCCGCAAGCTGTTCGACAAGGTACAGACGCGCAAGCCTGACTCCTCGCGGGACAGGTCCCGTGAGCAATATCTGCTGTGCCGCGGCTTCCGCGGTGTTGAAGGCGCTGCGAGCGAAGAGCGTTTTTGAGGAATTGGAGGAGGGCGATAGGTTTTTTTATATCGCTTTCGTCACGAAGCTTTACGAATATTGTGTAGTCAAAGTTTCACAAAGGGTTACAGACGGCGCCTGCCAGTGTTGTAGGTAATGTAGTAAGTTAGGCCGGTGAATATCATGCGAAGCGCGCGCCAGTAGCGGAGCTTGCTTCAGAGGGTAGTTAATTGAACGATATGGCAAAGAATCTGATCCTGTGGTTGATCATCGCGGCTGTCCTGGTGACGGTGATGAACAACTTCTCCAGCCCTAACGAGCCGCAGACCCTCAACTATTCCGACTTCATCCAGCAAGTTAAGGATGGCAAGGTCGAGCGCGTGACGGTTGATGGCGCTGTAATCACCGGCAAGCGCAACGATGGCGATGGCTTCAAGACCATTCGCCCGAATATCCCGGACAATGGCCTGATCGGCGACCTGGTGGATAACCACGTAGTTGTTGAAGGTAAGCAGCCTGAGCAACAGAGCATCTGGACTCAACTGCTGGTGGCCAGCTTCCCGATCCTGGTGATCATCGCCGTGTTCATGTTCTTCATGCGCCAGATGCAAGGCGGCGCGGGAGGCAAGGGCGGGCCGATGAGCTTCGGCAAGAGCAAGGCGCGCCTGCTCTCCGAAGATCAGGTGAAGACCACCCTGGCTGACGTCGCGGGTTGCGATGAGGCCAAGGAAGAAGTGGGTGAGTTGGTTGAGTTCCTGCGCGATCCAGGCAAGTTCCAGCGCCTGGGCGGCCGCATTCCTCGCGGCGTGCTGATGGTCGGCCCGCCGGGTACCGGTAAAACCTTGCTGGCCAAGGCAATTGCCGGTGAAGCCAAGGTGCCGTTCTTCACCATTTCCGGTTCTGACTTCGTCGAAATGTTTGTCGGTGTTGGCGCCAGTCGTGTCCGCGACATGTTCGAGCAGGCCAAGAAACACGCGCCATGCATCATCTTCATCGATGAAATCGACGCCGTCGGTCGTCATCGTGGTGCCGGCATGGGCGGTGGTCATGATGAACGTGAGCAGACCCTCAACCAGTTGCTGGTGGAGATGGACGGCTTCGAAATGAATGACGGCATCATCGTCATTGCAGCTACCAACCGTCCGGACGTACTGGACCCTGCGCTGCTGCGTCCAGGTCGTTTCGACCGTCAGGTCGTGGTCGGCTTGCCGGATATCCGTGGTCGCGAACAGATCCTCAAAGTACACATGCGCAAAGTGCCGATGGGCGACGACGTGGCTCCGGCCGTGATTGCCCGTGGTACGCCAGGCTTCTCCGGTGCTGACTTGGCCAACCTGGTGAACGAGGCTTCGCTGTTTGCAGCCCGTACCGGCAAGCGCATCGTTGAAATGAAAGAGTTCGAACTGGCAAAAGACAAGATCATGATGGGCGCAGAGCGCAAATCCATGGTCATGTCCGAGAAAGAGAAGCAGAACACCGCTTACCACGAAGCCGGTCACGCCATTGTGGGGCGTGTTGTGCCTGAGCATGACCCGGTCTACAAAGTGTCGATCATTCCTCGCGGCCGGGCGCTGGGTGTGACCATGTTCCTGCCGGAAGAGGATCGCTACAGCCTCTCCAAGCGCGCGCTGATCAGCCAGATCTGCTCGCTGTACGGCGGTCGGATTGCTGAAGAGATGACTCTGGGCTTCGACGGTGTGACCACTGGTGCCTCCAACGACATCATGCGTGCCAGTCAGATTGCACGGAATATGGTGACCAAATGGGGCTTGTCGGAAAAACTCGGTCCTTTGATGTACGCCGAGGAAGAAGGTGAAGTGTTCCTGGGGCGTGGCGGCGGCGGTCAAGCTGCCAGCTTCTCTGGTGAGACCGCCAAGCTGATCGATTCCGAAGTGCGCAGCATCATTGACCAGTGCTACGGCACGGCCAAGCAGATCCTGACCGACAACCGTGACAAGCTCGACGCCATGGCCGACGCGCTGATGAAGTACGAGACCATTGATGCCGATCAGATCGACGACATCATGGCGGGTCGTGCACCGCGCGAGCCTCGCGATTGGGAAGGTGGTTCGGGTACTTCGGGCACTCCGCCAGTGGTACAGAACGAACGTCCGGAAACCCCGATCGGCGGCCCGGCAGCTGACCACTAAGGTTTGAAATGACTTCAGCGTTGTCCTCCACCCGGTTGCCTTGCGGCAACCGGGTTCTTGATTTGGCCCGTACTCATGTGATGGGCATCCTCAATGTAACCCCCGACTCCTTTTCCGACGGCGGCCGCTTCAGCCAGCTGGATGCCGCGTTGCGTCATGCAGAGGCGATGGTGGCTGCGGGTGCGACCCTGATCGATGTTGGCGGTGAGTCGACTCGGCCAGGTGCTCGTGTTGTTTCTCCGGTGGAGGAGCTTGAGCGAGTGGCGCCCATTGTCGAGCGCATCGCGCGCGAGCTGGACGTGATCATCTCAGTGGATACCTCGACTCCCGCAGTAATGCGCGAGACTGCGCGGTTGGGTGCAGGGCTGATCAATGATGTGCGTTCACTGCAGCGCGATGGTGCCCTGGATGCAGCGGCGGCTACCGGCCTGCCGGTGTGCCTGATGCATATGCTGGGTGAGCCCGGCAATATGCAGGACGATCCGCACTATGACGACCTGGTGGGCGAGGTGGGCGACTTCCTTGCCGAAAGGATCGCTCAATGTGCCGCTGTGGGTATCGCACCGGAAAAGATCATCCTTGATCCAGGATTTGGCTTCGCCAAAACCCTGCAACACAATTTAAGTCTGTTCAAACACATGGAGTCCCTGCATGCCCTTGGTCGGCCCCTGTTGGTCGGCGTTTCGCGCAAGAGCATGATAGGCCTGGCGTTGAATCGTCCTGTGGGTGAGCGGCTGTACGGTGGTCTTGCACTGGCAGCGCTTGCGGTGACCAAGGGCGCGCGGATCCTGCGCGTGCATGACGTTGCCGAGACCGTGGATGTAGTACGCATGATTGCCGCTGTAGAATCAGCCGAATAAGAATGATGGAGCACTTATGACTAAAAAATACTTTGGCACCGACGGTATCCGTGGTCGGGTCGGCGAATTTCCGATTACTCCTGATTTCATGCTCAAGCTGGGTTGGGCGGCAGGCATGGCGTTCCGCAGCATGGGCGCATGCCGCATCCTGGTGGGCAAGGACACCCGAATCTCGGGGTATATGTTTGAATCCGCGCTGGAGGCCGGTCTGTCGGCTGCAGGCGCCGATGTGATGCTGCTGGGGCCAATGCCGACGCCGGCTATCGCGTACCTGACGCGTACCTTTCACGCTGAAGCCGGTATTGTGATCAGCGCCTCGCACAACCCCCATGATGACAACGGCATCAAGTTCTTCTCGGGCCAGGGTACCAAGCTGCCGGACGAGATCGAGTTGATGATCGAAGAGCTGCTGGATGCGCCGATGACGGTGGTTGAGTCCAGCAAGCTGGGCAAGGTGTCGCGTATCAACGACGCATCAGGCCGGTACATCGAGTTTTGCAAAAGCAGCGTGCCCTCCAGCACCAATTTTGCCGGTCTGAAAATTGTCGTCGATTGCGCCCATGGCGCGACCTACAAGGTCGCCCCAAGCGTGTTCAAAGAGCTGGGTGCCGATGTGACGGTGCTTTCGGCCCAGCCAAATGGTTTGAATATCAACGAAAACTGCGGCTCCACCCATATGGAGCAACTGCAGGCTGCCGTTCTGTCCGAGCATGCCGACCTCGGTATTGCTTTTGACGGTGATGGCGATCGCGTCCTGATGGTCGATCACACCGGTGCTGTAGTGGATGGTGATGACCTGTTGTTCATCATTGCGCGCGACCTGCATGAGCGTAACAAGCTGCAAGGCGGTGTCGTCGGTACGCTGATGAGCAACCTGGGGCTTGAGCTTGCCCTGGCGGACCTGGGTATCCCGTTCGTTCGCGCGAATGTCGGTGACCGTTACGTGATCGCCGAACTGCTGGAGCGTAACTGGCAGGTGGGCGGTGAAAACTCCGGCCACGTGGTCTGCTTCCAGCACACCACCACTGGCGATGCAATTATTGCGGCGTTGCAGGTGCTGTTGTCCTTGCGCCGTCGTGAGGAGAGCCTGGCCCAAGCGCGTCAGGCTTTACGCAAGTGCCCGCAAGTCTTGCTTAACGTGCGATTTGCCGGTGGCGAAAACCCGATCGAGCACCCTGCTGTCAAAGAGGCCTGCGAGCGCGTGACCCTGGCAATGGCGGGGCGTGGGCGGGTGTTGTTGCGCAAGTCCGGCACAGAGCCTCTGGTGCGCGTTATGGTCGAAGGTGACGATGAAACACAGGTTCGCGGCCATGCCGAAGACCTGGCAAAACTGGTAACTGAAGTTTGCGCCTGAATTCGGCTTGCCAGTGGTGATGTGGTTGGGTAACATCTGCGCCCACTTTGACCGACGGGGTACAGCATGCGTCGCACTATGGTAGCTGGTAACTGGAAGATGCACGGTACCCGCGCCAGTGTCGCTGAGCTGATCAACGGCCTTCGTCACCTGGCATTGCCTAGCGGTGTTGATGTTGCGGTTTTCCCGCCTTGCTTGCATATCAACCAGGTGGTTGATGGCTTGAAAGGCAAGTCGATTCAGGTCGGCGCGCAGAACTCTGCGGTGGAACCCATGCAAGGTGCATTGACCGGTGAGATTTCGCCGAGTCAGTTGGTTGATGCGGGTTGTTCCTATGTGCTTGTTGGGCACTCCGAGCGCCGTCAGATGATGGGCGAGCGTGATGGGACACTCAATCGCAAGTTCGCAGCGGCACAGGCTTGTGGCTTGATTCCAGTGTTGTGCATAGGGGAGACCCTGGAGCAGCGTGAATCGGGCAAGACTCTTGAAGTTGTCTCGCGTCAGCTGGGCAGCATCATCGAGGAGCTGGGTGTTGGTGCGTTTGCAAAGGCAGTAATTGCTTACGAGCCGGTCTGGGCCATTGGCACCGGGCTGACTGCTACACCGCAACAGGCGCAGGATGTGCACGCAGCCATCCGCGCGCAGTTAGCGGCAGAGAATTCTGAGGTCGCACAAGGTGTGCGGCTTCTATACGGCGGCAGCGTGAAGGCGGCCAATGCGGTCGAACTGTTCGGCATGCCGGATATCGATGGGGGGCTCATTGGTGGAGCTTCCCTGAATGCAGATGAGTTCGGTGCGATCTGTCGCGCCGCGGGAAACTGAAAAAATGCTGGAAACAGTCGTAGTCGTTTTTCATCTGTTGGCTGCCCTGGGCGTAGTTGCCCTGGTTTTGTTGCAACAGGGTAAAGGTGCGGATGCTGGTGCGTCTTTCGGTGCAGGTGCTTCAAATACTGTGTTCGGAAGCCAAGGTTCCTCTACCTTTCTTAGTAAGTTTACTGCTATACTTGCCGCCGGTTTCTTCATAACCAGCTTGGGGTTAGGTTACTTTGCTAAAGAGAAAGCTCATGTGCTGACTCAAGTAGGTCTCCCAAACCCAGCAGTGTTGGAAGTACCAAAAGCAAAACCGGCTTCTGATGATGTCCCGGTGCTTCAAGAGCAAAAGTCGGCTACTCCAGCGACTGACGTACCTCCAGCTCAAGAGCAGAAGTAAGAAGGGTTGTAAGCGCTGTATTGCCGAGGTGGTGGAATTGGTAGACACGCAACCTTGAGGTGGTTGTGCCCATAGGGTGTAGGGGTTCGAGTCCCCTTCTCGGTACCAATTATCAGGAGAGCCCGCTGTTGCGGGCTTTCTTGTAGGTGGAAGGTTACATTGACCCTGTAAGGGATCGGTCGTATACTTCCGCCCCAGCTTTGTCGCGGGGTGGAGCAGTCTGGTAGCTCGTCGGGCTCATAACCCGAAGGTCGTCGGTTCAAATCCGGCCCCCGCAACCAGTTTTAGCGGAGCCCCTTTTAAGGGGCTTTTTGTTAGCTGGACACTTTCAACGCCGCTGTTCGACGGCGTTTCAAGGATGGGCGTTTCGCCCATTTTTTTATTTTGCACAGCATGCACATACATGCACGAGGGGGTTCAGGTGTCGAGCAAGCTAGAAGAGTTGCAGGCCTTGTTGGCCCCGGTGGTCGTGGCCCTAGGCTATGAATGCTGGGGTATTGAGTTTTCGGCTCAAGGTCGCCACTCAATGTTGCGCGTTTATATCGATAAAGAGGGCGGTGTGCTGGTGGACGATTGCGCCATTGTCAGCCGTCAGATCAGCGGTGTCCTGGATGTTGAAGATCCAATCTCCGTTGAATACACCCTCGAAGTTTCCTCGCCAGGCATGGAACGCCCACTGTTCACTATTGAGCAGTTTGCAAAATTTGCCGGTGAACAAGTGAAGATCAAGCTGCGCTCCCCGTTCGAAGGGCGACGCAACTTTCAGGGCCTTCTGCGCGGTGTAGAAGAACAGGATGTCGTGGTGCAGGTAGAAGACCATGAGTTCCTGTTGCCGATCGATATGATCGACAAGGCCAACATTATTCCCAGTTTTGACTGAGACGCGGATCCCGCGGATCCAATGGCTTGCGAAAGGCGAGGCGTACGATGAGCAAAGAAGTACTGCTGGTTGTTGAGTCGGTATCCAATGAAAAGGGCGTACCGGCAAACGTGATTTTTGAAGCGCTGGAGCTGGCCCTGGCCACTGCTACCAAAAAGCGTTTTGAAGACGAAGTTGATCTGCGTGTGGAAATCAACCGCCACACCGGTGCCTATGAGACTTTCCGTCGCTGGACGGTCGTCGAAGAAGCCGATCTTGATGATCCGGCCATCGAAACCTGGCCGAGCAAGGTTGCGCAAACGCACCCGGGCGCCCAGGTCGGTGATGTCGTCGAAGAAAAGATCGAGTCGATCGAGTTCGGCCGTATCGCTGCACAGACCGCCAAACAGGTGATCGTGCAGAAGGTTCGCGAAGCCGAGCGCGCTCAAGTCGTTGACGCTTATCGCGAGCGCCTGGGTGAAATCATCTCCGGCACCGTGAAAAAAGTTACCCGCGACAACGTGATCGTTGATCTGGGCAACAACGCCGAAGCGTTGCTGGCCCGCGAAGACATCATTTCTCGCGAAACCTTCCGTGTCGGCGTGCGCTTGCGTGCGCTGCTCAAGGAAATCCGCACCGAGAACCGCGGCCCTCAGCTGATCCTGTCGCGTACCGCGCCGGAAATGCTGATCGAGCTGTTCCGTATCGAAGTGCCGGAAATCGCAGAAGGCCTGATCGAAGTCATGGCTGCGTCCCGCGATCCGGGTTCGCGTGCCAAGATCGCGGTCCGCTCCAAGGACAAACGCATCGACCCGCAAGGCGCTTGCATTGGTATGCGCGGTTCGCGCGTCCAGGCAGTGTCGGGCGAATTGGGCGGTGAGCGTGTGGACATCGTCCTGTGGGACGATAACCCGGCGCAGTTTGTGATCAACGCCATGTCGCCGGCTGAAGTGGCGGCAATTATCGTTGACGAAGATGCCCATGCAATGGACATCGCCGTTGGCGCAGACAATCTGGCTCAGGCCATTGGTCGTGGTGGTCAGAACGTGCGTCTGGCCAGCCAACTGACCGGTTGGACCCTGAACGTGATGACCGAATCGGACATCCAGGCTAAGCAGCAAGCTGAAACCGGTGACATCCTGCGCAACTTCATCGAAGAGTTGGAAGTCGATGAAGACCTGGCGCAGGTGCTGGTAGATGAAGGCTTCACCAGCCTGGAAGAGATTGCCTACGTACCGTTGGAAGAAATGCTCAACATCGACGGCTTTGACGAAGACACCGTCAACGAGCTTCGCGCTCGGGCCAAGGATCGCTTGTTGACTAAAGCCATCGCTACTGAGGAAAAGCTGGCAGACGCCCATCCGGCCGAAGACCTGCTCTCGCTTGAGGGTATGGACAAGGATTTGGCGATGGAACTGGCGGTGCGCGGCGTAATTACCCGCGAAGACCTGGCCGAGCAGTCTATTGACGATCTGCTCGACATCGACGGCATTGACGATGATCGTGCCGGCAAGTTGATCATGGCCGCCCGAGCCCATTGGTTCGAGTAACTAGGCGCGGCCTGAGGAGAGAAGTGCATGACGCAAGTCACGGTGAAACAACTGGCCGATGAGGTCAAAACACCGGTAGAGCGCCTGTTGCAGCAGATGCGTGAGGCAGGTCTGCCGCACACCGCCGCCGATGAAGGTGTGAGCGATAGTGAGAAGCAGTCTTTGCTGACTCACTTGAAGAGCAGCCACAAGGCGAAAGTGGAAGAACCGCGCAAGATTACATTGCAGCGCAAAACCACCAGCACCCTGCGTGTTGCTGGTAGCAAGAGCATCAGCGTTGAAGTACGCAAGAAGAAAGTCTTCGTACAGCGCAGCCCGGAAGAAATCGAAGCCGAGCGCAAACGCGAGCTGGAAGAACGTCGCGCAGTAGAAAATGCTGCTCGTCAGAAGGCTGAAGAAGAAGCCAAGCGTCGCGCCGAAGAAGAAGCGCGTCGCCAGCCTGCTGCTGCGCAACCTGCTGGTACTGAAGCGGTCGCCGCTCCAGCTGCGCCTGTTGAAGCTGTGCGTGAGGCCGCTCCGGTTGCCGCTGCACCAGCACCTGCAGCTGACGCCCGCAAACGCGACGAACCTCGTCGTCCGGACAAGCCACGTGCTGACGATAACAATCGTCGCGGTGGTGGCGGTGATGGCGAGCGCAAAAACGCTCCGCATCGCGCCTCGGTCAAAGAGAAAGCGCCTGCTCCACGCGTTGCCCCACGTACTACCGACGAAGAAAGCGATGGCTTCCGTCGTGGTGGTCGCGGCAAGGCCAAGCTGAAAAAACGCAACGCCCACGGTTTCCAGAGCCCAACCGGCCCTGTCGTGCGTGATGTGCAGATCGGCGAGACCATCACTGTTGGCGATCTCGCTAATCAGATGTCGGTCAAGGCTGCTGAAATCATCAAGTTCATGTTCAAACTGGGTACTCCAGCGACCATCAACCAGGTGCTTGATCAGGAAACTGCTCAGCTTGTGGCTGAGGAGTTGGGCCACAAAGTGACCCTGGTCAGCGACACGGCCCTGGAAGACTCCCTGGCAGAGTCCCTGAAGTTTGAAGGTGAGACGTTCTCCCGTGCGCCAGTTGTGACCGTAATGGGTCACGTTGACCATGGTAAGACTTCGCTGCTCGACTACATCCGTCGTGCCAAGGTAGCTGCTGGCGAAGCCGGCGGTATCACCCAGCATATCGGTGCGTACCACGTTGAAACCGAGCGCGGCATGGTCACCTTCCTCGACACCCCAGGTCACGCCGCGTTTACCGCAATGCGTGCCCGTGGTGCCAAGGCGACTGATATCGTGATCCTGGTAGTTGCAGCGGACGACGGCGTGATGCCGCAGACCATTGAAGCTGTCCAGCACGCCAAGGCCGCTGGTGTTCCACTGGTTGTTGCAGTGAACAAGATCGACAAGCCGGGCGCCGATCTTGATCGCATCCGTAGCGAACTGTCGGTTCACGGTGTGACGTCTGAAGAGTGGGGCGGTGATACGCCGTTCGTTTCGGTTTCGGCGAAAGTCGGTACTGGTGTGGACGAACTGCTCGAAGCGGTCCTGCTGCAAGCTGAAGTACTCGAACTGAAAGCAACTCCATCGGCCCCAGGTCGTGGTGTTGTGGTTGAATCGCGTCTCGACAAGGGTCGTGGCCCGGTTGCGACCGTTCTGGTTCAAGACGGTACCCTGCGCCAAGGCGACATGGTGCTGGTCGGTTCGAACTATGGCCGTGTACGTGCCATGCTCGACGAGAACGGTAAGCCAATCAAGGAAGCCGGTCCTTCCATCCCTGTCGAGATCCTCGGCCTGGACGGTACCCCGGACGCTGGCGACGAGATGAGCGTGCTGTCCGACGAGAAGAAAGCCCGTGAAGTGGCTCTGTTCCGTCAAGGCAAGTTCCGCGAAGTCAAACTGGCTCGCGCTCACGCCGGCAAGCTGGAAAACATCTTTGAGAATATGGGCCAGGCAGAGAAGAAGACGCTTAACATCGTCCTCAAATCTGACGTTCGTGGTTCCCTCGAAGCGTTGAACGGCGCCTTGAACGGCCTGGGTAACGACGAAGTGCAAGTGCGCGTTGTCGGTGGCGGTGTCGGTGGTATCACCGAATCCGACGCCAACCTGGCACTGGCTTCCAACGCTGTACTGTTCGGCTTCAACGTGCGTGCCGATGCTGGCGCACGGAAGATCGTCGAGCAGGAAGGCCTGGACATGCGTTACTACAACGTCATCTACGACATCATCGAAGACGTCAAGAAAGCCCTCACCGGCATGCTTGGCAGCGACGTACGGGAGAACATCCTGGGTGTTGCCGAGGTGCGTGACGTGTTCCGCTCGCCGAAATTCGGCGCGATCGCCGGTTGCATGGTTATCGAAGGTACCGTGTACCGTAACCGTCCAATCCGTGTACTGCGTGAAGACATCGTTATCTTCGAAGGCGAGCTGGAATCCCTGCGCCGCTTCAAGGATGACGCTTCCGAAGTACGTGCCGGCATGGAATGCGGTATCGGCGTCAAGAGCTACAACGACGTCAAGGCTGGCGACAAGATCGAAGTCTACGAGAAGGTTCAGGTTGCTCGCAGCCTCTAACTCGCGCACTTCCGGAGCCACGCCGCGTGTGGGCATGCAAATGCCCCGCGCAGCGTACGGACTCTAAACGCAACGCCCGGTCTGGCTTTTGTCAGGCCGGGCGTTTGCCGCTTTCAGACCCCACGGGTTTCACCGTGTGGCAGTAACAGGTAACAAGACATGGCAAAAGAATACAGCCGTACCCAACGTATCGGCGATCAGATGCAGCGCGAGCTGGCCCAACTGATCCGTCGCGAAGTCAAAGACCCGCGCGTTGGCCTAGTCACCATCACCGCCGTTGAAGTGAGCCGTGACGTGGGTCACGCCAAGATCTTCATCACCGTGATGGGGCAGGACAGCAGCGAAGAGATCGCGCAAAGCATCAAGGTGCTCAACTCGGCTGCGGGTTTCCTGCGCATGCAGTTGGCCCGTGAAATGAAGCTGCGCAGCGTGCCTCAGTTGCACTTCCACTACGACGAAAGCGTCGTGCGTGGGGCGCACCTGTCGGCACTCATCGAGCGCGCGGTGGCGGAAGACAGCCAGCACCCGTCCACACCTGAAGACGCCAAGGAGTAAGCGGTGGCTCAGGTCAAACGTATCCGTCGCAACGTCAGCGGCATCATTCTGCTCGACAAACCCATTGGCTTTACCTCCAATGCCGCGTTGCAGAAGGTTCGCTGGCTGCTCAACGCCGAGAAGGCCGGGCACACCGGCAGCCTCGACCCCTTGGCCACCGGCGTGCTGCCGTTGTGCTTTGGCGAGGCGACCAAGTTCTCGCAATACCTGCTCGATTCCGACAAGGGTTATGAAACCCTGATGCAACTGGGCAAGACCACCACCACGGCCGATGCCGAAGGTGATGTTCTGCAGGTTCGCGACGTGACCGTTGGTCGCTCTGATATCGAAGCCGCTTTACCCGCTTTTCGTGGGCAAATCAGTCAGATACCGCCGATGTACTCGGCGCTCAAGCGTGATGGCCAGCCCCTTTACAAGCTGGCACGTGCGGGCGAAGTAGTGGAGCGCGAACCGCGTTCTGTTACTATTGCGCGCTTGGAATTGCTCGCCCATGAAGGCGACACTGCCCGCCTGGCCGTGGACTGCAGCAAAGGCACCTATATCCGTACCCTGGTGGAAGATATCGGTGAACAGCTCGGTTGCGGTGCGTATGTTGCAGAACTGCGACGCACCCAGGCAGGCCCTTTCAGCCTGGCCCAGACGGTTACGCTGGAAGAGCTGGAAGCGGTACATGCCGAAGGCGGCAATGAAGCAGTTGATCGCTTCCTGATGCCTTCGGACAGCGGTTTGCTCGATTGGCCACTGCTGCACTTTTCGGAGCACAGCGCGTTCTACTGGCTCAACGGCCAGCCGGTACGTGCCCCGGATGCCCCGAAGTTCGGCATGGTGCGAGTACAGGATCATAACGGTCGCTTTATCGGTATCGGTGAAGTGAGCGAAGACGGGCGCATCGCGCCGCGTCGACTGATTCGGTCAGAATGACCGAACGAGTGTGGCTGTTAACAGGCACGGTCAACACTCATTTTTAGATACAGGGATTTGTCCCTGGCCTGTTGAAACTGCCCTTTGGGTGGTTTCCTGAAAAAAGGATTGCCTCATGGCTCTCGACGTTCAAGAAAAAGCACAAATCGTTGCTGACTATCAGCAAGCTGTTGGTGACACTGGTTCGCCAGAAGTGCAAGTTGCACTGCTGACTCACAACATCAACAAGCTGCAAGGTCACTTCAAGGCCAACGGTAAAGACCACCACTCCCGTCGTGGTCTGATCCGCATGGTAAACCAGCGCCGTAAGCTGCTGGACTACCTGAAAGGCAAGGATCTGGGTCGTTATCAGGCTCTGATCGGTCGCCTGGGTCTGCGTCGCTAATAAGCGATTGCGCTAGAGGTTGGTTGTCTGCCGTGTGTCAGTGGGATTCCCGCTGGCCCATGGTAGGCTCCCAGCCTCAAGTTTTATCTGGATACACGTTTTACCCTGGACAAGGGTTGGGCCGATTCCCGACATTGCCCAAGAATTTCGCAAGAAGACAAGTTCCCCAAGAGCCACAAAGAAGGTAGGACACCGTGAACCCGGTTATCAAAAAATTCCAGTTCGGTCAGTCGACCGTTACCCTCGAGACAGGCCGTATCGCCCGTCAAGCCTCCGGCGCAGTGCTGGTTACCGTTGATGACGACGTTACCGTACTGGTGACCGTTGTTGGCGCCAAGACCGCTGACCCAAGCAAAGGCTTCTTCCCTCTTTCCGTTCACTACCAGGAAAAGACTTACGCTGCCGGTAAGATCCCTGGCGGTTTCTTCAAGCGCGAAGGCCGTCCTTCCGAGAAAGAAACCCTGACTTCCCGACTGATCGACCGTCCGATCCGTCCGCTGTTCCCAGAAGGCTTCATGAACGAAGTGCAGGTTGTCTGCACCGTCGTTTCCACCAGCAAGAAGACCGATCCGGACGTCGCTGCGATGATCGGTACCTCGGCTGCCCTGGCCATCTCCGGCATTCCTTTCGATGGCCCGATCGGCGCCGCTCGCGTGGCTTTCCATGAAAGCACCGGCTACCTGCTGAACCCGACTTACGAGCAACTGAAAGCTTCGAGCCTGGACATGGTCGTTGCCGGTACCTCGGAAGCCGTGTTGATGGTTGAATCGGAAGCCAAAGAGCTGACCGAAGACCAGATGCTGGGCGCCGTACTGTTTGCTCACGACGAGTTCCAGGTTGTGATCAACGCCGTTAAAGAACTGGCTGCCGAAGCTGCCAAGCCGACTTGGGCTTGGGCACCACAGGCCGAAGC
This sequence comes from Pseudomonas sp. AC463, assembly GCF_979253585.1. Taxonomy (NCBI): domain Bacteria; kingdom Pseudomonadati; phylum Pseudomonadota; class Gammaproteobacteria; order Pseudomonadales; family Pseudomonadaceae; genus Pseudomonas; species Pseudomonas sp. AC463. The sequence goes on along the minus strand of NZ_CEEDDZ010000011.1, from coordinate 41,000 downwards.
GACCGAACTGCTGGGCGCGATCCGCTCCGAGTTCGGCACTGCCATCTCCGACGCCTACACCATCACCGTCAAGGCCGACCGTTACGCGCGCCTGGGCGAGCTGAAGGACCAGGTTGTCGCCAAGCTGTCCGGTGAAGAAGGCCAGCCTTCTTCCAGCGAAGTCAAAGCTGCCTTCGGTGAAATCGAATACCGCACCGTTCGCGAAAACATCGTTAACGGCAAGCCGCGTATCGACGGTCGCGACACCCGCACCGTACGTCCGCTGAACATCGAAGTCGGCGTTCTGCCGAAGACTCACGGTTCGGCGCTTTTCACCCGTGGTGAAACTCAGGCGCTGGTAGTCGCGACCCTGGGTACTGCCCGTGACGCACAGCTGCTGGACACCCTGGAAGGCGAGAAAAAAGACCCGTTCATGCTGCACTACAACTTCCCTCCGTTCTCGGTGGGCGAGTGTGGTCGCATGGGTGGCGCTGGTCGTCGCGAAATCGGCCACGGCCGTCTGGCCCGTCGTTCGGTTCAGGCCATGCTGCCTGCTGCTGACGTGTTCCCGTACACCATCCGTGTTGTGTCGGAAATCACCGAGTCCAACGGTTCCAGCTCCATGGCTTCCGTTTGCGGTGCTTCCCTGGCGCTGATGGATGCTGGTGTGCCGATGAAGGCGCCGGTTGCCGGTATCGCCATGGGCCTGGTTAAAGAAGGCGAGAAGTTCGCCATCCTGACCGACATCCTGGGTGACGAAGACCACTTGGGCGACATGGACTTCAAAGTAGCCGGTACCGCCAAAGGTGTTACCGCGCTGCAGATGGACATCAAGATCAAGGGCATCACCGAAGAGATCATGGAGATCGCTCTGGGCCAAGCCCTGGAAGCGCGCCTGAACATCCTCGGTCAGATGAACCAGATCATTGGTCAGTCCCGTACCGAGCTGTCGGAAAATGCTCCGACCATGATCGCGATGAAAATCGACACCGACAAAATCCGTGATGTTATCGGTAAAGGCGGCGCGACCATCCGTGCGATCTGTGAAGAAACCAAGGCTTCGATCGACATCGAAGACGACGGCTCTATCAAGATCTTCGGCGAAACCAAGGAAGCAGCTGAAGCAGCACGTCAGCGCGTTCTGGGCATTACCGCTGAAGCCGAGATCGGCAAGATCTACGTCGGTAAGGTTGAGCGCATCGTCGACTTCGGCGCATTCGTCAACATCCTGCCGGGCAAGGACGGTCTGGTTCACATCTCCATGCTGAGCGACGCTCGCGTTGAGAAAGTGACCGACATTCTGAAAGAAGGCCAGGAAGTGGAAGTGCTGGTACTGGACGTGGACAACCGCGGCCGTATCAAACTGTCCATCAAGGACGTAGCAGCAGCCAAGGCTTCGGGCGTTTAATTACCCCCAGGCTGTACGCTGAAAGAGAGGACCCTTCGGGGTCCTTTTTTTATGGGCGCTGGAAAGTGAAGGGAAATCAGCCATTTACCCCATGACAAAAGCCGCAACTTGCATGCAGGCACGATGGGGTTCATGCAAGTTGCACGATTCCGAAAATCTGGATAATTGTTAAGTTATTGTTTTATAAGGATTTAATTCCAGGTCGAGACTTGGCACACTGCCTGCAATATCCCTGTTAACGCTGCAGCATCAAGGTTCACACACTGCAGACTTTTAATAAAACAGGAGTTACTCGTATGAAGAAGTTCGCTCTCGCTACTGCTACCGCTCTGACCCTGGCCATGGGTGCTAACGTGGCCTTTGCACAGACTTCCCAAGCTCCAATGACCCTGGCGGCCGGTGAAGTGACCAAGGCTAAAGAATCCACTTCGGATACTTGGATCACCACCAAAGTTAAAGCTGATCTGCTGACCGAGAAAGGCATTCCAGGCGGCGACATCAAGGTTGAAACCAACAAAGGCGTGGTTTCCCTGTCCTCCACCGTTGCCATCTCTGATGCGCAAAAAGCTACCGCTGTAGCGATCACCAAGAAAATCAAAGGTGTTACCGCAGTTTCGGCTGACGGCCTGATGGCTGGCGGCGCTACTAAAGCTGACAACGTCGACAAAACCAAAAGCGCAGCTGCCGGCGCTAAAGAGTCCACTTCCGATACCTGGATCACCACCAAAGTGAAGGCTGATCTGGTCACCGAGAAAGGCATTCCTGGTACCGACATCAAAGTCGAAACCAACAAAGGTGTAGTTTCCCTGTCGTCGACCACCGCAGTGACCGAAGCGCAGAAAACTACCGCGGTGAACATCACCAAGAAGATCAAAGGCGTTAAAGCTGTATCGGCCGATGGCCTGAAAGCAGAGTAACGCTTAATGGTTCGACTGAACTGGACAGCGGCGGCTTAGGGTGAGTTAGATATCCACCCGACGCACCTCTGAGGAGTTCATGCGACCGACCACACGGATGTGGTCATTACAGGCCCTGGCACTTGTGTCAGGGCCTGTTCTATTGTGGGCTTGGACAAAGTGCCAGCTTCACAAAGCACAAATGTGGGAGGGGGCTTGCCCCCGATAGCGGTATGTCAGTTGAAATCTGCTCAACTGACCCACCGCCATCGGGGGCAAGCCCCCTCCCACATTTGGATCTGTGTTGGTTATGGACTACTCGGCATCCAGATGCATCGGTGTGACCACGCGACCATCTTTCTCCGCCTGCCCCAGGTTGGCATCAATGAAGTACACCCGGTCGTCTTCCAGCTGCCCCTTGTCCACCAGGTAATCCTTGATGGTGCTGGCGCGGTCCTGGCCCAGCTGACGCAACAGCACGTCACTGCCACTCCAGAACTTGATCACACCGTCGCGCAGTTTCGCGGTCCGGTCATCGTCGCTCAGGTTTTTCCATTCGGCCGGAGGTTGCTGTTTCAGGCGGGTACGGTAGATGCCTTCCAGCAATGGCGCTTTTTCCTTCTCGGGTACCGCCAGCAACGAAGCCTGCGCCGGCACCTTGTCGCCACGGCGCTGAAGGATCTTGTAGTAGTTGTACTGGTATTCACGCTCCAGGCGTTCTGCAGCCAGGAATGGTCCGTCGCTGCTGGCCGCCGCCGTGCCTTCGATTTCCAGGCGCAGGGTAGGGCGTTCCTTGAGGGCGTTGGCCAAGGTGTTCAGGGCGCCTTCGGCATCCTTGCTCAACTCACTTGAGCCGGCTGCGAACGACACATTACCCAGGTCCTCCGCGCCCCCGCCGGTCACCAGCCCGCCGATAAACTTGAACGGCGCCGTCGCCGCGCGTACCACCAGGTTACGCAGGGTCTGCCACACAATCGGCATCACGCTGAATTGAGGGTTGTTCAAATCACCGGTTACCGGCAGTTCGATGGAGATCTTGCCGTCGGTGTCCTTGAGCAAGGCAATTGCCAGGCGAATCGGCAGGTCCACGGCATCGGCGCTGTCGACCTTCTCACCCAGTTGCAGCTGCTCGACCACCACTTTGTTTTCGGCCTTCAGCTGGCCCTTGGTGATCACGTAGTGCAGGTCGAGGTTGAGCCGGCCCTTGCGGATGCGAAAGCCCGCGAACTTGCCGGAGTACGGCGTCAGTGTGGTCAGCTCCACACGCTTGAAGCTGGTGGCGATATCCAGCGCCGCCATCGGGTCAAACGGATTCACGCTGCCTTTGATGGTGACCGGTGCGTAGCGGTCCACCTTACCTTTGATGTCGACCGTGGCCGGTTTGGCCTGGCGGCTGTCGATGGTGCCGATCTGCCCGTTGAGCTGTTGGATGGCCGTGGCGAAGTTGGGCGTGAGGCTGAAGTCGGCGAAGTTGGCCGAGCCGTCGTTGATCGCGATCTGGCCGATATGAATGCCCAGGGGTTTGTCTTTGCTGGCTGCAGGTTTGGCGGCGGATTTAGCGCCACTGTCGGCCGGCTGCGGAATCAGCAAGTCGTCGACGTTGGTGGTGCGGTCATCGTTGATCATGAAGCGTGCATACGGCTGCAGCAGGTTGACCTTGTCGATCGACAGGCTGTCACCGTGCTGGTAGTTCACGCCTTCCAGCACCAGGCGCTGCCACTTGAGGAAGTCACGTGTCTTGAGCGTGTCGAGTGTGTGCAGCTGGTCCACTTGGGCCCGGCCTGTCACCTGGAGCTTCAGAGGGTCAGTGCTTTTCAGGTTCACATCAAGGTTGCTGCCGAGCATGCCGCTGCGCAGTTCCAGGCGGATAAACGGGCTGATGTAGGCCTGCGCGACCCGCAGGTCGATATCCTGGGTGTTTACTTTCAGCTTGGCGCTGACCGGGTTGAGGTTGACCTCGCCGGTCGCCTGGATCTTGCCTTGCTTGCCCAGGCCGGAATCGACCTTGAGGGTGAAGGGGCTCTGGTTGAGGCTGTCGAAGTTCTGCATGTCGACGTTCAGCGGGCCCAGCTCCAGCGCGACGGCCGGCTTGACCGCGCGGTCGGCCAAGTGCACCTGATAATTGCGCAGTTGCACATCCTTGAGCAGCACTTGCCAGGGCTTGCTCGGTGCTGCGGGCGCAGGTTTTGGCGAGTCGGCAGTGGCGGGAGCGCTGGCCGGCTCCGGCGTCTTGGACGGCTTGCTCGGTTGGCTGGCGAACAGTTTCTGCCAGTCAAGCTGGCCGTCGGCCTCACGGGCCGCCCAGGTTTCCAGTTTGTTGCTGCGGATCTTGCCGACCACCACCTGCTGCTTGGCCAGGTCGACGGTGGTTTCACTCACGTCCAGGCGTTCCAGGCGCACCAGTGGGCGGCCATCCGGCGCCTTGATGGCGAAGGGCGCGATGCTGGCGGCGGTGTTGGTCAGGTTCAGTTCGGTTTCTTTGGCCAGGCTGAATTTGTACTCGGTGCTGAAGTTGAGCACACCGTCCTCAAGCACCAGCGGCAACGCGTCACGCACATAGGGCCACCAGGCTTTCATCTTGCCGCCGGTGACTTTCAGGGTGCCTTCGGAGGTGATCGGCACCAGGCTGAAGTTGCCTTTCCAGTCGATCTGGCCGCCTTCGGGGCCGGCGGCCACCAAGGTCATGTCGGCGTTGTCTTCGGGCAAGGTACTGAGGTTTTTCAGCTCGAAGTCGAGTTTGTCGTAGAGGAACTCGATGGGCTCGCTGGGGCGCAGGTCCTGGAAGTGCACGTAGCCGCTGGCCAGCTTGATGCTGTCGATACGCAGCGGGAAGGGCTTGGCATCGGGATCGGCCGGGGTTGGCTCGCTCGGTGGCAGCTTGAACAGTTGCGCCAGGTTCAGCTGGCCGGACTTGTCGAACAGCAGCTCGGTCTTGGGCTGGTCCAGTTGTACGTCCGCCAAGTGCAGGGCGCGGGTCCACAGACTGTCGATCTGCAAGTTGGCATAGAGGCGCTCGAAACCCACCTGCTCCTTGCCCGGCTCGCCGACCTTCAGGCCCCACACGGTGAGTTCCAGGCTGAACGGGTTGAGTTCGATGCGCTCGATCCGTGCCGGCACCGTGGCGTAATTGGCCAGTTGTTGGTTGGCAATGCGAACGGCAATGCCCGGTAAAATCAAAAAGCCCAGCAAGCTGTACAGGGCCAGGGCAGTCAACACGGCGCCAGCGGCGCGGATCAATCCTTTGGGCATGGGGCGGCGCCATCTATGTCAAACAGGAGTGCCTTGGAGTATGGCACGGGTTTTCGGTTCCGAAGAGCGGGGCCTTTGGGAAGCGTCCTACAGCTGGAGTATCAGGGTTTTCAGCGGAGGCTGTTGATCGAGCGAAGGAAAGTCGGCGCCAGGCGTCATGATTTTCCAGTCGCGGACCGGGCGTCCGGCTTTCTCGGCACAGCGCAACACTTGTTCACGCCAGTCATCCATGCTGACTTTTGCCAGGTTGTTGCAGCAGATCAGTACGCCATTGTCGGCGGTGGCGAGCAGCGCAGGCTTGAGCAGGCTCTGGTAGTCGCGCAGCAGGTCGACGGTGCCAAAGGCGCTCTTGGCCCAGGCCGGCGGGTCGAGTAACACCAGGTCATATTGACGCTGCTCCAGGCGCGGATAACTCGGCAGCTTCTGGCCGCGACGCTGGGTGATGGGCAGGCCGGCCAGTTGGCGAATCGCCGGGAAATAATCCGATTGCACAAACTCCATGGTGGGCAGCTGTGGATTGAGCACGCCGTTCTCACGCCCCACCGCCAGGTTGCCCTCGGCGAAGTCCAGGTTGCACACCTCACGCGCGCCACCCGCCGCAGCGCTGAGGCCCACGCCACAGGTGTAGGCGAACAGGTTGAGCACGCTTTTGCCAGCGCTGTGTTCCTTGACCCAGCCACGGGTGTTGCGCAGGTCGAGGAACAGCAGCGGGTCCTGCCCGGCATGCCGCCCGCGCACGCGGTAATTGAGGCCCCATTCGTGGCCCACCAGGTCTTCCAGCGCGGCGGGTTCGGCGCGGTACACCGTGTCTTCGCGGTCGATGCGCGAGTTGCCACGGGCGCGGTCGTTGTACACCAGCAGCAATTCCAGGCCCAGGAACTGGTTGACCTGTTGATGCAGCTCCAGCAGGTCGGCGCTTTCCAGGCTCTGGTGGAAGCTCTGCACCAGCAGTTGCGGGCCGTAGCGGTCGATAGTCAGGCCGCCGGCGCCTTCCTGGCTGCCGTGGAACAGCCGATAGCAATCGGTGCCCTGGGCGTGCAGCTCGTTGATCAGGTCTTGGCGTTGATCGAGGGCGGCGCGCAGCGCCTGATTCAGGGAAGACATGGAGCGCGCCTTGGTGGGTAAAAGGGGCGCAAAGTTTAACAGCTATGGGCCGTCGCCTACATCAACCCCATCCGCCGGTGCGCGCGTTGCACCGAACCATTGCGCATCGCCCAGCGCAGCAGTGGCGCGCTGCGCTTGACCGCCGCGCGGATCATCTGGCGCTGCAACGGGCTCTGGTGCTGATCGAGCATGTCGCTTGCCCAGGCCGGCAGCAGGTCGATCCCGGCCTGCATCATCAAGGCGCCAAACGGTTTGGCCAGATGGCTGGGGGCGGGCGCGTCCAGTAGCAGGCGCAGTACTTCGCGGCTGCGCTCGTCGCACAGCAGTTGCGGGCGGATACCTGCCAGATAATCCGAAACGTCCTGCCGCGAGCGTGGCACCTCTCGCGCACCCAGGCGCTCGGCGACCAAGGCGATTTCACTGTAGTAGCGATCCTGGTCGCGCCCCGACAGATGCGGGTTGCGATAGCGCAAATGCGCCGCGAGGAAACTGCTCACCTCGGCCACATGCACCCAGGTCAGCAAATCCGGATCGCTGGCCGCATAGGGGCGCCCATCCGGTGCATGCCCCACCACCTGCAGGTGAATGGTGCGCACTTTTTCGATCAGCCACTCGGCGTCCTTGCGCGAGCCGAAGGTGGTGCCGGAAATGAACTGCGAGGTGCGCCGCAGGCGCCCGAGCATGTCCTGGCGAAAATTCGAATGGTCCCACACGCCCGCCAGCGCCAAGGGATGCAAGGCTTGCAGGAGCAAGGCGCTGATGCCGCCGATCAACATGCTGCTGAAGTCGCCATGCACCTGCCAACTGATCGAGTCCGGCCCGAACAGGCCTGGGTCGCCCTTGGGATTTTCCAGGTCCAGTTGCCCCAGTGACAAACCGGTCAGGCTCATCAACTGGGTTTCGATACGGCTGCGGATGAATTCCATGGCGACTTGAGGGGTTCCTATCGGTTCAGACGTTTGTCGATCAGGCCGTCGACCACGCTCGGGTCGGCCAGGGTCGAGGTATCCCCCAGGCTGTCCAGTTCGTTGCAGGCGATCTTGCGCAGGATCCTCCGCATGATCTTGCCCGAGCGGGTTTTCGGCAAGGCTGGCGCCCATTGGATCAGTTCCGGCTTGGCAAAGCTGCCGATTTCCTTGCTGACCAGTTCCAGCAGGTGCTTTTTCAACGCATCGCTGGGTTCCACGCCATTCATGGGCGTGACAAAGGCATAGATGCCCTGGCCTTTGACGTCATGGGGGTAGCCGACCACGGCGGCTTCGGCGACCTGGTCATGCAGCACCAGTGCGCTTTCCACCTCGGCGGTACCGATACGGTGGCCGGACACGTTGATCACATCGTCGATGCGCCCGGTGATCCAGTAGTCGCCGTCCTCATCGCGGCGTGCGCCGTCACCGGTGAAGTAGTAGCCGGGGTAGGGTTTGAAATAGGTGTCGAGCATGCGCTGCGGGTCGCCGTACACACTGCGGATCTGCCCGGGCCAGCTGGCCTTGATCGCCAGCACGCCGCTGCCGGCGCCGCTGATTTCCTTGCCTTGCTCATCCAGCAACACCGGCTGTACGCCAAACATCGGCTGGGTCGCGCAACCGGGTTTGATGCGCTGGGCGCTGACCAACGGGCTGAGCATGATGCCGCCGGTTTCGGTCTGCCACCAGGTATCGACTATCGGGCAGCGCTGCTCGCCGACGGCGTTGAAGTACCAGTCCCAGGCTTCCGGGTTGATCGGCTCGCCGACGCTGCCCAGCAGGCGCAGGCTGGCGCGCGAGGTGCTCTCCAGTGGGCCGTGGCCTTCACGCATCAAGGCGCGCAAGGCGGTGGGCGCGGTGTAGAAGATGTTCACCTTGTGTTTATCGATCACCTGCCAGAAGCGCGAGCTGTCCGGGTAGCTGGGCACGCCTTCGAACATCAACGACGTCGCCCCATTGGCCAGCGGCCCATACACGATGTAACTGTGGCCGGTGACCCAGCCCACATCGGCGGTGCACCAGAACACTTCGCCGTCGCGGTAGTCGAGCACGTACTTGAAGGTCATTGCGGCTTGCAACAGGTAGCCGCCGGTGGTGTGCAGCACGCCCTTGGGTTTGCCGGTGCTGCCGGAGGTGTAGAGGATAAACAGCGGGTCTTCGGCGTCCATCGGCTCGGGTGGGCAGTCGGCGCTGGCGGCGTCGAGGGCGGGTTGATACTTGAGGTCGCGGCCTTCGCTCCAGTTCACGGCGGCCCCGGTGCGCTCTACCACCAGCACTGTGCTGACGTTGGGGCAGCTGGCCAGGGCTTTGTCGACATTCTGTTTCAGCGCCACCGGCTTGCCACCGCGCACGCCTTCATCGGCGGTGATCACGGTGCGGCAGTCGGCGTCGAGGATGCGGTCGCGCAGGGCGTCCGGCGAGAAGCCCCCAAACACCACCGAGTGCACCGCGCCAATGCGCGTGCAGGCCAGCATGGCGTAGGCGGCTTCCGGAATCATCGGCATGTAGATGCACACGCGGTCGCCTTTCTTGACGCCACGGCTTTTCAGCACGTTGGCCAGGCGGCTGACGTTCTCGTGTAATTGACGGTAGGAAATGGTGGAAGATTTTGCAGGATCGTCGCCTTCCCAGATAAAGGCCGGCTGGTCGGCGCGTGTGGCCAGGTGACGGTCGATGCAGTTGTAGCTGACGTTCAGTTGGCCGCCGGCAAACCATTGGGCGGCGCCGGTGTGGATATCCGAGCTGTGCACGCTGTGCCAGGGTTTGAACCAGTCGAGAAAGCCCTTGGCCTGTTCGGCCCAGAAGGTGTCGGGTTGCTCGATGGATTGGCGGTAGAGGCGCTGGTAGTCGGCTTGACTGAGCTGCGCAGCCCGGCGGACGGCATCGGCGGCGGGGAATGTGCTGATATCGAACATGAGCGGTCCTTATTCTTGTTTTCGGGACAAGTCATAAAGATGCACGCTGCGGGGGGAGGGTTCAAGGCCAACGTCCAAACGGACGTTGGCCTTGGTGTACCTGGATCAGCCGCGGTGACGACCGCGGAAGTAGTTGATCAGGCCCTGGGTCGACGCGTCTTCGGCCAAGGTTTCTTCGGCGCCGGTGAGACGGTTGTACACACCTTTGCCCAACTCTTTACCCAGCTCCACGCCCCATTGGTCGAAGGCGTTGATGCCCCAGATCACGCTCTGCACGAACACTTTGTGTTCATACATGGCCACCAGAGCGCCCAGACGACGCGGGCTGATGCGCTCGACCACGATAGTGTTGCTCGGGCGGTTGCCCGGGATCACCTTGTGCGGCGCCAGCTTCTGCACTTCGTCTTCGGCGATGCCCTTGTCGCGCAGCTCGGCTTCGGCTTCGCTGCGGGTCTTGCCGAGCATCAGCGCCTGGCTCTGGGACAGGCAGTTGGCGTACAGCCACTGGTGGTGGTCGGACACCGGGTTGAAGCTGACGATCGGCACGATAAAGTCGGCCGGGATCAGTTGGGTCCCCTGGTGCAGCAACTGGTGGTACGCGTGCTGACCGTTGCAGCCCACGCCGCCCCAGATCACCGGGCCGGTATCGGTGGCCACGGGCGTGCCGTCCTGGCGCACGCTCTTGCCGTTGGATTCCATGTCCAGTTGTTGCAAGTGTTTGGTGATGTTACGCAGGTAGTGGTCGTACGGCAGGATCGCATGGCTCTGCGCACCCCAGAAGTTGCCGTACCACACGCCCAGCAGGCCCAGCAGCACCGGCATGTTCTGCTCGAACGGGGCGTTCTGGAAATGCTGGTCCATGGTGTACGCACCGGACAGCAACTCCTTGAAGTTGGACATGCCGATGGCCAGGGCGATTGGCAAGCCAATGGCCGACCACAGCGAGTAACGGCCGCCGACCCAGTCCCACATCGGGAAGATGTTTTCTTCACGGATACCGAAGGCCACGGCCGCCGCGTTGTTGCTCGACACGGCGATGAAGTGGCGATACAGCTCGGCTTCCGAGCCACCCTGGGCCAGGTACCAGGCGCGGGCGGCCTGGGCATTTTTCAGGGTTTCGAGGGTGTTGAAGGATTTCGACGACACGATAAACAGCGTGGTTTCGGCGCGCAGCTTCATGGTCAGCTCGTGGAACTCGCTGCCGTCGATATTCGCCAGGTAATGACAGCGCACGCCTTTATGGGCGTAGGAAAGCAGCGCTTCGGAGACCAGCTCCGGGCCGAGGAACGAGCCACCGATGCCGATGTTCACCACGTCGGTGATCGGCTTCTCGGTGTAGCCACGCCACAGGCCGTCGTGGATGCGGCCGACCAGGTCAGTGATCTGGTTCAGCACCTTGTGCACGTCCGGCATGATGTTCACGCCGTTGACCGACAGCTTGTCGCCCACCGGGCGGCGCAGTGCGGTGTGCAGGGCAGGGCGGCCTTCGGAGGAGTTGACCGGCTCGCCGGCATACAGCGAGTTGATTGCGTCCTTGAGGCCGACTTCCTTGGCCAGGCCCACCAGCAGGTCGCGGGTTTCGCCGGTGATCAGGTTTTTCGAGTAATCGAGGAAAAGTCCGCAGCTGCTCAAGGTGAATTGGGAGAAACGCTGAGGATCGGCATTGAACGCTTCGCGCATGCTGAAATCCTGCATGGCTTGGCGATGTTGATTGAGCGCTTGCCAGGCGGGCAGAGCGGTAACGTCATGAGGAGTGCGGTAGTACGCCATCGCTGCGGGTTTCCTTTTATTACGGGGACTGCCTTTAGGACACTTCAAAGCCCGGAACGTCCAGTCTTTCATCAAGGGCTGGGTGCCGGACAGCGCTAACCATAGCGCAGGGCGATTACATTAAACCTAGCGTGTCGATATGTCTTGGCTTTGTCTGCGCTGTGGCCGGTACTTTTTTATACCGGCGCAGCAGGCAGGGCAACAGGCGGGGTGTAAAGAGGGGGTCAGGCGAGGTTCAAATGCAGGTTGTCGATCAGGCGCGTGGCCCCCAGGAAGGCAGCAACCAGAATCACCACATCGGTGTCCTCGGCGGTGGCGGGGCGCAGGTGCACGCCCTGGCGCACTTCGAGGTAGTCCAGGCGCAAGCCGGCGGCTTCGATCTGGCGTACCTGTTCGGCGCGCAGCGTGGCGAAGTCGTGGTCGCCGCTTTTGATGGCGGCGGCGATCTGGCTGAGGCTGCGATATAGCACCGGCGCGATGGCGCGTTCCTGCGGGGAGAGGAAACCATTGCGCGACGATAGCGCCAGGCCATCCTCGGCACGCACGGTCGGCTCGCCGATAATCTGGATCGGCATGTTCAGGTCATGGACCATGGCGCGAATCACGGCCAGTTGCTGGTAGTCCTTCTGGCCAAACACGGCGATATCCGGCTGGACCATGTTGAACAGCTTGCTGACCACCGTGGCCACACCTTCGAAGTGCCCGGGGCGGCTGGCGCCGCACAGGCCTTCGGACAATTGCGGGACGCTGACGCGGGTCTGGCCGGTCATGCCGCCGGGGTACATTTCTTCGACGGCGGGGGCGAACAACAGGTTGCAGCCGGCTTGCAGGAGCTTTTCCTGGTCGGCGGCCAGGGTGCGGGGGTACTTTTCCAGGTCTTCGCCGGCGCCGAACTGCAGCGGGTTGACGAAGATACTGGCCACCACGAAGTCGGCTTGCTGCACGGCCTTGGCCACCAGGGTGGTATGGCCGCTGTGCAGGTTGCCCATAGTGGGCACAAAGCCGATGCGCTTGCCGGCGCTGCGGGCGTGGGTAACAGCGGCGCGCAGTTCACGCAGGGTTTTTACCGTGTTCATGCAGAGAATCCGTGTTCGGCGCCGGGGAAGGTCACGCCTTTGACTTCGGCGACGTAGGCACTCAATGCCGCGTGGATGCTGTCTTGGCCGGCCATGAAGTTTTTCACGAACTTGGGCACGCGGCCGGTGATCGACAGGCCGAGCATGTCGTGCAGCACCAGCACCTGGCCATCGGTGGCGGAGCCCGCGCCGATGCCGATCACCGGCACTTTAACGGCCTGGGTGATTTCTGCGGCCAGTTCGCTTGGCACACATTCAAGCAGGATCATCGCCACACCGGCCTGTTCCAGGGCGATGGCATCGGCGCGCATCTGGCGCGCCTGGGCTTCGTTGCGGCCCTGCACCTTGTAGCCGCCGAGGATGTTCACCGACTGCGGTGTAAGGCCCATGTGTGCGCACACCGGCACGCCGCGTTCAGCCAGCAGACGAATCGACTCGGCCAGCCACACGGCGCCTTCGACCTTGACCATATGGGCACCGGCGCGCATCAGCTTACCGGCGTTCACGAAGGTTTGTTCGACGGTGGCGTAATCCATGAACGGCAGGTCGGCAATGATAAACGCGCCGTCGTTGCCGCGTTTGACGCTGGCGGTGTGGTAAGCCAGTTCATCGGTGGTCACGGGCAGGGTGCTGTCATTCCCTTGAAGAACCATGCCCAGGGAGTCGCCTACCAGCAACACTTCCACACCGGCCTGGCAGGAGGCGTGGGCGAAGGTGGCGTCATAGCAGGTCAGCATGGTGATTTTTTCACCTTTGAGCTTGAGGCTCTGCAAGGTGGTCAGGGTAATGTCTGGCATGAAAAGGGTCCTCGTTCAGGCGCTTGGAAACAGCGAGTAACGCGCGTGAGTCTTCGTTTATACAGGCGCACTGTCTTGAGAGCAGTGCTTATAAGGCCTGGATTGCGCCCTTCAGCGCCGGGTTGGCGGCAGCGGGACGCCTATAGTCGTGATGAGGACACGGGAAGTCAATTGGATGTGTTACCGCATTGTTACGATGGCGGTGTTACCGCTGTTACTGACGCGATTCAGCAACTTGCAGGCGTTCCAGGCCGACAAACGGGCAGGCTTCAAGCAGGCTGCTGAGGCGGTTGCCGTCGGGCAGTTGCAGGGCGGCGGGCGCCAGTTCGGCCAGTGGGTACAGCACGAAGGCGCGCAGGTGCATCTGGTAGTGGGGCACCTTGAGGCGCGGTTCGTCGATCAGGCGATCGCCAAACAGCAGGATGTCCAGGTCCAGTGTACGTGGGCCCCAGCGCTCAAGGCGCTCGCGGCCCTGGTCGTTTTCGATGGCTTGCAGGGCATCCAGCAGCTCGAGCGGCGCAAGGCTGCTGTCCAGGGCGGCAACCGCATTGGTGTAGCGCGGTTGGCCCGGGAGCAGGGAGTCACTTTGATAGAAGGCCGACACGCCGGCGAGGCGGGTGCCTGGCAATTGCGCCAGCGCCTCAAGGGCGCTGCGCAATTGTTGCTCCGGGGCCGCCAGGTTGCTGCCCATACCGATGTAGATGCGTTCCACGTTTATTCGCCCGTAGCGCCCGAGGCGTCGGCGGCACTGCGCTTGCGCTTGCTGGAGCTGCGGCGACGTTTTTTCGGCCCGGCACCTTCGGCATCGCCTTTGCTGCCCAGCTCGCGAATCATCTCGCGGCGCTCGCTGTCATTGGCGTCCTGGTAATCAGTCCACCATTCGCCCAGGCCGTCGGTCTGCTCGCCGGCGCTTTCACGCAGCAGCAGGAAGTCGTAGCCGGCGCGGAAGCGCGGGTTGTCCAGCAACAGGTCGGCACGCTTGCCGCTGCGGCGTGGCAAGCGCTCCTGCATGTCCCAGATCTCGCGGATCGGCATGGTGAAGCGTTTCGGGATAGCGATGCGCTGGCATTGCTCGGCGATCAGCTCGTGAGCGGCTTCCTGCATGGCCGGAATCGGCGGCATGCCACGGTCTTGCAGGCGCAGTACACGTTTGGGCAAGGCTGGCCACAACAGGGCGGCAAACAGGAACGCCGGGGTTACCGGTTTGTTCTGCTTGATGCGCAGGTCGGTGTTGATCAACGCTTCGCTGATCAGCGTGTGGGTGTACGTCGGGTTGTATTCCAGTGCCTCGGCGCTGGCCGGGAACAACGGATCGAACAGTTGCAGGTCGACAAGCATTTCGAAGGTGTCGGCGGCGTAGCCCGAGAGGAACAGCTTGAGTACTTCCTCGAACAGGCGCGCCGAAGGAATCTCGCGCAGCATCGGCGCCAGCTCGCGGATCGGCGCAGCAGTGTGCTTTTCGATGCCGAAATTGAGCTTGGCGGCGAAACGCACGGCCCGCAGCATGCGCACCGGGTCTTCCTGGTAACGCTGGGTCGGGTCGCCGATCAGGCGGATCAGGTTGTTGCGGATGTCGTGTACGCCATTGGCGTAATCGAGGATGCGCTCGCTGACCGGGTCGTAATACAGGGCATTGATGGTGAAGTCGCGGCGCTGCGCGTCTTCTTCCAGGGTGCCGTAAACGTTGTCACGCAGGATGCGCCCGCTCTCGTTGCGGGAAGACTGGTTGGTGTCTTCCTCTTCATCGTTTTGCGGGTGGCCGGCGCGGAAGGTCGCAACTTCGATGATTTCTCGACCGAAGTGGATATGCACAAGCTTGAAGCGGCGACCGATGATTCGCGCATTGCGAAACTCGGCGCGCACCTGCTCCGGCGTGGCGCTGGTGGCGACGTCGAAATCCTTGGGCGTGATATTGAGCAACATGTCACGTACACAACCACCCACCAGATAAGCCTGGTAGCCGGCGTTCTGCAAACGTTCGACGATGTTCACCGCATAGCGGCTGAATTGAGCGCGCTGCAATGAATGCTGATTGCTGTTAAGCACTTCAGGCGTGCTGCGAATGTGTTGCGTACGACGCAAGGGGGAACGGAATGACTGGAACAACTTCTTCAGCATGGGATGCACTGTTTGAAGGAATGTTCGGCCATAACGAAGAATGACCGCATGATGGGCGGGGATTCTAGCATTTAGTCGGGGGATGGTGTAGGAACAAGCTGCGGCCTTGCGCCATAAGCCTTAAATCGTCAAATGCCAGCCCCTAACGCCGAGGCTTTCTGCCAGAAACTACAAGGGGAGCCGAAGCTCCCCCAGAAGTAGTTGCGTGCTCTTTTTTTATTATTGGTTGCGGGCTTCTTGTTTTTGTTGATCGCCCTCGCCATGAAGCTTCACCTTCATGACACTCCCAATCGGGAGCCAAGAGCAAACGGATTGCTTTGGTCGCTGTGTTGCTGATCTACGATCCAACCAGTTCAGGCTCTGCCTTAGGGCAGTTTTTGTTGTTCTCGGCCTGGTTGCGGGGCAAGCCCCAAATGCAACGCCTCTCCAAAAGAATCAGTTAGCTGCGCCTCCGCCGTGTTGTTTTTGTTATGCGTGAGTCGATTCGTCTTATTTTTATTGTCTTGTACAAAGCTTGTTATTGTTTTTGTACTAAGCATATAGCAGGGTGCGTGCCAACTTTTGCGCCGCCCAGCAAAAACGGGGGGTTAAGGTGATTTCGGGTTTTTCGAAGGCCAAAAAAAGCCGGGGCTTCGTTACCGTAAGCCCCGGCTTTTGTTACGCGAATTGTCTGCGGTAACAGTTTTTTCACATCTGAGGGTGTTACCTGTGGGGGCACACCCTCAACTCTCGCTGGCCACCCCGGTCTTGCGCCGTGGGATGCCCAGGCGCTGGCGGCGTTCCCACAGGCATTTACGGCTCACGCCGAGTTTGCGCGCCAGTTCGGTTTCGGTCATATGGTCCTGATGCTCAAGGACAAAGTGCTGGAAGTAGTCTTCCAGTGACAGGTCCTCGGTCGGCTCATGGCTGGTATTGCTACCGCCGCCCTGTTGCGGGGCAAGGCCGATGAAATCGTCGTCCTCAAGGTCGCTCAGCTCGATATCGATGCCCAGCAACTCGGCAGAAATCTCCGGGCTCTCCGACAGGATCACCGCGCGCTCCACCGCGTTCTCCAGCTCACGCACGTTACCCGGCCAGGAGTAATGCCGGATCGCCTGTTCGGCGTCGGGGGCAAACTTGAGGTCGGTACGGTTGATGCGCGCGCTCTGGCGCAGCAGGAACGCATTGGCGATCTCGTTGACGTCGGCGCCACGCTCGCGCAGGGCCGGCAGCTTGAGGGCGATCACGTGCAGGCGGTAGTACAAGTCTTCGCGGAACTGGCCGATCTTGGCCAGGCTTTTCAGGTCGCGGTGGGTGGCCGCGATCAGGCGCACATCGACCTTTTGCGATTGCACCGAGCCCACGCGGCGAATTTCGCCTTCCTGCAACACGCGCAGCAAGCGCGCCTGGGCCTCCAGTGGCAGTTCGCCGATCTCATCGAGGAACAGCGTGCCGCCGTCCGCCGCTTCGACCAGGCCCGCACGCCCGGCACTGGCGCCGGTAAACGCGCCTTTTTCGTGGCCGAACAGCTCGGACTCGATCAGGGATTCGGGGATCGCTGCGCAGTTCACCGAGATCATCGGTGCCTTGGCGCGCTTGGACAGGTTGTGCAGGGCGCGGGCCACCAGCTCTTTACCAGTGCCGGACTCGCCCTGGACCAACACATTGGAGTCGGTCGGTGCGACTTTGCGGATCTTGCTGTACAGGTCCTGCATCGGTGGGCAGGAGCCGATGATGCCGATCTCGCCATTGCTGTTGTCGACGCCAGGCTTCTCGGCGGTTTTGCCGGCGGGACGCTGTTCGGCCGGCGCGCTGCTGGCCGACTGGCGGTCACGCAGGATGCGCGCCACGGCCTGGAGCATTTCGTCGTGGTCGAAGGGCTTGGCGATGTAGTCCACCGCGCCCATCTTCATCGAGTCCACCGCCGAGCGCAGGCTGGCGTAGCTGGTCATGATCAGCACCGGGGTGCCCTGGCCAAGCTTGATCAACTCGGTGCCAGGCGCGCCAGGCAGGCGCAGGTCACTGACAATCAGGTCGAACGTGGGAATGCTGAAACGCTCCTGGGCTTCCTGCACCGAGCCGGCTTCGCTGACCTGGTACTGATTACGTTCAAGCAGGCGACGCAAGGCAGAGCGGATAATGGTTTCGTCTTCGACGATCAAAATGTGCGGCATTGATTCAATTCTCTCGACGGTCTCAGTTCACAGCGGACGTCGCTTCGACATGACGCGGCAAGGTCACCCGAATACGGGTGCCGCGTTGGCTTTCGGTGTCAGCCGGGCTGTCGATGGTGATTTGTCCATAATGCTCTTCAACGATGGAATAGACCAGTGCAAGGCCCAGACCGGTACCTTCACCGGGGTCCTTGGTGGTGAAGAAGGGTTCGAACAATCGGTCCATGATGTTCTGTGGAATACCGCTACCTTCATCTTCGACGATCAGATCGACCGTATGTTCGAAAGCCTCGGTCTTGACACGTACCGCGCCGCCCGGCGGTGTTGCATCGCGGGAGTTGGACAGCAGGTTGATCAGCACCTGGGCCAGGCGTTGTGAGTCGCCGTCGACCCAATGGTCGGGGTCGCACAAATTGAAAAACTGTACTTCGAAATTGCGTCGGTTCAGGGCCAGCAGCCCAATGGCGTCCTGCGCCACTTCCGCCAGGCACACGGCTTCGTCCTGGTTCTGATGCGCGCCGGCATGGGCGAAGCTCATCAGCGACTGCACGATGCGTGACACGCGTTTGGTCTGTTCGAGGATCTGCCCGCTGATCTCGGTGATTTCGCCGTCTTCCTCGCGCTCTTCGCGCAGGTTCTGCGCCAGGCAGGCGATACCGGTGATCGGGTTGCCGATTTCATGGGCCACGCCGGCCGCCAGGCGGCCAATGCTGGCCAGGCGCTCGGAGTGCACCAGCTTGTCTTCGAGCATCTGGGTGTCGGTCAAATCCTCGACCAGCAGCACCAGCCCACTGTTACCGGGAGCCAGCGGCTCATCGATTGCGGCTTTGTGCAGGTTCAGCCAGCGGGTCTGGCCGTCGAGGGCCAGGTGCTGCTTGTGCAAGTGTTCGTCGGGCAGGTTGATAAAGCCTTGTAACAGTTCTTTCCACGGATCGCCCAAGGTGTTCAGGCGCGAACCGACCACCCGCTGTGCGGCGATGCCGGTGAGTTCTTCCATGGCCTTGTTCCACATCAGAATTTCCTGATCCTTGGCCAGGGAACACACGCCCATTGGCAGCTCCTGCAGGGTTTGGCGGTGGTAGCGGCGCAGGGCATCGAGTTCGGCGGCCAGGCCGGTGAGGCGTGAGTGATAGTCCTCCAGCCGGCTCTCGATGAAATGGATGTCTTCGGTTACATAGTTTTCGCCGCCGGCCTTGTAGGGCAGGAAGGTTTCCACCATGTCCTGGGACACGCTGGGGCCCATCAGGCCCGACAGGTTGGCCTCGATGCGGTCGCGCAGGCGGCGCAGGGCATACGGGCGGCGCTCGTCAAACGGCAGGTACAGGTCGCGCAGTGCCTGCTCGACTTCCTTTTGCGCAGCCTTGGCGCCCAGAGGCTTGGCCAACTGGGTGGCGAATTCCTGCGGCGAGGCCGCGTGCAGCTCTCGCCGTTGCGGGCGGCGCACGTTGTCCACCGCGCAGGCCTCGGCGGCGCTGGTTTCTTCGGGGCTGGCGTTGGTGAACAGCGAGATCAGGGTGAACATCAATACGTTGGCGGCCAGGGAAGCAATCGCCGCCATGTGCCAACTGGTGTCGTCCAGCACGTAAATCATGTTCAGCAGCGGGATGTAGAAGCCCTGCAGGTTGCCGACCAGCGGCAGCAGCATGGTCACGATCCACACCAGAATCCCGGCAAGCAGTCCGGCGATAAAGCCGCGCCGATTGGCGGTCGGCCAGTACAGCACCGACAACACTCCCGGCAAAAATTGCAAGGTGGCCACGAACGCGACGATGCCCAGGTTCGCCAGGTCTTGCCCGGCGCCCAGCAGCAGGTAGAAGCCGTAGCCGGCCATGATGATCGCGACGATCAGCGCGCGGCGCGTCCACTTCAGCCAGCGGTAGATATTGCCTTCGGCCGGCGGCTGGTACAGCGGCAGTACCAAGTGGTTGAGCGCCATGCCCGACAGCGCCAGCGTAGTGACGATGATCAACCCGCTGGCCGCCGACAAACCGCCCACGTAGGCCAGCAGCGCCAGAGCCGGGCTGTTGGCGGCAATGCCGATGCCGAGGGTGAAGTATTCGGGGTTGGTGGTGGCGCCCAGTTTCAGGCCGGCCCACAGGATCAGCGGCACCGCCAGGCTCATCAGCAGCAAAAACAGCGGCAGGCCCCAGCTGGCACTGACCAGCGAGCGCGGGTTGAGGTTCTCGGTGAAGGTCATGTGATACATGTGCGGCATCACGATGGCCGAGGCGAAGAACACCAGCAGCAGCGTGCGCCACGGGCCTTCCTGCAGCGGCGTGTGCAGCGCGGCGAGGGCGGTCTGGTTTTGCAGCAGCCACAGCTCCAACTGTTGCGGGCCGTCGAACACGCCGTAGAGCGCGTAGAGGCCGACGCCACCGATGGCGATCAGCTTGATCACCGACTCGAACGCAATCGCAAATACCAGGCCTTCATGCTTCTCGCGGGTGGCGATATGGCGTGAGCCGAAGAAAATCGTGAACAGGCTGATCAGCGCGCAAAACGCCAGCGCGACGCGGTGCTGCACCGGCTCGCGGGTGAGGATGCTGATGGAGTCGGCCACGGCCTGTATCTGCAAGGCCAGCAACGGCAGCACGCCGATCAGCATGAACACGGTGGTCAGCGCGCCGGCCCAGGTGCTGCGAAAGCGAAATGCGAACAGGTCGGCCAGGGACGACAGCTGATAGGTGCGGGTGATTTTCAGGATCGGGTACAGCAGCACCGGCGCCAGCAAAAATGCGCCGGACACGCCCAGGTAGCTGGACAGAAAACCGTAACCATACTGGTAGGCCAGGCCCACCGTGCCATAAAACGCCCAGGCGCTGGCGTAGACGCCGAGGGACAAGGTGTAGGTTAACGGATGGCGAATGATCGCCCGCGGAATCATTCCGCGCTCACTGATCCAGGCGACGCCGAACAACGCCGCCAGGTAGGCGGCGCTGATCAGCAGCATCTGGGTGAGGCTAAAGCTCATCGGCATCTTTTTGGCTCTGCAGGATGAAAGTCACGACGATCAGGATCAGCCACAGCAGATAAGGGCGGTACCAGGCGCCCGTGGCGTCGATCCACCAATCCATGATGGCGGGAGAAAACAGGTAGATCCCGACGACCAGCAGCAGGACCAATCGATAGATGTACATGTTGGCCTCTGAGTTAAAAACTGCGGCGATGGTAACGGATGGTTGGCAAGCTGCAAGCGCCTTCAGTTCAATTGCGCTTCGGCCAGCGTGAGTGTGCGCGGGATCTGGCTGGCATCCCAATGCGCGATGCCCCAATCCAGCAGCTCCCGTGGGCTGGCGTGGAGCAATTCGCTGCCGGGTTGCTGGCCGAGGGCGCGCAGGGCCCTTAATAGCAAAGGCGTGGCCTGGTCGGGTGTCAACGGCGGCGAGCGGTAGGATTTGCCCAATTTGTTACCGTCCGGCTGCACGATCAGCGGTACGTGCAGGTAGCGCGGTTGGCGCAGGCCCAGCAACTCTTGCAGGTACAGCTGGCGCGGCGTGGAGTCGAGCAGGTCGGCACCGCGCACGATATCCGTCACGCCTTGCCAGGCGTCGTCGAGGACCACGGCCAGTTGATAGGCATAGAGCCCGTCGCGGCGACGGATGATGAAGTCGCCAACGTCGCGGCCCAGGTGTTGTCGGAATTCGCCCTGCACGCGGTCAGTAAAGTGGTACTCCAACTCGGGAACGCGTAAGCGGATGGCGGCATCGTGCTGCTCGTGGCCGGCATTGCGGCACAGCCCTGGGTAAATCCCGTTGTAGGGCTCCAGCTGTTTGCGCGAACAGGTGCAGGCGTAGGCCAGGCCGTGGTTGAACATGTCGTTCAGCACTTTGGCGTAGGCATCATGCCGCTCGCTTTGTCGGACCAGTTCCCCGTCCCACTCAAAGCCGTAGCTTTCCAGGGCGTGCAGGATGGCGGCCTGGGCGCCGGGCTCTTCACGGGGAGGGTCGAGGTCTTCCATGCGCATCAGCCAGCGGCCGTGGTTGGCGCGGGCATCAAGGTAGGAGGCGAGGGCGGCAACCAGCGAGCCGAAGTGCAAGTGGCCGCTGGGCGTGGGGGCGAAACGCCCGATATAGGTAGAGGCTGTCATGGGCCGGATACTACTGGAAAAACGGTAAACGCCAGAAACAAAAATGGGGCGTTTGCACGCCCCATTCGTTCAGCTCGGCAGGATTACTTGCCGACCTGTTTTTCCTTGATTTCAGCCAAGGTCTTGCAGTCTACGCAGAGGTCCGCGGTAGGGCGGGCTTCCAGGCGACGGATACCGATCTCGACGCCGCAGGATTCGCACCAGCCGTATTCTTCGTCTTCGATCAGTTGCAGGGTCTTGTCGATCTTTTTGATCAGCTTGCGCTCGCGATCACGGGCGCGCAGTTCGAGGGCGAATTCCTCTTCCTGGCTGGCACGGTCGGCCGGGTCCGGGAAGTTGGCTGCTTCGTCCTTCATGTGGTCAACCGTGCGGTCGACTTCCTGCATCAAGTCCTGTTTCCACTGCTTCAGGATTTTGGAGAAGTGCTCGCGCATGGGCTTGCCCATGTATTCCTCACCCTTCGACTCGACGTAGGGTTGGAAACCGCTGATGCTCTGTTGCTTTGCTTGGGTGGACATGAATAGACCGCCTCTCACTCTTCTAATCCATTGCGCAGGATTGCAACGTCACCGACACCTGCCGGCCCTGCGGCTGCAAGCGGGCGAACTTACCAGATAGATTCGGGGTGCGCCACTCCCGGTTGTCGAGGCCCGTCGCGTACGGGTTGCAAAGTGCAGTGGCCCGTCGTTGCTGGGTATGTCACGTCTCGAATGTTGATTTTAGTCGTTTTGCGCGCGCTTGCCCGAACCACCAAGGTGGCCGGGCAGGCAATAGAGCATGTTTTACCGCGAGGGTTCGGTAGAATCCTGATTTTGTCCTCACCGTTAAGGAAGGCTAATGGCTCAGCCCTACAGTGCGCGCAGTCGCGCCATCGAACCGTTTCATGTCATGGCGTTGCTGGCGCGCGCCAATGAGCTGCAGGCAGCCGGCCATGATGTGATCCACCTGGAAATCGGCGAGCCGGATTTCACCACCGCCGAACCGATCATCCAGGCTGGCCAGGCGGCACTGGCCAACGGCAAGACCCGCTACACCGCAGCCCGCGGCCTGCCGGAACTGCGTGAGGCGATCAGTGGCTTCTATCAGCAGCGCTACGGCCTGAACATCGACCCCGAGCGCATCCTGATTACCCCCGGCGGCTCCGGCGCCCTGCTGCTGGCCAGCAGCCTTTTGGTGGACCCGGGCAAACATTGGCTGCTGGCCGACCCGGGTTACCCCTGCAACCGGCATTTCCTGCGCCTGGTGGAAGGCGCGGCGCAACTGGTGCCGGTCGGCCCCGAGGTGCGCTACCAACTGACCGCCGATCTGGTGGCCAAACACTGGGACCAGGACAGCGTCGGCGCACTGGTCGCGTCCCCGGCCAACCCGACCGGCACCATCCTCACTCGCGATGAATTGGCCGGGCTGTCCAGTGCCATCAAGGCACGCAACGGCCATCTGGTGGTGGACGAGATCTATCACGGCCTGACCTACGGCACCGACGCCGCCAGCGTGCTGGAAGTGGACGATGAGGCGTTTGTCCTAAATAGTTTTTCCAAGTATTTCGGCATGACCGGCTGGCGCCTGGGTTGGCTGGTGGCGCCTCCGGAAGCGGTGGGTGAACTGGAGAAGTTGGCGCAGAACCTTTACATCAGCGCGCCAAGCATGGCCCAGCATGCCGCTCTGGCCTGCTTTACCCCGCAAACCCTGAGCATCCTGGAAGAACGCCGCGCCGAATTTGGGCGTCGCCGGGACTTTCTGTTGCCGGCGTTGCGCGAGCTGGGTTTTGGTATCGCGGTCGAACCGGAAGGCGCGTTTTATTTGTACGCGGATATCAGCAAGTTCGGCGGCGATGCCTTCGCGTTCTGCCGGCACTTCCTCGAAACCGAGCATGTGGCGTTTACCCCCGGCCTGGACTTCGGTCGTTATCAAGCCGGGCACCATGTGCGCTTTGCCTATACGCAAAATCTTGCTCGGCTACAGGAGGCGGTGGAGCGCATCGCCCGTGGCTTGCGGAGCTGGCAAGGCTGATGCGTTTTTATCCTCCTCTCGAAGAAGCGCGGTTGATTCGCCGCTACAAGCGTTTTCTCACCGATATCGAAACCGTTACCGGCGAGTTACTCACCATTCACTGCCCAAACACCGGCTCGATGCTCAATTGCATGGTGGAAGGCGGGCAGGTCTGGTTCAGCCGTTCCAACGACCCCAAGCGCAAGCTGCCGGGCACTTGGGAAATCGCCGAGACGCCACAAGGGCGGCTGGCGTGTGTCAACACCGCGCGGGCCAACCAGCTGATAGAAGAAGCACTGCGCGCGGGGGTAATCACCGAGCTGAACGGCTTTACCGGGTTGAAGCGCGAGGTGCCTTACGGGCAGGAAAAAAGCCGTATCGATTTCCGCCTGGATTACCCCGATGGCGCGGCCTATGTCGAAGTCAAAAGCGTGACCTTGGGTTTTGATGGCTCAAGTGTGGCCGCCTTCCCCGATGCCGTGACCCAGCGCGGCGCCAAGCACCTGAGGGAGCTGGCGCACCTGGCCCGTGATGGCGTGCGGGCGGTGCAGTTGTATTGCGTCAACCTATCGGGCATCGACGCGGTGCGGCCGGCCGTGGAAATCGACCCCGGCTACGCCGCCGCGCTGCGCGAGGCCAAGGCGGCCGGGGTGGAAGTGTTGGCGTATGGGGTGAAGGTCACGCCCGAGGAAATCTACGTGGACCGCCGACTGGACGTGCAGCTCGGCGACTAAAGCTGCACCCACAATCCCTGTGCGTCTTCGCGGCCGGGCAGGGCAGTAAGGCTTTGCCCCGCGCACGGGCCGGCGATGCATTCGCCGCTTTCGATCAGGAACAGTGCGCCGTGGGTGGCGCACTGGATCAGGCTGGCACTGTCGTCAAGAAAGCGGTCGGGCTGCCATTCCAGCGGGATGCCGCGATGGGGGCAGCGGTTGATATAGAAGTAGGCAACGCCGCCCCGGCGCACGGCCAGCAGCTTGCAGCCGTCGATATCAAACCCGAGGCTGCTATCGGGCGCCAGGGCGTCGGAGGGGCAGAGAAACTTCATTTAAATCCTTATGCCTTGACGTTCAAATGCAAACAATTATCAAATGCCGGCTTCGCCCGTTAGCTGACTGGGTGCTCGGTTCGATGCGCTGCACAGGTTAAATGTCACATCGATGAGTACCCGAAGGCCCTGCCCCTGGAAGGAAACCCTGTTATGCGCCTGAGTGCCAGTGCTATTGCGCTTGTTGTCGGACTGCTGGTCAACCACGGGGCGCAAGCCTCTGAACTGCCTCAACGCTGGGTGAGTGCCGGTGGCGCGCTGTCGGAATGGGTGACGGCCTTGGGCGGCGAGTCGAAGCTGGTGGGGGTGGACACCACCAGTCAGCACCCCGAATCCCTCAAGGCATTGCCGAGTATCGGCTATCAGCGCCAGTTGTCGGCCGAAGGCATTCTGAGCCTGCGCCCGCAGGTATTGGTCGGCACTGAGGAAATGGGCCCGCCGCCGGTGTTGGCGCAGATTCGCGGCGCGGGCGTGCAGGTGGAAATGTTTTCGGCAGAGCCGGATTTGCCCACCCTCAAAGGCACCCTTGACCACCTGGGCAAGCTGCTGGGCAGTGAAGCCAAGGCCAACGAATTGTTTGCCGGATATGCACAGGCGCTGGACCAGCAGAAAGCCTGGGTTGCCAAGGTTCAAGCCACGCAAAAATCACCCGGCGTGTTGCTGTTGCTCGGGCATGCTGGCGGCAAGCCGCTGATTGCCGGCAAGGACACCGCCGCCGACTGGATGCTGCAGCACGCCGGCGGGCATAACCTGGCGACGCATACTGGCTACAAACCGTTCTCGGTAGAGTCGCTGGCAGGTTTGAGCCCAGACGTACTGGTGTTTGCCGATCGCGCCCTCACCGGTGACGCGGCCCGCGCGGCCTTGTTCAAGGAAAACCCGATCCTGGCCGCCACGCCGGCCGCCAAGAGCGGGCGGGTGTTCGAGCTGGACCCGACCTTGTTGGTGGGGGGCTTGGGCCCGCGTCTGCCGCAAAGTCTTGTAAAACTGTCGCAAGGTTTCTATCCGTCCCAGGCTAAAGCCGCACCATGACCACTCTGGTTAAACCGCGAACGTTGTTTATCGGGCTGGCGCTGCTGTGTGTGCTGGCGATCTGGCTGTCCTTGGCCCTGGGGCCGGTGAGCCTGCCGCTGCTGGATACGCTCAAGGCGGCGTTGCGCTTGATGGGCATGCCGATCCCGGCGCAGGGGTTAGAGCAGGCTGAGCTGATCCTGGGGCAGATTCGTTTGCCGCGCACCCTGCTGGGGCTGGCGGTCGGAGGTGTATTGGCGTTGTCGGGCGTGGCCATGCAGGGGCTGTTTCGCAACCCGCTGGCCGATCCTGGGTTGGTCGGCGTTTCCAGTGGTGCGGCGCTGGGGGCGGCGGTGGCGATTGTCGGCGGTTCGTTTTTTGGCGGTTTACCGGATGCGTTCGGGCCGTATCTTTTGTCGCTGTGCGCATTCCTCGGTGGCCTGGGCGTAACTGCGCTGGTGTACCGGCTGGGGCGGCGTAATGGGCAGACTAATGTTGCAACGATGCTGCTCGCCGGTATTGCCTTGACGGCGCTGGCGGGCTCGGCGGTCGGGCTGTTCACTTACCTGGCGGACGACGCGACCCTGCGCACGCTCACGTTCTGGAACCTGGGCAGCCTCAATGGCGCCAGTTATTCGCGCCTGTGGCCGTTGCTGCTGGTGAGCGCCGGTGTGGCGCTGTGGTTGCCACGCCGGGCCAAGGCGTTGAATGCGCTGCTGCTGGGTGAGTCGGAGGCCAGTCACCTTGGAATTGATGTAGAAGGGCTTAAGCGCGAGCTGGTGTTCTGCACCGCGCTCGGTGTGGGCGCGGCCGTGGCGGCGGCGGGCATGATCGGTTTTGTTGGGCTGGTGGTACCGCATCTGGTGCGCCTGCTGGCGGGGCCTGATCATCGCGTGCTGTTACCGGCGTCGATATTGGCGGGCGCGAGCCTGTTGCTGTTTGCCGATTTGGTCGCTCGACTGGCCCTGGCGCCAGCTGAACTACCGATCGGTATTGTCACCGCGTTTATTGGCGCACCGTTTTTTCTTTACCTGTTGTTGCGAGGGCGCGCCTGATGCTTCGCGTGGAAGGGTTGCACATCCGTCGCGGCCACAAGACCGTCCTGGCGGACATCACCCTCGACCTGCTGCCCGGCCAGGTGCTCGGCGTGCTCGGCCCCAATGGCGCGGGCAAGAGCACATTGCTCGGTGCGTTGTGCGGTGAGCTGCCGCCGGACCAGGGCAAAGTGTGGCTGGGTCAGCAGGCGCTCAAGGACTGGAGCGGCTCGCAGCGGGCACAGCGGTTGGCGGTGTTGCCGCAAACCTCGACGCTGGATTTTGCGTTTCGCGTGGAAGAGGTCGTTGGTATGGGGCGTTTGCCTCATCAGACTGGCCGTGTGCGCGATGACGAGATTATCGAGGCGGCGCTGCAGGCCGCGGATGTGGGCCACTTGAGTGGTCGCAGTTACCTGGCGTTGTCCGGGGGCGAGCGTCAGCGCGTGCACCTGGCGCGGGTGCTGGCGCAGCTATGGCCAGGTGAAACGGGGCAGACATTGCTGCTGGATGAGCCTACTTCGATGCTTGACCCCTTGCATCAGCACACTACATTGCAGGCTATTCGCACCTTTGCCGACCGTGGCGCAGCCGTATTGGTGATCCTGCATGACCTGAACCTGGCCGCCCGCTACTGCGATCGGATTCTGTTGCTGGAGGAGGGGCGCGCCCACGCCTTGGACACACCGGCGCAGGTTATGCGTCCGGAACCGTTGAAGGCTGTGTTTGGTTTGGATGTGCTGGTGCAGCCGCATCCGGAGCGCGGGCATCCGCTGATCATCGCGCGCTGAGCTTTTTACAGGCAGCTTTCTTATAGGTAAAAAAAGACCCGGCAAAAAGCCGGGTCAAATAACCGTGATTAGCCTGATGAGGAGATAATCTGAGAGTCCGAACCAATGGTCTTTCAGTTATCGGCTGATCTCGCGACCAGTTGTGATAATCATAACGATTCTCATTTGAGAGTCAACATCTGATTTGTCGCGCTGTAGGGTTTTCCTCAAACGTTCGTTCGAAATGCCTGTAAACATTAGGTTTGTTGGCTGATTTAATTCTTCTGCCGCGCCGAAATAGCGTCAAGCTGGCGGTTCAGCGCTTCTTTGCGTTCGACAGGAATGTCATTCCAGTGCACATCCATCAACGCCCCCTCGATTGCATACAGCAGCACTTTGGATGCCCGAAACCCGCGAGTACGTACCGCCCGGTACGCATCGACGGCCCCCAGTCGGCGCAGGTCCGACGCACTGTGGATGCCCACCGCATGCAGCCACTGTGCTGACGTCTTGCCGAGGTTTTTCAGGTGTTGCAGCTCATCGTTCATCAAGCCTCCTTGCGACGGCCGAATGGTGCGGTGGGTATCGTGACCAGGCAAGCCTGAACAGGAGTGTAGCGCTCAGTAGGAAAAGCGTAGTTCTTTGGTCAGAAACGGCTTAAACGCTTATAAGAATGGCGCGGGGATTTTGACGGGGGGGCATGCGAGGATCCCCGGTACGTCTGTGCGTAACCGGGGCAGAGTCGGGGATGGTTACTTGGTGCGGTAGCGCAGGCGGGTGCCGAAATTCACCGACATGAGGATCTCGTCGGCGGTCAGTTCAGGCGGGAAGTAGGTTCCGGAGATCTGCGCATGGGCCAGGCTGGCGCCTTCCAGTGAACAGTCACGCAAGTCCAGGCCGCGCAAATCGGTGGAGCGAAAGTACGCGTCGGTGAAATCCACGCCCGTCGCATTCAGCTCGCGCAGGTCCAGGCCACGGAAGTCGCCCCCACGCATGTCGATGGTGCCGTCTTTTGGACGTTCCTGGTTGAAACCGCGGATGTTGTCTTTGTGCAGGAGCGAGTAAAGCGGGGTATCGAGAAGCTTGGGCTGACTCATGAAGGCGACTCCTGTTGGATTTATGACGCCATTATAGTGCCACTATTGCTTGGCCGTGCGCCCAAGTAGACGACACGACCAAGAAATTTTTCTTACAGGCCGGGCAGGCGTTGGCGAATATGTGCGACCAAAGCGTCAAGGGTCCCGCTTTCATTGGTCTCCACGCGCTTGCTCAGCAACAGTTCTTCGGCCGTCAGTGGGTCGCGATTAGCCTGCTGTTCTTCGATAACGCTTAGCGTAGCGTCGGAAGGGTCGTTTTTATCCGCCTGACGTTGCTCCAGCCAGCTGGCGATAACGGCTTGTGGCGCGTTGCAATCCAAAATCAGGAAGGGCGCACCCGTGGCTTCGGCAACCTTGGCCGCTGCGTCGCGTTGGTCGCGTTTGAGGAAAGTAGCATCCAGCACCACCGGGTAGCCGGCGCGCAGTACGGTATCGGCAATTTCATTCAGCCGGGCGTAGGTTGCCGTGCTGGCATCCGCTGCGTAAATACCGGCCTGCGGCGTGTTTTCTACCTGCTGCTCGCCGAACAGGCGCTTGCGCTCCACATCCGAACGCACGCGCACGGCGCCCAAAGCTTCCACCAGGCGCATGGCAACGTGGCTTTTGCCTACTGCTGAAACACCGTGGGTAACGGCCAGGAAGCGCGATGGGATGGTGCTGTAGCTTTCCGCCAGGTTCGCGTAGTTGCGGTATTGGCGCAGAGTAGTGGCACGTTGCACCGGGCTGGCTTCGCTCGGCATGCTGAACAGCGAAACCTTGGCGCGTACCAGCGCGCGGTAGGCTTTATAGAAATTCAGTACTTCCAGGCCCTGATAGTCGCCGGTCAACTCCAGGTACTGGCTGATAAAGCGCCGCGCCAGGGATTTGAGGCCACGGTCTTCAAGGTCCATGGCCAGGAAACCGGTGTCGGCCCAGACGTCGGTGAAGCGGAAAGGCTCGTTGAATTCGATGCAGTCAAAGATCACCACTTGGCCATCGATCAAGGTGGCGTTGCCCAAGTGAATATCACCGTGGCATTCACGGGTGAAGCCATCCGCCTTGCGTTGTGCCAGCAATGGCTTGAGGCGTTCGAAACTGCTTTCGGCCCAGGCTTGCAGCGCTTCCAGTTGAGCCAGGTCGGCCTTGTCGCTGAGGAACGGGCGGATCTGGTCAAAGTTCTGCCGCACCGGCGCCATCACTTCATCCGGGGTGCCGGCCGCGTGAGCCTGCGGGACTTTCGGCGCAGTGAGGTGGAAGTGCGCGATCTGCTTGGCCATCTCGTCAATGTGCGCACTGGTCAGTTCGCCATTGGCCTGCAAGGTGCTGAGCAGTTGGCTCTGCGGGAATTGACGCATTTTCAGCGCGTACTCGATCGCCGGGCCTTCGCCGCCCAATTGCGGAGCGTCTGCCGTGCCGGTGATTGGCAACACTTCAAGATACAAATCTTCGGTCAGGCGTTGGTTGAGGCGCAGCTCTTCTCTGCAGAAGTGCCCGCGATCGTCCAGCTGAGTGAAGTCCAGGAAGCCGAAGTTCATCGGCTTCTTCAGCTTATAAGCGTAGGGGCCGGTCAGGATAACCCAGGAGATGTGGGTTTCGATGACTTGGAACGCTTCAACCGGATGAGGGTATAAAGCCGGGTTTTGCAGGGCTGCGATCAGGGACTGGCTCACGGGCGATCCTTCAAAGACTGGGGGAAATCATGGCCGGCATTATGGCGGTTACAGCCGGTCGTGCAAACCGCTGTCCGGCTCATGTTGATCGTCAATAAAGTGCGTATAATCCGCCGCCATGACTCGAACCCGATCTCCCCGTTCCCGTAAAAAACCTCCTTCCCGTGGCCTGCGCCCTTGGCTTGGCTGGGCGCTCAAGCTCGGCCTGGTTGGCCTTGTGGTGCTCGCAGGCTTCGCGGTGTACCTCGACGCCGTGGTCCAGGAGAAGTTCTCCGGCAAGCGCTGGACCATTCCGGCCAAGGTGTACGCACGCCCGCTGGAATTGTTCACCGGCCAGAAGCTGAGCAAGGATGACTTCCTTACCGAACTCGACGCGTTGGGTTATCGCCGTGAGCCGGTGAGCAATGGCCCGGGTGCGGCGGCGGTGAGCGGCAATACCGTTGACTTGAATACCCGTGGCTTCCAGTTCTACGAAGGCCTGGAAAAAGCCCAGCCGGTGCGTGTGCGCTTTTCCGGTGACTACGTAGCGGAGCTGTCTTCGCTTAACGGCTCCAAGCTGCCCGTAGTGCGTCTGGAACCGCTGATGATCGGCGGCATCTACCCCAAGAACCTTGAGGATCGCATCCTGATCAAGCTTGATCAGGTGCCGCCGTATCTGCTCGAAACCCTGGTTGCCGTGGAAGACCGCGATTTCTACAGCCACTGGGGCGTGTCGCCGAAGTCGATTGCCCGCGCCATTTGGGTGAACACCTCGGGCGGCAAGATGACCCAGGGCGGCAGTACGCTGACCCAGCAGTTGGTGAAGAACTTTTACCTCACCAACGAGCGCAGCCTGACCCGCAAGCTCACCGAAGCCATGATGGCGATGCTGCTTGAGCTGCATTACAGCAAGCAGGAAATCCTCGAGGCTTACCTCAACGAGGTATTCGTCGGCCAGGACGGCCAGCGCGCGGTGCACGGCTTCGGTCTGGCCAGCCAGTTCTTCTTTGGCCAGCCACTGTCCGAGCTGAAGTTGCATCAAGTTGCGTTGCTGGTGGGCATGGTCAAGGGGCCGTCCTACTACAACCCGCGGCGTAATCCTGAGCGTGCATTGGAACGCCGCAATCTGGTGCTCGACGTGCTTGAGCAGCAGGGCGTTGCCACGGCTGAACAAGTGGCTGCAGCGAAGAAAATGCCACTGGGTGTAACTACTCGCGGCAAGCTGGCGGACAGTTCCTTCCCAGGCTTTATCGATTTGGTTAAGCGCCAGTTGCGTGAAGACTATCGCGACGAAGACTTGACCGAAGAAGGCCTGCGGATCTTTACCAGTTTCGACCCGATTCTGCAGATGAAGGCCGAAGCATCAGTCAATGACACCTTCAAGCGTCTGACCGGCCGTAAGGGCTCCGAAGATGTAGAAGCGGCGATGGTGGTGACCAACCCGGAAACCGGTGAAGTCCAGGCCATGATCGGCAGCCGTCAGGCCAGTTTCGCCGGCTTCAACCGCGCTCTAGATGCCGTGCGGCCGATTGGCTCGCTGGTCAAGCCGGCGGTTTATCTGACCGCGCTGGAAAAACCGAGCAAATATTCCCTGACCAGTTGGCTGTCGGATGACCCGCTGTCGGTCAAAGGCGCCGATGGCCAGGTATGGACGCCACAGAATTTCGATCGCCGCTCCCACGGCACGGTTTTCCTGTATCAGGGGCTGGCGCATTCCTACAACATCTCCACCTCCCGGCTGGGTCTGGAAGTGGGTGTGCCGAACGTGCTCAAGACGCTCGCACGCCTGGGCATCACCCGCGAATTCCCGGCCTTCCCGTCGATCCTGCTGGGCGCTGGTGCGATGACGCCGATGGAAGTGGCGACCATGTACCAGACTCTCGCCAACGGTGGTTTCAATACGCCGATGCGTGGGATTCGCAGCGTGCTGACCGCCGAGGGCGAGCCGCTCAAGCGCTACCCGTTCCAGATTCAGCAGCGCTTCGACGCAGGTTCCATCTACCTGATCCAGAACGCCATGCAGCGTGTGATGCGTGAAGGTACCGGTAGCTCGGTCTACAAAGTACTGCCTTCGAACCTGACGCTGGCGGGCAAGACCGGTACCAGTAACGATTCGCGTGACAGTTGGTTCGCCGGCTTCGGCCAGGATGTGCTGGCGGTGGTGTGGCTGGGTCGCGATGACAACGGCAAAACGCCATTTACCGGCGCGACCGGTGCGCTGCAGGTCTGGACCAGCTTTATGCGCAAGGCCGACCCGCTGCCGCTGAACATGCCGCAACCAGACAATATTGTGCAGGCCTGGATTGATCCGCATACCGGCCAGGGCTCTGACGCCAACTGCCCAGGCGCGGTGCAGATGCCGTATATTCGCGGCAGCGAACCGCCACCCGGGGCCACGTGCGCTGGCAGTGCGCCTGCTGACGCGGAATCGGTGATGGATTGGGTCAAGGGCTGGATGAATTAAGCAAAGAGGGTTTCAAGTGAACAAGTGGTGGATTCCAGCTATTACAGCTCTGGCTTTGCTCAATGGTTGCGCCAGCGTGCAGCGCGGCTCAATTCCCGTGGTGGATTCGAGCACGGCTGTCTCCAATAACGACCGGATCTCGGCCAATGGCGGGTTCCGTCAGACCGTGACCAATCGTCCCGCCCAGGTTGCGACTCAAGCCGTGCCGCAGGATTCGGGTGTGGTAGTGATGGTGCCGGGGGCGGGCGCGGCCACGTCCGCGCCGATCAGTGCCGAGCCTTGGACCCCAGGGCCGAGCACCTCCGGGCCGATCGACACGACGCCGATCCAGACCGCGCCTGTCACCCAAGGCACCTACACCATGCCGTCGACGCCAAGTGGCATACCGTCGTCCTCCAGTGCGGGTGGCCTGTCGGCCGACGAGCAACTGGATGGCCCGGTACTGGCCTTGCTGACCACAGCCCAGCAACAGCAGGCCGGTGGCGACTTGAATGGTGCATCGTCGAGCCTGGAGCGCGCCCAACGTGTGGCGCCGCGTGAGCCCCAAGTGCTGTATCGCCTGGCACAGGTGCGCATGGCACAGGGCGACGCGCCGCAAGCCGAGCAGTTCGCCCGCCGTGGCCTGACCCTGGCCAATGGCCGTCCTGACCTGCAAGCCAGCCTGTGGGCGTTGATCGGCGATGCGCGTGCAGCGCAAGGCGATGCCGCCGGCGCTGCCCAGGCGCGGCAGAAAGCCAAGGTCAGCCTCTGATGGATGCGCGTTTTCCAGCGATTGCCGAACAGTTATTGCTGATTGAGCGCGAACTCCGCGTGCAAGGCTGGTGGGACGAAGTGCCCCCCAGCGTTGAGGCGCTCAGCAGTGTCGAGCCGTTTTCGGTGGACACGCTGGACTTCCATCAGTGGCTGCAGTGGATCTTCCTGGCGCGCATGAAGCAGATCCTCGAACAGGACCTGCCATTGCCGAATGCTTCCGGGATTATGGAAATGGCCGAGATGGTCTACGCCGACCGGCCGCGGGAAAGCCTTGGATTGCGC
The DNA here is from genome assembly GCF_979253585.1 of Pseudomonas sp. AC463. NCBI lineage: Bacteria > Pseudomonadati > Pseudomonadota > Gammaproteobacteria > Pseudomonadales > Pseudomonadaceae > Pseudomonas > Pseudomonas sp. AC463. The sequence goes on along the minus strand of NZ_CEEDDZ010000011.1, from coordinate 7,409 downwards.
AATGCGCTGAAAAAGTTCGATCAACTGATCGTCGACGCTCGTTAATTGCCTGACTGTCGGGTTTTCCGGCAGTCTTGCGCACATTTCTACCGCTTGACGACATTCAGGCGAGTTTTATCCCTCCTCAAAGCCCTTTCTTCTACGTTCTCATGCGCTTAGTTGGAAAAAAGCGCAATTATTGCTTGACTTGAAGGGGCTGAAACAGAAGAATCCAAAGTCCGCTGTATCGGGACTGCCAGAAGCAGACCCGCTCGGCAGATCATGAGGCGCACATCCGCGCCGACCTGTTACACCCGCAACGCGTTACCTCGCGCTGGGTGGGAAAAGCCCGCAACACTTGGGACGATCCCAATACTTGCTCAGTCAGTGCTGACGTAGTCGGCGACCACCGTCGCTCATGCTCTGTTGAGAAGTAAACCTATTAAGACCCGTCGGTTTTCAACGGACGGTATTCTGGCGTTTTAGAGGTGAACAACGTGGAGCTTTTATCTGGCGGTGAGATGCTCGTCCGCTTTTTGCGTGACGAAGGCGTCGACTATATCTACGGGTACCCAGGTGGTGCTCTGCTGCATGTTTACGACGCACTGTTCAAGGAACCGGCTGTCAACCACATCCTGGTTCGCCACGAACAGGCCGCGACCCATATGGCTGACGGTTATGCCCGTGCCACCGGTAAAGCCGGCGTGGTACTGGTAACGTCCGGCCCAGGCGCAACCAATGCCATTACCGGCATCGCGACTGCGTATATGGACTCCATCCCGATGGTGATCATTTCTGGCCAGGTTGCCAGCACCATGGTCGGTACCGATGCATTCCAGGAAACCGACATGATCGGTATCTCCCGGCCGATCGTGAAACACAGCTTCATGATCAAGCACGCGTCGGAAATCCCGGAAGTCATGAAAAAGGCCTTCTACCTCGCACAGTCCGGTCGCCCGGGTCCTGTGGTGGTCGATATCCCGAAAGACATGACCAACCCGGCGGAAAAATTCGAATACGTTTTCCCGAAGAAAGCCAAGCTGCGTTCCTACAGCCCGGCCGTTCGCGGGCACTCGGGCCAAATCCGCAAGGCGGCAGAAATGCTGCTGGCTGCCAAGCGTCCTGTGTTGTACTCGGGCGGTGGCGTGATTCTGGGCGGCGGTTCCGCACCGCTGACCGAACTGGCCAAGTTGCTCAACCTTCCGGTGACCAATACCCTGATGGGTCTTGGTGCCTTCCCGGGTACAGACCGTCAGTTCGTCGGTATGCTCGGTATGCACGGCAGCTACACCGCCAACCTGGCCATGCACCACGCCGACGTAATCCTGGCGGTCGGCGCGCGGTTCGATGACCGTGTGATCAACGGCGCGAGCAAGTTCTGCCCGAACGCCAAGATCATCCATATCGACATCGACCCGGCGTCCATCTCCAAGACCATCAAGGCCGACGTGCCGATTGTAGGTCCAGTGGAAAGCGTACTGACCGAAATGGTCGCCGCGCTGAAGGACATCGGCGAAACGCCGAACAAGGAATCCGTTGCCAGCTGGTGGAAGCAGATCGACGAATGGCGCGGCGACCGCGGCCTGTTCCCTTACGACAAGGGCGACGGCAGCATCATCAAGCCACAAACCGTGATCGAGACCCTGTGCGAAGTGACCAAGGGCGATGCCTTTGTGACCTCCGACGTGGGCCAGCACCAGATGTTCGCCGCGCAGTACTACAAGTTCGACAAGCCTAACCGTTGGATCAACTCCGGCGGCCTGGGCACGATGGGCTTTGGTTTCCCTGCGGCCATGGGTGTGAAGCTGAGCTTCCCGGACACCGACGTTGCGTGCGTCACCGGTGAAGGCAGCATCCAGATGAACATCCAGGAACTGTCGACGTGCTTGCAGTACGGCCTTCCGGTGAAGATCGTCTGCCTGAACAACGGCGTACTCGGCATGGTTCGCCAGTGGCAGGACATGAGCTACAACAGCCGTCACTCCCATTCCTACATGGAATCGCTGCCGGATTTCGTCAAGTTGGTTGAAGCCTATGGCCACGTCGGCATGCGCATCACCGATCTGAAAGATCTGAAGCCGAAGATGGAAGAGGCGTTCGCCATGAAGGACCGCCTAGTGTTCCTCGATATTCAAGTGGATACCAGCGAGCACGTCTACCCGATGCAGATCAAAGACGGCTCTATGCGCGACATGTGGCTGAACAAGACGGAGCGTACTTAATCATGCGGCACATTATCTCCCTGCTTCTGGAGAACGAGCCTGGCGCACTGTCTCGTGTTGTCGGCCTGTTTTCGCAACGCAACTACAACATCGAAAGCCTGACCGTGGCACCGACCGAAGACCCGACCCTGTCGCGCCTGACGTTGACCACCGTGGGCCACGATGAGGTGATCGAGCAGATCACCAAGAACCTCAACAAGCTGATCGAAGTGGTCAAGCTGGTCGACCTGTCGGAAAGTGCCCACATCGAGCGCGAGCTGATGCTGGTCAAGGTCAAGGCCACGGGTGCCCAACGTGCCGAGATCAAACGCACTACCGACATCTATCGCGGGCAGATCGTCGATGTGAGCGCCAGCGTTTATACCGTTCAACTGACCGGTACAAGCGACAAACTGGACAGCTTCATCCAGTCGATCGGGACGGCCTCGATTCTGGAAACTGTACGCAGTGGTGTCACCGGGATTGCCCGTGGCGACAAAGTACTCAGCATCTAACCCAATTAGTGAATGGCCTCACGGCCTGGATATATAGAGGAACCTCATGAAAGTTTATTACGAAAAAGATTGTGACCTGTCGATCATCCAGGGCAAAAAAGTCGCCATCATCGGCTACGGCTCCCAGGGTCACGCGCAAGCTTGCAACCTGAAAGACTCCGGCGTTGACGTGACTGTTGGTCTGCGCAAAGGCTCGGCCACTGTTGCCAAGGCTGAAGCCCATGGCCTGAAAGTGACTGACGTTGCTTCCGCCGTTGCGGCTGCCGACCTGGTCATGATCCTGACCCCGGACGAGTTCCAGTCCGCGCTGTACAAAAACGAAATCGAGCCGAACATCAAGAAGGGCGCCACCCTGGCCTTCTCCCACGGCTTCGCGATTCACTACAACCAAGTTGTGCCACGCGCTGACCTGGACGTGATCATGATCGCGCCAAAAGCGCCGGGTCACACCGTGCGTTCCGAGTTCGTCAAAGGCGGCGGCATCCCTGACCTGATCGCTATCTACCAGGACGCTTCGGGCAACGCCAAAAACGTTGCACTGTCCTACGCAGCAGGCGTTGGCGGCGGCCGTACCGGTATCATCGAAACCACCTTCAAGGACGAGACTGAAACCGACCTGTTCGGCGAACAAGCCGTTCTGTGCGGCGGTACCGTTGAGCTGGTCAAAGCCGGTTTCGAAACCCTGGTTGAAGCTGGCTACGCGCCGGAAATGGCCTATTTCGAATGCCTGCACGAACTGAAGTTGATCGTTGACCTCATGTACGAAGGCGGTATCGCCAACATGAACTACTCGATCTCCAACAACGCCGAATACGGTGAGTATGTGACTGGCCCGGAAGTGATCAACGCCGAGTCCCGTCAGGCCATGCGCAACGCCCTGAAACGTATTCAGGACGGCGAATACGCCAAAATGTTCATCAGCGAAGGCGCTACCGGCTACCCTTCGATGACCGCCAAGCGTCGTAACAACGCCGCTCACGGTATCGAAATCATCGGCGAGCAACTGCGCTCCATGATGCCGTGGATCGGTGCCAACAAGATCGTCGACAAAGCCAAAAACTAAGTCGAACGCATCAAGAGAAAACGCGGCTTAGGCCGCGTTTTTTCGTTTGGGGGGCTGGTTCTGGTATAAAGCTGCATCGTTTGCGGGCGAACACTCGCCGCAAGTATTTGTCGAATTTTTTCACACCGTTGCAAGGTAAAGTCCATGAGCGAACGTCCCGAAGAGCCAAACCAGGCTCCTGACGCCGAAAGCCTGCTGCCGATCGATGAGCATGTCGAAGAAGGGCATGACGCGGAAGGCCGCAAGGTCCGGCATCGTGGCATCTATCTGCTGCCCAATCTGTTCACCACGGCGAACCTGTTTGCCGGGTTCTATTCCATCATCAACTCCATGAGCGCCCAGAGCGCGCTGGCAGCAGGTGATGCGGCGAGTGCCAGCAAGTATTTCGGTTTTGCTGCCATCGCGATTTTTGTGGCCATGGTGCTCGACGGCCTTGATGGTCGTGTGGCGCGTATGACCAACACCCAAAGCGCCTTCGGTGCCGAGTACGACTCGTTGTCGGACATGGTTGCCTTCGGTGTAGCCCCCGCGTTGCTGGCGTTTGCCTGGGCGCTGGGTGATATGGGCAAGGTCGGCTGGATGGTTGCCTTCATTTATGTCGCGGGGGCTGCGCTGCGTCTGGCGCGCTTCAATACCCAGGTGGGGACTGCCGACAAGCGTTACTTCATCGGCTTGGCCAGCCCTGCTGCCGCAGGTGTGGTGGCGGGTATTGTCTGGGCGTTCAGCGACTACGGCATTCAGGGGTCGAAAATGTCGTTCCTGGTGGCGTTGATGGTTGCGGCTGCGGGCATGCTGATGGTCAGCAACATCAAGTACAACAGCTTCAAGGAGTTCGACCTGAAAGGGCGTGTGCCTTTCGTGGCGATCCTGGTAGTGGTGCTTGTGTTCGCAGTGGTGTTCAGCGATCCGCCGCGTATCCTGCTGCTGGCGTTCCTGGTTTACGCGGCGTCGGGGCCGGTTCAGTACTTGCTGCATCTGCGTCGCGACAAAACATTGCCTTAATGTAATTTCCCCCATACTCCGCAGTCTATTGGTGCATCAGTCCTCCAATGCTGCGGAGTTGCCATGTTAATCAAATTTCCAAAAGCGTCCGATTGCCATGAATCGGATGTCACGCCTGAATCCTTCTATCTCTCTCGCCGCAGCTTGCTCGGTGGTGCCCTTGCCGGTATTGCTGCCAGTGCCTTGCCGCGCTTCGCCAGCGCCGAAGATGCCGCGCGCTATGCCGATGTTGAGCCGGGCAAGGCGCCGAGCTGGTTTGCCGAGAAGCTGCCAGGCACTCAATGGCAGGCGGTAACCGTGAAGGACGAGGCTATTACTCCCTTCAAGGACGCCACCCACTACAACAACTTCTATGAGTTCGGCACAGGCAAGGGCGATCCGGCGACGAATGCGGGGTCACTCAAGACCGAGCCCTGGAGTGTCGTGATCGACGGGGAGGTCGCGAAGCCGGGGCGTTATGCTCTGGAAGACTTCATGAAGCCTTATCAGTTGGAAGAACGTATCTACCGGTTACGCTGTGTCGAGGCATGGTCGATGGTGATTCCCTGGATCGGCTTCCCGATTTCTGCCTTGCTCAAACAGGTTGAGCCGACTTCCAAGGCCAAGTACATCCGCTTTGAAACCCTTCAGGACCCAAAAACCATGCCGGGGCAGCGCTCGAGTTTTGGCTTGATCGATTGGCCTTATGTAGAGGGGTTGCGCCTGGATGAGGCGATGAACCCTTTGGCGATCCTTGCCGTTGGCATGTATGGGCGGGAGCTGCCTAACCAGAATGGCGCGCCGTTACGTTTGGTAGTGCCGTGGAAATACGGCTTCAAGAGCGTGAAGTCGATTGTGCGCATCAGCCTGGTGAGCGAGCAGCCCAAGACAACGTGGCAGAGTATTGCGGCGGATGAGTATGGGTTCTACGCGAACGTGAATCCCACAGTTGACCATCCGCGTTGGACGCAGGCGCGCGAGCGTCGTTTGCCGAGCGGCCTGTTCAGTCCGAATGTCCGTGAAACGCAGATGTTCAATGGGTACTCGGATGAGGTTGCCTCTCTTTATACCGATCTTGATTTGCGGAAGAACTACTGATGCGGTTTCCGATCTGGCGCATTGCCGTCTTTATAGCTGCTGCGGTGTGGCCGTTGTGGTGGCTATATGAAGCGTGGAGTTTTGCTCTAGGGCCTGATCCGGGGAAAGTGCTGGTTGACCGGCTTGGTTTGGGAACCTTGGTCCTGTTGTTGATCACCCTGAGCATGACACCGCTGCAGAAGCTGAGCGGTTGGGCAGGGTGGATAGCGGTGCGTCGGCAGTTGGGCTTGTGGTGCTTTGCGTATGTAGTACTGCACCTGGCGGCCTATTGCGTCTTTGTGCTCGGGTTGGATTGGTCCCAGTTGGGCGTGGAGCTACGTAAGCGGCCCTACATTATTGTCGGTACATTGGGTTTTCTATCGCTGCTGGTATTGGCGGTGACGTCCAATCGCTATAGCCAGCGTCGGCTGGGCAGCCGTTGGAAGAAGCTGCACCGCCTGGTGTATGTGATTCTTGGGCTCGGCTTATTGCATATGTTGTGGATCGTACGGGCCGACCTGAAGGAGTGGGCTATCTACGCTTCTATAGGTGCGCTGCTATTGGTGATGCGGATTCCTCCGCTGATGCGTCGAATTCCGCGCCTTATTGCTAAAAAAACACCTTCTGCAACAAAAGCTTAATTAGCGCTTGACCGCAGATTCCAGACGTCTATAATTCGCCCCACTTCCGGCGCAGTCGAAACGGAAACTCCTTGGTAAACAACGAGTTATGATGTTTTCGTCAGCAAGTTGCTTCAGCTCATCGAAGCCAAAAGGAAGTTGAAAAAGAGGTGTTGACAGCAGCGTGTAACGCTGTAGAATTCGCCTCCCGCTGCAGAGAGATCTGGAGCGCAAGTGGTTGAAGTTGTTGAAGAATTCTTCGAAAACTTCTGAAAATAATCACTTGACAGCAAATGAGGCTGCTGTAGAATGCGCGCCTCGGTTGAGACGAAAGATCTTAACCAACCGCTCTTTAACAACTGAATCAAGCAATTCGTGTGGGTGCTTGTGGAGTCAGACTGATAGTCAACAAGATTATCAGCATCACAAGTTACTCCGCGAGAAATCAAAGATGTAACCAACGATTGCTGAGCCAAGTTTAGGGTTTCTTAAAAACCCAAAGATGTTTGAACTGAAGAGTTTGATCATGGCTCAGATTGAACGCTGGCGGCAGGCCTAACACATGCAAGTCGAGCGGTAGAGAGAAGCTTGCTTCTCTTGAGAGCGGCGGACGGGTGAGTAATGCCTAGGAATCTGCCTGGTAGTGGGGGATAACGTTCGGAAACGGACGCTAATACCGCATACGTCCTACGGGAGAAAGCAGGGGACCTTCGGGCCTTGCGCTATCAGATGAGCCTAGGTCGGATTAGCTAGTTGGTGAGGTAATGGCTCACCAAGGCGACGATCCGTAACTGGTCTGAGAGGATGATCAGTCACACTGGAACTGAGACACGGTCCAGACTCCTACGGGAGGCAGCAGTGGGGAATATTGGACAATGGGCGAAAGCCTGATCCAGCCATGCCGCGTGTGTGAAGAAGGTCTTCGGATTGTAAAGCACTTTAAGTTGGGAGGAAGGGCAGTTACCTAATACGT